>NZ_VPAS01000001.1:0-405091 GCF_013419125.1 Acinetobacter sp. YH12102 | reverse complement strand
TTTGAAGATTTGAAGATTTGAAGATTTGAAGATTTGAAGATTTGAAGATTTGAAGATTTGAAGATTTGAAGATTTGAAGATTTGAAGATTTGAAGATTTGAAGATTTGAAGATTTGAAGATTTGAAGATTTGAAGAAAGGTTAATTATTTAATGCCTGAAAATAAAAAAGAAGATGAAGCTTAGGCTTGATCTTCTTTCTGACCATACATCCAAGTTGCAGCGATATATACACAAAAACCACTCGCCATTAAAATACCTGTAACCATTGTTAAGATCTCCCGTTTCAATAGCTGCATTATGTAAAAGTTTTATGACAGTTATATGACAATCTGGTTTTTTATTAATTTTTAAATAACTTTTAAAATTCAAACACTTAATCAAAAATAACAATAAATATGACTATTTTTAGTCTGAAATATGACACTAAATATGACCAATTACTGTCATATTTGACCCGTTGAGCAGCTAAAGTCCTCCTTTAAATTGCCTAAACTATAAACTTTCGGCCAATGCTCGCCCAAAATGCCCACAACCCGATTCTTTTGTCTTATAATTTAGCCCGCTAGCTATCAGCCCGCTCAAGAGATATTTGTATGACAACTATTATCAAGCAAGATGACTTAATCACATCGGTTAAAGATGCGCTTCAGTTCATTTCTTACTATCACCCACAAGACTTTATCCAAGCGATGAGCCGTGCGTATGATCGTGAAGAGAACAAAGCTGCTAAAGATGCGATCGCGCAAATCTTAATTAACTCACGCATGTGTGCAGAAGGCCACCGCCCAATCTGTCAAGATACCGGTATCGTCAACGTATTTGTTGAAGTGGGCATGGATGTTAAATTCGATTTAACCATGGGCCTGGATGATGCAATCAATGAAGGCGTACGTCAGGGTTATTTAGAAAACTCCAACGTGCTTCGTGCATCAGTTCTGGCCGATCCTGCTTTTGGTCGTAAGAATACCAAAGACAACACTCCTGCCGTGATTTACCACAAGCTTGTGCCTGGTAATAAAGTAGATATCACTGTAGCAGCCAAAGGTGGCGGTTCAGAAAATAAATCTAAACTCGCAATGTTGAACCCATCTGATTCAATCGTAGATTGGGTACTGAAAACTGTTCCAACGATGGGTGCAGGCTGGTGTCCTCCTGGTATGCTTGGGATCGGGATTGGTGGTACTGCTGAAAAAGCCATGATGCTTGCCAAAGAAGCATTGATGGAAGAGATCAACATGGACGAATTACTTCGTCGTGGTCCACAATCTAAACTTGAAGAACTTCGTATCGAAATCTTCGAAAAAGTGAATGCTTTGGGTATTGGCGCACAAGGTCTTGGCGGTTTAACCACTGTTCTTGATATTAAAATCAAAGATTATCCATGTCATGCTGCGGGTAAGCCAGTCGGTATGATCCCGAACTGTGCTGCGACTCGTCATGCACACTTCACACTTGATGGTACGGGTGTTGCCAACATCATCGCACCAAAACTTGAAGACTATCCTGAAGTCACTTGGGATTCTTCATCTTCTAAACGTGTTGACCTAGACAACATCACACAAGAAGAAATGAACTCTTGGAAACCAGGCGATACGCTTCTTCTTAACGGTACAATCTATACAGGTCGTGATGCTGCACACAAACGTATGGTCGACATGCTCAACAATGGCGAAGAACTTCCTGTTGATCTGAAAGGCAAGTTTATCTACTACGTCGGTCCAGTCGATCCAGTCGGTGATGAAGTGGTTGGTCCTGCTGGTCCAACAACGGCTACGCGTATGGATAAATTCACACGTCAAGTCCTTGAAGCAACTGGCATGTTCGGCATGATCGGTAAAGCAGACCGTGGTCCTGCTGCCGTTGAAGCCATTAAAGACAACCAGGCAACTTACCTCATGGCTGTGGGTGGTGCTGCTTACTTGGTATCGAAAGCGATCCGTGAAGCTGAAGTGGTGGCGTTTGCTGACTTGGGTATGGAAGCAATTTACAAGTTTGTCGTGAAAGATATGCCGGTTTCTGTCGCGGTTGATGTGAATGGTACTTCTATTCACGCGACTGCACCGAAAATCTGGCAAGCTAAAATTGGCAAGATTCCAGTCGTGGACGCTGCTGCAGGCTAATTTTGACTGCAATAACAAAGCACCCTCTATGGGTGCTTTTTTATTATATTTATTCTGGGAAATGTTCCATTACCAAGTACGCGGATCCCAAAGTTTAAAAGGTGCCTTCAACTGTACATCTAATGATGGATCATAAACAGTTGGTTCAATTTTCTGGGCTTTTTTGCGAATCTGGCCAGTTTCCTGATCTTGCGCCACAAAGTTAAAACTGTGAGATTTAAGCTGAGTAAAAGCAATTTCATTCAGACCGACCTTTTCCGGCATGAGCATGAAGGGCCCCGAGACACTACGCCGCGTGCTGATATTTTCTTCATCATATTTAATAAAATAGGATTGTCCTGCTTCCACACTAAAATCCAGATATTTAGGCTTCTGAAAATGCAAAGCACCCAACGGTCGACTGGTACTTAAACGATATGTTCCTGTAGGAACTTCAATCCAGTAATAATGATTATGCAAAAGACTTGGAATATGTTCTTGATTGATAAACAGGCTGGCAGCGACAATTTCCTGACGGTTCCATCTGGAATCAGGACGGTATAAATACACGATGGCGGCTTGATCATGTTGTGGTTTCACCGTTTGAAACTGATTGCCCTGCTTTTGATTGACCCAGCCACCAATAGTAAACATACCAATACGATGCTGTTCCACAAAGCCCGGTTTTTTTTCAAGATCAATATTTTTTAGAGTGCTGAGTGACTGTGTAGGCTCAACGACGGCTTTCTTACCATGACACCCCAGCAATGCCAAACTGCTGATGAGTACAATTGCGACTCCACGCATGCTTATCCCTCACTGCGTCTTTATTCTTTTATATGCAAGTGCTTTGCGATTTATTTTTTATAAGTTTTAGGCATCCACACCTAGTCAATCAGATTAACACCCAGCTTTATTTTTGGAAATAAAAAACCTGCGAAAACACGGAGTTTTCGCAGGTTTCGGATGAATAGCAGTTAAGCAGATTTGCTATTCACCACTTTTAAATCTATTTTTGTCGCTGTCTCTTGCTGCTCATGCGGTTGACGCTCGGCACGATATTCTGGCTCTGCTTCACCTTTAATCACCGCTTCATTGACGACCACCGTGCCGACATCGCTACGGCTTGGCAGGTCATACATGGTTTCGAGTAATGAATTTTCCAGGATCGAACGTAGACCACGCGCGCCAGTATTACGCTCAACCGCTTTTTTCGCCACGGCACGTAATGCGGATTCTTCAAAGACCAGATCCACGTCTTCCATATCAAACAGATGTTGATACTGACGGGTTAATGCATTCTTCGGTTCAGTCAGAATCTGCATCAATGCTTCTTCATCTAACTCATCCAAAGTGGCAATCACCGGCAAACGACCAATAAATTCTGGAATCAAACCAAATTTTACCAGGTCAGTTGCTTCAACTTGACGGAACAGATCAGACAGCTTCTTGGTTTCATCTTTTTTACGCACTTCTGCGGTAAATCCGATGCCACCTTTTTCCTGACGCTGCTGCACAATTTTCTCAAGTCCAGAGAATGCACCACCACAGATAAACAGAATGTTGGATGTATCAATCTGAATGAATTCTTGCTGCGGATGCTTACGGCCACCTTGGGGCGGAATCGAAGCAACCGTACCTTCGATCATTTTCAATAAAGCCTGCTGTACGCCTTCACCCGATACATCACGCGTAATCGATGGATTTTCAGACTTGCGGGTAATCTTGTCGATCTCGTCGATATAGATAATGCCCTTCTGTGCTTTCTCGACATCATAATCGGCTTTTTGCAAAAGCTTCTGTACAATGTTTTCTACATCTTCACCCACATAACCTGCTTCGGTCAGTGTGGTTGCATCTGCCATGGCAAAGGGTACATCAAGAAGGCGCGCAAGCGTTTGTGCAAGCAAGGTTTTGCCTGAGCCCGTCGGGCCGACCAGCATGATATTACTTTTTGAAAGTTCAACTGAATCGTCAGCTTTTTTGCCATTATTCTGCACTTTCAGGCGCTTGTAATGGTTATACACTGCAACCGACAAGGTCTTTTTTGCGATATCCTGACCAATGACATATTGATCCAAGGCCGCACGGATTTCCTGTGGTTTCGGCAAAGGACGATTGGCCCAGTCATTGGTTTCCACCTGTTGACTGGTTTGAACCAAATCTAAGCATACGTCCACACATTCGTTACAAATGTATGCGTCCTCGCCTGCAATCAGCTTCCCGACTTCAGACTGCGTTTTACCGCAAAATGAACAATGCTTTTGTCCTTGAGGATGTTCGGACATATTTACTCCACTATCTGAATCTTTAAAACTTATGGACGTTTAGTTAAAACTTCGTCCACAAGACCGTATTCTTTCGCTTGCTGAGCAGTCATAAAGTTATCACGGTCTGTATCGCGTGCTACTTTCTCGTATTCCTGACCGCTGTGTTCAGCCATTAAACGATTTAAACGTTCTTTAATAAATAGAATTTCACGGGCATGAATTTCAATATCCGAAGCCTGACCACGGAAACCACCGAGTGGCTGATGAATCATAACACGGGCATTTTCTAAGCAGTAACGCTTACCTTTAGTTCCGGCATTGAGCAGGAAGGCACCCATAGATGCTGCCTGCCCCATACAATAGGTCACCACGTCAGGTTTGATAAACTGCATGGTGTCATAAATTGCCATACCTGCAGTCACTGAACCACCTGGCGAGTTGATATATAAATGAATATCTTTATCTGGATTTTCAGCCTCTAAAAACAACATTTGCGCAACGATAAGGTTCGCCATATTGTCTTCAACTTCGCCCGTCATAAAAATTACACGTTCACGCAAAAGGCGTGAATAAATATCAAAAGAACGCTCACCACGAGAGGATTGTTCTACCACCATTGGCACTAAAGCGTTTTCAATCGTTGGAACATACATACGTTTATTTATTCCTAAATTTTTTGTGACCTAACCCATAATCACAATATGAGGGATAATCACTGAAATTGCAAAAAATTCGCCAATAAATCCATCATATTTTTTGCATTAGTTTTGTGAAAATCAGAAATGCTTTTTTCAGGCATCAATATGAAAAAAAGGCGCATCAAGCGCCTTTTTTATGGAAAGCTAAAATTAAGCTTGTTGACGAGCTTGCTGCTCTTTCAATAAGTCTTCATAGCTTACAGTCGCATCAGTTACTTTAGCAGAAGCCAAAATGTAATCAACAACTTGGTCTTCTAGTACAACAGCTTCGATTTGTTGACGTTGTTGCGCATCGTTTTTGAAGTATTCGATCACTTCGTTTGGATCTTCATAAGAAGACGCCATGTCTTGGATATACGCTTCAACACGTGCAGCATCTACTTCGATTTTCGCATCAGCTAAAACACGGCTAACCAATACACCAAGTTTTACAGATTTTTCAGCTTGTTCTTTGAACAATTCGTCTGGAAGCATGCTTGAATCAAATGCTTGCGCACCTTGAGCACCGAACTGTTGAGTGAACTGCTGAATCATTTGTTGACGTTGACGGTCAATTTCTTGAGCAAGCATAGCCGCTGGAAGTTCAACTTCGTTTGCAGCTACAAGCGCATCAAAAGTCGCACCTTTTACCTGGTTACGCAGGCCGTTTTTCACTTCACGTTCCATGTTTTTACGAACGTCAGCTTTCAACTTCTCAACGCCTTCTTCTTCAGACACACCGAAGATTTCCAGGAATTCAGCATCAATTTCTGGAAGTTTTTGTTTTTCAACAAGCTTCACAGTGATTTTGAATTGAGCTTGTTTACCCGCAAGGTTTTCAGCTTGGTAATCTTCAGGGAAAGTTACATCAATCACTTTCTCTTCGCCTTTCTTCATACCAACGATGCCGTCTTCGAAGCCAGGAATCATACGGCCAGAACCGAGTACAAGTTTGAAGTCTTCAGCAGCGCCGCCTTCAAATTTCTCGCCATCAACCGTACCTTCAAAATCGAAAGTCACTTGCATGTCTTTTTTAGCCATGCCTTTGGTTTCAGCCCAAGCAGCACGTTGTTTTTGAAGATTTTCGATCATCTTCTCAACGTCTTTATCGTTGACTTCAGTTGCTTTACGTTCAACTTCCAGACCTTCGAATTTCACTTCAACTTCTGGATAAACTTCAACAGTCGCTGTATATACCAGCGCGTCGTCTTTCATTTCAGTTTTTTCGATGTTTGGCATGCCCACAGCATTGATTTTCTCTTGCTGGATTGCTTCGAAAACTGTGTCACGAATAATATCGTTTACCACTTCTTGGTAGATACCCGCGCCGTATTCACGACGAACTACGTTTACAGGCACTTTACCTGGACGGAAGCCGTTGATCTTCGCAGTTTTAGCAGTGCGTTTTAAACGAGCTTCAAATTGCTCATTAATACGGCTCGTCGGTACAGAAACATTTAAACGACGGGCAACGCCCGAAACCGCTTCAGAAGTTACTTGCATGGCTTCCTCTATATATTAGGTTATAACAGGTTTATAAAAATGTGCCACATTATATGACAACATTTAAGGATATACAAAAAATACGCGCGAGTTCCAGTTTTTAAACCCTTTTTTTACTTGAATTGGCATCTTTTCAAATATTCAGGCGATTAAATTGAAATGAAGGAATTGTATATTTTTATTGCAAATGATAAATATTATCATTAATATTCCTGAAATTTGATTTGAATCTTTAACTTTCTCCATCTCGGAATTTCGGTTATGCGTAATTTTAATCTTCGCCCACTTGCAGTGGCTATTCTTGGGGTTACAGCTGCTTCTGCACATGCTGAAACAAATAATACCAATGTACCAGTAACACAATTATCTACAATTGTGGTTTCAGCAGCGGGTTATGAACAAAAGATTACGGATGCACCTGCTTCAATTACTGTACTTTCTCAAGATGACTTTAAAACAAAACGAATTACTTCTTTAGCTGATGCTTTGAAAGGTGTTGAAGGTGTTGATATTAGCCCTTCTGCGGGTAAAACAGGCACCCTCAATATTCGTATGCGCGGCATGCCTGCTGAATACACTTTAGTATTGATTGATGGAAAACGTCAAAACTCAGTTGGTAGCATCACACCAAATGGCTTTGGTGAGTCAAACAACAACTTTATTCCACCTATTTCTGCGATTGAACGTATCGAAGTCATCCGTGGACCAATGTCTACCCTGTATGGTTCTGATGCGATGGGTGGTGTGATCAACATCATCACTAAAAAAGTGAATGATGAATGGTCCGGATCAGTAACATTAAGCGGTACAGTATTACCAAAAAGCTCTGAATTTGGTAATCAATACTCTGCTGAAGTATTTACATCTGGTCCTGTGATTAAAGATTTAGTTGGCGTGCAATTACGTGGTCGTAAAGCAGAACGCCAACAGTCTTACTTAACAACTCCTACTGGTGCTTTAACTCAAGGTAACAGCCCGACTAAGTCTGATATTGAAACTTTAGGTGCACGTATTACCGTTACCCCACATGCCGACCATACCATTTCTTTAGATGTTGAAAACACACAGCAATGGTTTGATAACAGTCGTGGGCAGTTAGGTACTTATTTAGATGCTACAGGACGACCAATTGCACCATCAGCAACACAAGGTTATGGTCCAAGCCAAGAATATGAGCGCACTAAAGGCTACATCTCACATGAATGGAATGCTGATTTTGGTAAACTTGAAAGCAGTATTTCACATGTTGAAACTGAAACTATTGGTCGTTTAATCCCTGCAGGCATGTTAAATACTGCTGAAAAAACCAGTTTCCATGACCGCAAACTGACAAGTGAAGATACTTATTTCGATACTAAATTTAGTACACAAAAATTTGAAAATCATAGCTTAACTGTCGGTGCACAGTGGTGGGAATCAAGCGTAAAAGATGGTATCCGCCGTACCAATCCTGAGCTTTCTTTTGACCAATATGGTCTATTTATCGAAGACACTTGGACAATTTTACCTAATTTAAACTTAACATTAGGCGGTCGTTTTGATGACCATAGTAGCTTTGGTGACTTCTTTACGCCACGTGCCTATGTCGTGTGGAATGTAAATGACCAATGGACTGCAAAAGGTGGCTATTCTGAAGGCTATAAAGTGCCACGTTTAGAGCAATTGACACAAGGTTTATCCAACGTTGCTAGCCAAGGTCGTTCGCCTGTTTTAGGTAGCGCTACCTTAGAGCCAGAAACAAGTGAAAACTACGAAATTGGTATGTACTTTGACAACCAAGCTGGTTTTAATGCCAATGTAACATTCTTCCAAAACAAGACTAAAAATAAAATCACTACAGTAGGTGCAGGTTACTCTTTAGTTCATATTCAGGATAAAGATATTGCTGATTTAGTTGCTAAAGGGACTTACGTACCTGGCGTTAGTTATAACGGTCACCCAATCGGATTTGACTGTACAGGTAATATTAGTGCCTGTAATGCAAAATTCCAAGAATGGGGAATTGATTGGAATACTGCAGCAAACCGTAATTTAACTTTAGCTCGCCCATATAATGCAGATGAAGCTGAATCACATGGTATTGAAGTTGGAGCTGCTTATCAAGTAAACGACCAATGGAAACTCTCTGGTAACTATACTTGGACAAAAGGTGAACTTACAGATGCTTTAGGCATCAAAACCGAAGACGCTGATAATGCCGAGCATGTTGCCAACCTTTTAGTTAACTATACTCCTGCTGATAACATGTCATTATGGTTACGTGGTGAATACCGAAGCAGTCAAATTCGTACTGCTGGTGAAGTAAAAGATGCTTTAGGTGACTATGAGGGTTATACACAGTGGCATCTTGGTACTAATTACACAGTGAATGATAATGTAGATATCGGTGTTGCGCTTTATAATATCTTCGATAAAAACTTTGTAGATTACCAATATGTGGGTGGTAGTATCGATGATTACCACAATCGTTATACTAACACTCAAGAAGGTCGTCGCGTTCAGTTAAGCACTACTTTTAAATTCTAAGAAATACATTTCTTAAAAAAACCCTGCTTCGGCAGGGTTTTTCTTATGTCTAGACCCATACTTCCCCCAATAATGCCTATATCTACCCTTTTATAAACATCATTATTCTCAATAAAAAATTAACAATCAGTTTGCTTAATCAATATCCATCAAAAACATAAACTTAAATAATGATTGTTACATCATTACATTTATAAACTCATTTAATATTTTCTTAAAGATCATGAATTCCCATAATAAAAAGATAAAAATAAAAACAAGAATCATTATTATTCGCATACATTTTCAGCATTCATCTATTAGGTTTAACATGACCTTCATTAAAACACGTAAAAAAATCGTTTCCTCTGCAATTGTTTCATCTTTATCAATAGTAGCTGGATCTGCGATGGCAGAAGAACAGGTGATCCAGTTAGAAACTATTCATCAAGAAGTCAAAGCTGAACAAGCACCCAGCTTAAAAGTAGATCAATCTGCGAATAGCAAATTTGTTGCGCCTTTACTCGACACACCAAAATCAGTATCCGTCATTTCAAAACAGCTAATTGCAGATACGCAAGTGACGACTTTAAGTGATGCTTTACGTACTGTGCCGGGTATTACCCTAGGTGCAGGTGAAGGGGGCAATCCAAACGGCGATCGTCCGTTTATTCGTGGTTATAACTCTGAAAGCTCCATGTATGTAGACGGCGTTCGTAATGCCACTTCACAAAACCGTGAAATGTTTGCTGTCGAACAGGTCGAAGTGACTAAAGGTTCTGCGTCTGCCATGGGCGGCGCAGGAGCGACCGGTGGTAGCATCAACATGATTTCTAAAGTTGCGAAGAAAGGTGACTTTTTAGAAGGCTCGGTCGCTGGCGGCACAGATAACTATCAACGTATTACTTTAGATGGCAATAAAGATTTCGGAAATGGTATCGCAGCACGTGTTGCGGTAATGGGCCATCATAATGAAAAAGCTGGCCAGAAAGATGGTGCGGAATATAAACGTGCCGGTATTGCGCCAAGTATTAGCTTTGGTCTGGACACCCCTACTCGCGCGACTTTGGGCTATTACTACTTAAAGTCTGATGATACGCCTGATGCTGGTGTACCTTACGGGACACTTGGAACTGCTGATACTACTGGTAAACCCATTGATGTAAAACAAGGCATTTACTACGGATGGCTTAATCGTGACTTCCAAAAACAAGAAAATCAAATTGGTACATTTAAGTTAGAACATGATTTAAATGAAAATTTAACACTTTCTAACATTGCAAGTTATACCCGATCAAAAAATGATTATGTATGGACTCAACCTGACGATAGTCAAAAAAATATTGCCAATGATGAAGTTTGGCGCCGTGCCAATACGCGTATTACCGACACAGAAGGCTATAGCGATCAGCTAAGCTTACGCGGCAAGTTTAATACAGGTGCTTTACAACATAGCTTTAACATCGGTGCTGAATATAGTTATCTAGAATCAGATAAAGGCAATTATACAGTTAACAATTCTGGCAATGTTAAACCTGTTCAAACAGTTGATGCTGCTGGCAACCCAGTCTTTGATAAAGATGGTAAACCTGTAATGACCAACCCAATTGGAGGTAACCCTGCATCTGGTGCATGTTCTACAAATTACGGTTATGGACAAGGTGCTGCATCTGAATACTGGTGTACTTCTGCTCTTAACCCTAATTCACGAGATCCATGGTTAGGCAGTATTACTGTAAATAAAGCCGTCACCACAACAACTGCAGAAACAACATCTATCTATTTATTAGACAGCATCGAAATCAATCCTCAATGGATAGTCGATCTAGGTGCACGTTGGGATAAATTCGATACGGAACTTAAAACCAATGCAACCGGTGTAAAAATTGAAAACAATACGGACTTTTTCTCATATCAAGCAGGCTTAACATTTAAACCTGTAGAAAATGGTTCGATCTATGCGAGTTATTCGACTTCTGCAAACCCAGTAGGGATTGATGCAGGTGATGGCTCTGAAGCAACAGTCAATGCCAACAATAAAGACCTTGACCCTGAAGAAGCTCGTACTTTTGAAATCGGAACAAAATGGGACTTATTAGATGAAAAACTGAATTTAACTGCTGCCATTTTCCGAACAGAAAAACAAAATACGCGGATTCAACTGGATGCTAGTACATATACTAATGGCGGTGAAACCCAAGTTGATGGTATCGAATTGGGCTTAAACGGTAACATTACCGATAAATGGGCAGTTTCAGCTGGCTATACTTATCTAGACAGCGAAACTGTGAATCCAGGCCCATCTTGTAACCGTCAAGGCGTGTGTACACCGGATAACCCTGCCAAAGGTAAACAAATGCAGAATGTGCCTAAAAACTCTGCAACCCTGTGGACAACTTATGCAATAACTCCAGCTTTAACTTTAGGTGCGGGTGCTGTGGCAATGGATAAAGTTTATGGTGATGCAGCCAATACCAAGTGGGTTCCAGGTTATGTCCGTTATGATGCCATGGCGCGTTATAACGTGAATGAAAATGTTGATTTGCAATTAAACGTCAACAACCTGTCTGATGAACGTTACTTCACTAAAGCTTATGCATCTCACTATGCCACTGAAGCAGAAGGTCGTAGCGCAGTATTGGCAATCAACTTTAAATATTAATTCAATGTAAGCGCATAGCCTCCTTATGGGGGCTATGCTATTTTCAATATAAAATATTCAGGAAAAGTCTTCGTGCTGCATCATATTCCAAACGTACTGAGCAAAGAACAAGTACAATATTTCCGTGAGGAGATGAATAAAATCGAGTGGGTGAATGGCAAGGTTACGGCTGGTACGCTCTCTGCAACGGTGAAACAGAATCAGCAATTGCCTGAAGATTATCCCCTGACCCATCATTTAAGTAATATTATTCTTGAATCATTGGGTCAACATCCGCTATTTCTATCGGCTGCGATTCCACTCGATATCATTCCCCCTCTGTTCAACCGTTATGAAAATAACGAAGCCTTCGGTTTCCATGTCGACAACTCCATTCGCCGTATTCGCGGCACGAATGAACGTCTCAGAACCGACTTATCCTGTACGGTTTTTTTGAGTGAACCTGAAGAATATGCCGGTGGTGAACTGGTGGTTGAAGACACCTATGGCTATCACGAAGTGAAACTGCCTGCCGGCGATATGATTCTGTATCCATCCACCAGTTTGCATGAAGTCACCCCAATCACCTCAGGTTGCCGAATTGCCTCATTTTTCTGGGTACAAAGCATGATCCGGGATGATGCAGAACGGCATATGCTGTTTAATCTGGATCAGAGTATTCAAAACCTGAGAATGCAGCTGGGTGATCAGCATGCCGAAGTTATGAAACTGACCAATTTGTATCACAACCTCATGCGCAAATGGGCCGAGCTTTAAAAGCTTGCCCGGATTAAATGTCTTTAGCCATCTAGGGCTATCTTTTCTAAAAACAGAGGCTGATATGGCATGATTGGGTGTAAAAAATAACGGCTTATTTCAAAATTAAGAAAATATAAAACACTATACTTAAAATACATGGGAATATTTTTCAAAACTTAAAGCTTATAAGAAAATCTTTATTAAGATACGACTAAAATCTATTAAAAAAGCAAAAACTTTTCGGTTTAACTGGATTAAACTTAAAGTTATAAGTTGATCATGCAGGTTTTGTGATTAAAACTAAATCCCAAATATTCCAGAAGATTTTTAGTTTTAATGCTGGTTCCAATCTGTATGTAGACGATTATAGACACAATCTATTCGGTAACCTTTGCCAGTGCTTCAACCAAGCGCAGACTCTATCAGGTTACACAAGGAGCTCTCTCATGATGTTGGCTGATCCAAGTAAAAAATACCGTCGCATGTATCAACGTGTGGACTTACCAGACCGTCAATGGCCGAACAATGAAATCAACAAAGCGCCAATCTGGATGAGTACTGACCTGCGTGATGGTAACCAGGCGATCTTCGAGCCAATGAACATGGAGCAAAAATTCAAGATGTTCCAGATGTTGGTGAAAATCGGTTTCAAGCATATTGAAATTGGTTTCCCTTCAGCATCGCAAATTGACTTTGATTTCACTCGTAAATTGATTGAAGAAGATCATATTCCTGAAGATGTTTATATCGAAGTTTTGGTTCAAGCCCGTGATCATTTAATTGCTCGTACCTTTGAATCTTTACAGGGTGCAAAACGTGCCATTGTGCATATCTACAACTCCAATTCACCGACTTTCCGCGAGAAAGTCTTGAATGTAGATGTAGCGGGCGCAAAACAATTAGCCGTCAATGCAGCACAAAAAGTCAAAGAATATGCCGCAAAACAGCCTGAAACTGAATTTGTCTTCCAGTACAGTCCGGAATGTTTCACTGCGACTGAATTAGAAGTCGCAAAAGATGTCTGTGATGCTGTGACTGAAATCTGGGAAGCATCACCGACCAATAAAGTGATCTTGAACTTGCCAGCAACAGTGGAAGTGTCAGGTCCACACGTCTATGCCGATCAGATTGAATGGATGCACCGCAATATCCAGCGCCGCGACGGCGTGATCATTTCTGTACATTGTCATAACGACCGTGGTTGTGGCATCGCAGCATCTGAATTGGCGATCATGGCTGGTGCTGACCGTGTGGAAGGCTGTGTCTTCGGAAATGGTGAGCGTACCGGTAACGTCGATGTGGCGGCGATTGCATTGAACATGTATACCCAGGGTGTTGCACCAAATCTGGATTTCTCCAACATTAACGAAATCATCGCGACTGTTGAAGAATGTACCGGTTTGCCAGTACATCCACGTCACCCATATGCCGGTGATTTGGTCTTCACTGCATTCTCGGGTTCGCATCAGGATGCCATCAAAAAAGGTTTCGAATTCCAGAAAGACCAGGAAATGTGGGATATGCCATATTTACCAATCGATCCGAAAGACTTGGGTCGTGACTATGATGCCGTGATTCGCGTCAACTCACAGTCAGGTAAAGGCGGGATTGCCTACTTGTTGGAATCGAATTACAACGTGACTTTACCACGTCGTTTACAAATCGAATTCTCGCAAATTGTACAGAAACGTACCGATGAACAAGGTACTGAGATTTCTGCAACCGAGATCTGGAAATTGTTTAAAGAGACCTATGTCGATATTAAACATGCCCATTACTCGACCAAAAACTACAAATTGTCGGATGACAATGGCAATCAGGTGATTGAGCTGGATCTTGAAGTTGAGGGTCAGTCCCGTCGTGTTCGCGGTGAAGGCAATGGTCCAATTTCTGCAATCCTGGATGCACTTCAGTTGCCGATTGATGTGGTGAACTATGAAGAGCGCAGCATCAGTTCTGGCGCGCATGCCAAAGCCTTGGCCTTGATTGAGCTTCAAGTCAAAGGTACCGGTAAATCGGCCTTTGGTGCAGGGGTACATGACAACATCGTGACCTCTTCAATTGAAGCGATTATTGCATGTACCAACCGTCTGATTGATCAGGGTGTCTTGAGCACCGATCAAGTGATTGCTGCAGCAGTCTAAAAAGCGCTATTAGAATTAGCAATAATTCATAGCACTAAAATGACTTTAGAAGGATATCCGCTAGTGGTATCCTTTTATTATTCATACTCAAGATTTAAGGCGAATCCTCCCCGTGTCTTTTTCAGCTGACTCAGTGGGCATTGTTGTCCCACAAAAGTTCCAATTTGAAGAGCCGTTAGAGCTTGAATGCGGTCGCATCCTCCCACGTTTTGAACTGATGCTTGAAACTTACGGCAGTTTAAATGCCGATAAGTCGAATGCCATCCTGATTTGTCATGCCCTTTCTGGCCATCACCATGCCGCAGGTTATCATCATGAAGATGACAAAAAAGCCGGCTGGTGGGACGCATGTATCGGGCCCGGCAAAGCCATCGATACCTCAAAATTCTTTGTGGTGTCTTTAAATAATATTGGGGGTTGTAACGGCTCTACCGGCCCGACTTCACCCAATCCTGAAAATGAAAACCGTCCTTATGGTCCGGATTTTCCACTGGTCACCGTGCGTGACTGGGTCAAAACCCAAGCCCTGCTCTCTGATCGTTTAGGAATTGATACCTGGGATGCCATCATTGGCGGTTCTCTGGGTGGCATGCAGGCCTTGCAATGGTCAGTGGATTACCCGAACCGTTTAAGAAAATGTGTGATTATTGCCAGTGCGCCAAAACTTTCAGCACAGAATATTGCCTTTAATGAAGTAGCACGTCAGTCAATTTTGTCTGATCCTGACTTCCACAACGGCCGTTATCTGGAAAATGACAGCTATCCCAAACGTGGTCTAATTCTGGCACGTATGGTCGGTCATATTACCTACCTGTCCGAAGAAGCCATGAAGCAGAAATTTGGCCGTGATCTGAAATCTGGCAAATTTATGTATGGTTTTGATGTCGAATTCCAGGTCGAAAGTTATTTGCGTTATCAAGGTGAACAGTTCAGCCGTAACTTTGATGCCAATACCTATCTGATCATGACCAAAGCACTGGATTATTTTGATCCGTCACGTGAATATGAGCAGTCACTGAAAAAAGCCATGGCCCATACCCGGTGCAAATTTTTGGTGGTGTCCTTCACCACTGACTGGCGTTTTACCCCTGCCCGCTCGCAGGAAATTGTGGATGCCTTAATTAGCAACCATAAACCGGTGAGCTATCTGGATATTGATGCCGAACAGGGTCACGATTCCTTCCTGTTCCCGATTCCCCTGTATGTAAAATCTTTGCGTGCATTCCTGGGTGGTGAAGAACACCTGAAAGCCACACCGAAGGAGGCCGTATAATGCGTATCGATCAACAACTCGCTGAAAAGTGGATTAAGCCCGGTTCTAGCGTACTCGACCTCGGTTGTGGCGATGGTGAACTGCTGGCACAAATGAGTAAAAAACACGATATTCGTGCATACGGATTAGAAATTGATCAGGAAAAGATTGCAATTGCGGTCAGTCGCGGGTTAAATATCATCCAACAAGACTTAAACCTCGGTTTAAGCCGCTTTGCCGACCAGTCTTTTGACAATGTGGTCATGGCACAAGCTTTGCAGGCTGTAGATGCACCTGACGTATTATTGCGTGATATGGTGCGTGTAGGGAAACAGGCCATTATTACGTTTCCAAACTTTGCCCACTGGAAGACCCGTTCTTTCTTGGCGATCAAAGGAAAAATGCCGGTTTCTGAAGCCTTGCCTTATATGTGGTATAACACCCCGAATATCCACTTATGTACATTCCGTGACTTTGAAGCACTCTGTGCGGAAAATAACATCAAAATTATTAATCGACTCGCTGTGAACGGGAATCAAGAAGATAGTTTGCTGAGCAAACATCTCCCTAATCTATTTGGTGAAGTCGCAATTTATCGAGTGAGCGCGCTATGAAAAAATTATTATTAGGTACGACGCTACTGGCTGGACTTTTTGGCATGCAAGCCCATGCCGACTATGTTGCTCCAAGTCCTTCTGTTGCCAGTCAAGCGGCTCAGTATTCAGTAATGGATATCAACAGTCTGATCAAAGCAGCTAAAGCAGGTCAGGCCGGTGCACAGTTTTATCTGGCCACCAAATACCAGTATGGCAAAGACATTCAAAAAGATGAACGACAGGCCTTTGCCTGGTACAAAGCTGCTGCCGATCAAGGTTTAGCCGTGGCGCAGTTAAATGTCGGCCGTATGCTGGCAGATGGCATGGGCACCCGAAAAGATGAAGCGCTGGCACGTCAGTATTTTGAAAAAGCAGCCAGCCGTGGTGATAACCGTGCCAGCTTTAACCTGGCCATGATGGAAGAGAAAAAGAAAAACTACATGGGTGCTTATCAGTGGTATGAACTGTCTACCCGTGATGGCATGCTCGACAATAAAGTGATTACCCTTTCTGAAGGCAAGAAAACAGCATTGGCGGCAAACTTGACCCAGGAACAGATCCGTCAGGCGCGTGACCGTGCCGACAGATGGATTCAGGCACAATAAAGCTGAATGGTATAAATAGCACCTTCGGGTGCTTTTTTATTGCCTACAAACCCGCAATGGCAGTTAAAATAGCACGATTGATATTTAGAGAATGAGTGACACATGGCTTCTACAGATTGGTTATCCCAAGGCACACTGGTATTGGCAAGTAATAACAAAGGTAAAATTGCCGAGTTTGAGAAAATGTTTGCTGAATTACAATTACCTGTTGAAGTCGTGGCGCAAGGTAAATTGAATATCGAAGATGCCATCGAAGATGCCATCGAAGATGGCTTAAGCTTTGTTGAAAATGCCATTATCAAGGCACGTCATGCCTCTAAAATCTCAGGTAAACCTGCGATTGCCGATGATTCAGGCATTTGTGTGCCAGTTCTTGGCGGAGCTCCTGGGATCTACTCAGCACGTTATGCCGGTGAACATGGCAATGATGCCGCCAACAATAAGAAACTGCTGGCAGATTTGAAACCATTGCGTAAAGATAGCGAAGCGATTGAAGGCATGTTTGTCTGTGTACTGGCACTGGTTCAACATGCTGAAGATCCACTGCCACAAATTTTCCAGGGCATCTGGACGGGTGAAATTTTAGAAGCAGCACGCGGTGAAAATGGCTTCGGTTATGACCCGCTGTTCTGGTTGCCGGAACTCGGTATTTCCAGTGCAGAAATGAGCAAAGAAGAAAAGAATAAAATCAGTCATCGTGGTCAGGCCATGCAGCTGTTTAAAGCCAGTTTGGCGAAATAATTTGTTTTACCCCTCCCTTTTCCAAAGGGAGGTCGGGAGGGATTCAAATTTACCTCTTATCAAGAATCCCCCTAAATCCCCATTTTTCAAAGGGGGGGGACTTTATAACTCTTTCTAGCCTTCTCTCCAAAAAAGGAAACTTTATAGCGTAGGCATCACCGCATGCAACACCAGCCCATAGATCCCAATCAAAATTGCACTCGCAATCGTCCCCGAAGCAATATATTTAGCAGAATGCCCTGTGCCCTGATAATGGGTTTCTAAAGCCACGATGTTCGCTGCCGGTGGCAATAAGAAATACATCATCATTACACTATAAGTCAGGAGCTGATGTGGAATCGGCAAGAATATATAGGCAATACCAGCCAAGCCTAATGCAAAAATAAAGCGCCCGCTGATCAGCACCAGACTGCGCTTTAAATCCCTCAGCTGAATACGGACATGACGAAGCCACATGCCCAAAATGCACATTCCTGCAAAAGTGACTAAAAATTTATTGGCTGCATATGCCCATTGAAGGGTGGGATGAAACTCATAATGACTAAAGTCCCAAAATGATAAAACCCCTGCAATACTGAGTGCGATCACCGGTGGTGATTGCAGGACATTTTTCAGAATAAATGTCCAATCTTGGCGAGTTTGGCTCACGGCAATGACAGCACTGACATTCCCAAATAATGAGCCACCAATATAAAGTGCAATCATGGTCGACATTGCGTCAGTGCCAAACACTGCTAAGGCAAACGGCAGACCGAGCCATACGCCATTCAAATAGCTAAAACACAGCGCACGCAATTTATCTTTGGCAAAATAATAAAACAGGCTAAACAGCACAATTGAACTAAAAATACTAAAGCCCATCAGCCACAGACTGCCCGCTTTATAAAACACCATATTGTAAATAATCAGCACAGGAATCAGGACACGTGCCAATAAAGCCGCCAAGACAGGTCGAATTGGCTTTAAATATTGCACGCCCCAATAACCAATCAAAAAAGACAGCAGGGGAAGAATCAAGGCCATGACAGTGCTGCTGAGATTTCCATATCAGGTTATATGCTAGCACAGCATCCTTTTCATCTAATGATAGATTTTTCATATGAATTACTCATTACCCTGCTGCCGTGTCGGCAAACTGTCATTAAAGCGTCACTGCATTGTCATACAAGCCTGCTGAGATAGGGGCATGAAATATAGAGGATAAAATAATGGCAGGATTATCAATTTGGCATGTGCTGATTTTTGCAATTGTGGTGATTTTATTGTTTGGTACATCGAAGCTGAAAAACCTGGGTAAAGATGTCGGCGGTGCAATTAAAGACTTTAAAAAATCAGTCAAAGATGAAGAAGTAGAAATGGCCAAGCTGCAAGAACCGCGAACGATTGATGCACAAGTCAAAACCCCTGAAACCTCAATCAAGAGTTAAGAGTCCGCTATGCTCAATATCGGAATGACCGAGCTGCTGATTTTTGGGATTATTGCACTTCTGGTGCTTGGGCCAGACAAGTTACCTGAGGCAGTCCGTTTTGTCGGAACATGGTATGGCAAGATCAAGCGCATGGTCAGCAATGTTCAGAACGATCTGGATCGTGAATTACGCTTGTCCGAACTGCGAGAACAGATGCAGGCCGAAATGCAGCGGATCCAGCAACTCGAAGCCAAGATGCAGGCACAAATGGCAGATTTGCAGCAGCCGATTGCAACTGATGAATTAAAAGTAAAGCCTCAGGCTGCCCAGCCCGTGCTTCGCTATCAGCCTGTAGTACAGCCCGTATCAGTGGTGTATTTACCTCAGCCTGCACAAACTCAAGCAGTGATTTCCCAACAACGCTATACAGAAATGAAGGTGGCCGTATGACGTCTTCACCGACCACACCTGCTTCAAATGATGCTGCAGCGCTGAACCTTGAAGAGATGCCGATTACCCAGCATTTGGTGGTGTTAAGAAAACATCTGTTTAAAGTGGTTGCTGTCCTGATTGGCCTGTTTTTCTGTTTGCTGCCCTTTGCCAATCAGACCTATCAATGGTTATCTGAACCTTTACGGGCACAATTGCCTGCCAGCTCGACCATGATTGCCACGGATGTGACGGCAACATTCATGGCACCGTTTAAGCTGAATTTCTTTGTGGCGCTGATGATCACAATGCCGTTTATTCTGTATCAGCTCTGGACATTTGTTAAACCGGCGTTATATGCCAAAGAAAAGAGTCTGGCACTGCCGCTTTTGATCGGCAGTATTGTGCTGTTTTATACCGGGATCAGCTTTGCCTACTTTGTGGCCTTACCTTCGATCCTGCATTTTTTTATCAGTGTCTCGCCGGAAACTGTGGCACCGATGACCGACATTAACAGTTATCTTAGCTTCTGTTTAAAGCTGTTTCTGGTCTTTGGTTTTACCTTTGAAATCCCGATTATTACCTTGGTTTTAATCCTGATTGGGGCAGTTTCAACACAAACCCTGGTGGAGAAACGGCGCTTTATTATTGTCGGCTGTTTCTTTGTCGCGATGTTCGTGACCCCACCAGATGCACTGTCGATGATCATGTTGGCTGTACCGATGTGGTTGCTGTTTGAACTGGGTTTGCTGGCCGGAAAACTGATCGAAAAACGGCGTTTAACCGATCAATAATAACTACAACCCAAAAACAAAAAGAATCATATTTAACTCAGGCAGCCAAGGCTGTCTTTTTGTTTTATACAAATAAAGACATTGATTTATTTAACTTTATTGAAATATTGACTTAACCAGATTGTCATACTTTAAGTCTATTTTGTTCATAACTTTATAACCAAGCCTTTTTTGCCAGGAACTAAAAAATGACAGATTATTTAGATTTCAATGACGATTATGACAGCAACAACTCGGGGAATGCAGAATTCACTCAAATTTTGCAAAAAAATATTAACCGCCGCGAATTGATCAAAAAAACAGCTGGTGGTGCAGTTGCCTTAACTTTGGCAGCTTCTTTAACCGGTTGTAGTGATGACGATGATGAACCAAATAACTCAGACAATCCTACTCCACCATCAACTGAACCAGATTTAACAGCGAAACCAAGCTCGCTAAAATTTAAGGCAGTCGAGAAAAATACTTTAGAACAATTTTCGGTGCCTGAAGGCTACGATTTCAAAATCTTGCACGCTGTAGGCGATCCTCTGAATTCAAGCCTGCCAGTTTGGGATGAAAACAATATTCCAAGTGGTATTTCATATGAGCGTCGTGTTGGCGATAACCATGACGGCATGACCTTTTTCGGTATGAATGCCGCTAAGCAAAATTATGATGCAACAGTATCTGATCAAGGTCTGTTGGTCATGAACCATGAATATCTGCAACGTGGTGATCTACACCCTCGCGGTAATGCTTTTGATCCAAAAGATATTACTGAAGATGAAGCGCTCCGTGAAATATATGCACATGGTGTTTCAATTGTTCACTTGAAAAAAGATCCAGCCACTCAAGCTGTTAGCGTGAATCTGGACTCACCATTTAACCGTCGTATTACTGCAGCAAGTGAAATTGAATTTAGAGGCCCTGTAAAAGGTCATGCCTTGGTACAGACAGCATTCAGCCCAACTGGCTTGATTACACGCGGTACGATCAATAATTGTGGTAATGGCTATACTCCGTGGGGAACCTATCTCACCACTGAAGAAAACTTTAACCAATACATCGCACGTAAAAAAGAAGGTGACGCTGGAGATATACGTGATGCCATGACTGAACATGCCATCTCTCGCTATAAAGTGAACAATAAGGCAAGCGGTTATAACTGGCAGAGTATTACAGCTCCAACACTTTCATCTGTAGATATGTTCAGCCGTTGGAACACTGCCGCTTTAGCGAACACAGCTCAAGAAGATTATCGCAACTCGATTAATACTTTCGGTTGGATCGTGGAAATTGATCCATTCGATAACCGTAGTCGCCCAGTAAAACGTACCGCTTTAGGTCGCTTTGCTCATGAAGACTGTCGTGTTAGCCGTGCCATCGAAGGTAAGCCACTTGCATTTTATATGGGCGATGACTCTCAGGGCGAATACATTTATAAGTTTGTGTCAGCAACCAATTGGAATCCAAGTGATATCAATGGTGGCTATGCAGCTGGTGACAAATACATGGACAAAGGTAAGTTCTATGTCGCCAAGTTTGATTTTAATGAAGCTACCGGTGAAGCGCGTGGTGAATGGCTTGAACTGTCCATGAATAACCCGAAAATTACGAGTTATGACAAATATCAGTTTAAAGACCAGGCCGATATCTTGGTGCATGCACGCCTAGCTGCCGATGCAGCGGGCGCGACCAAAATGGATCGTCCTGAATGGGTTGCCGTAAATCCTGAAAATGGTGAAGTTTATGTGACTTTAACCAATAACTCACAACGTGGTACCGGTCATGCCATTGATGCAGCTAACCCACGTCAGTACTCGGACGATGATGATGCAACGAACCGTCTGAGCGGTAACATCAACGGCCATATCATTCGCTTCCGTGAAACAGGTGACGATGTTACTGCAACATCATTTACATGGGATATTTTCCTATTCGGTGCCGAAGCAGATTCAATCCCAGGTGTAAATCTTTCTGGCTTGACGGATGCAAATGATTTCTCTAGCCCAGATGGTATGTGGTTTGATGACCGTGGCGTATTATGGTTACAAACTGACGATGGTGCATATACGGATACAACCAACTGCATGATGCTTGCAGCACTTCCTGGTTCAGTGAGCGATGGTTCTGTACAAACCGCAACAGCGGGCACAGGCACACAAAAAACACCTATGGGTGCGAAGCTAGATGACTCGAAGCTACGCCGTTTCTTGGTTGGTCCTGCTGGCTGTGAAATTACAGGGGTTACCATGACACCTGACTACAAAGCCATTTTTGTAAACGTGCAACATCCGGGTGGTACTTGGCCTGCCAACCAAGCTGAAAATTTAATCAGTACTGGTCGTGCATATTCACGTCCACGCTCAGCAACAGTCGTGATTACCCGTAAAGATGGTGGTGTCATTGCAGGTGAATCGTTAGAAACCCCTAAAGCTTAAACTCTGAAGTGATTTAAAAAAATGCCGACATCTGTCGGCATTTTTCATATCCGGTGATTATTTCAGGCTAATTATTTTCTCAATAGTATGACCTGCGGTTGCACCTTGTTGTGACTTTTCGATCCAGTGCCATTTATCGTTGGTCATTCTCAAAAAATTGGAACAGCGGGTTCCATAGGCTAGACTTTGAATAAATGTCGACGATAGCAGCTGTTCCATTTCAACCGAAATGCCGGTATCTGGCAGCAGTTCAGGAATCACTTTACGTTCATCTTCCAGAATATCCCAGACTGCATGATACAGATCAGCTTCCGAAACTGACTGTTGTTGCAGCATCGGTAAAAATTCCTGGGTAAAGCGTTTGCGCAAATGTCGGGTCTTGTACCAGTCTTCACTCATCAGACCATTGGAAACCACATAGACGCCATGCGCCAGTACTTGTGGTGCTTCACCGCGATTGCTCATATATACGGCCTGATCTTGATTTCCAATAAAAAGATTAAAGCCGGCATAGTCACATTGACGTTGTTCCAGATCTTGAGCAAATCGGATCGGTGTTAAGTCAGAATCTAAAAAGTTCTGGATGATATGTCCACGTGAAGTCGGATAATGCCCTTTATCCTGTCCATCACGAAAATTGGTAATTACTGCCCAGCGACCGGAAGCGGTAATACCCATCCAAGTACCGCCCGACTGTAAATCCTGCCCGGCAATAATCGGACTATTTTCCCATTCATGTAATGCCTGTGTAGGCCGCTGATAGAATTCATCCCGATTTGAAATCAGACATAATGGGGTCTCATCCACAACCCACCAAGCCAGTGCCACGATACACATAATTTACGCTCTCGATCTTTACACATTGAATGTACAAC
Source organism: Acinetobacter sp. YH12102 (assembly GCF_013419125.1). NCBI lineage: Bacteria > Pseudomonadati > Pseudomonadota > Gammaproteobacteria > Moraxellales > Moraxellaceae > Acinetobacter > Acinetobacter sp. YH12102. Next base: position 381,371 of record NZ_VPAS01000001.1, on the reverse strand, counting down.
ATTTTTCTTTGCTTTCAGCTAAAATCTGTGCAAAACAGAATCACAAGGAACAGGAATGCTCACCTATCCCAATATTGATCCCGTCGCGATTTCGCTCGGGCCCCTGCAAGTCCACTGGTATGGACTGATGTACTTACTGGCATTTTTATTTGCCTGGGGATTGGCAACGTTTCGTGCCAAACAACGTGGCTGGACGCCAGATATGGTCTCTGACCTGATTTTCTTCGGTGCGCTTGGTGTCATCATCGGTGGCCGTGTCGGTTATGTCTTGTTCTATGGCTTTTCTCAGTTCCTCGCAGATCCTTTATGGTTATTCCAGATCTGGACCGGTGGTATGAGCTTCCACGGTGGTTTCCTCGGTGTCATTCTGGCCATGCTGTGGTGGTGCCGGAAATACAAGATGACCTGGTTCCAGACCCTGGATTTTATCGCACCCTGCGTACCAACGGGGCTGATGTTTGGCCGGATTGGTAATTTTATTGGCGGTGAATTGTATGGCCGTCAGGTGACCGATCCCAACTTTGCCTGGGGCATGATTTTCCCGACCGATCCTTTGCAGCTGGTGCGTCATCCATCACAATTGTATCAGGCGCTGTGTGAAGGCCTGATTCTGTTTATTGTATTGTGGTGGTTCAGTTCCAAGCCGCGTCCACGTATGGCGGTCTCTGCACTGTTCCTGATCGGTTATGGTCTGGCACGCTTCGTGGTCGAGTTCTTCCGTGAGCCGGACAATGGTCAGCTGTTTATTGGCTGGATGAGCAAGGGCCAGTTCCTGAGCCTGCCAATGATCCTGATTGGCTTGTGGATGATGTGGTATGCCTACCAAAAGAAAATCTATGATTGGGGTCCACAGAAAAACAGTTAAAACCAGCTTAATTGAGCGAGGCACAGGCCTCGCTTTTTTATAGCCAAAATATGCTAAAGTGCCGATTATCTTTTCGATTTCTTCATCACTATGCTTGAGTTCTGGTTCAATCCACAGGTGTCTGTTCTAAAAAAACTGTTGATCTTTATTGTGATTGCCGTGACAGCTGCAGTGTTGTACTGGATGGAACCGCTGCCCTTAGATGCAATTCTGATGTTTGTCGGTACGGGTGTGATTTTTCTGATTTGTCGTTACTGCAAAATCCACTTTGCCAGCAAAAATCCGACCGGTTTACTGTATAGACTACTAACCTGGATTCCAATTGCCTTATTGATTGCTTTAGTTTTTATGAACATGCAGCAGGGTGAAATCCTGATTCCGGGTGCACAAGGCATTGCTTTTATGGCACTGGCGATTTGCCTGTTTTCACCGCTATCGCTGCTCAATCAGAACTCTCACGATCCAGAGCCGCCACATGCTTGAATTTTGGTATTCCGAACGCTGTCACCGTCAAATCAAACTGATGGTGATTATTGCGACCTGTATTGTCATTTACGCAGCATCAACTGTGGCCCAGTTAGGTCCGGCGTTGATCGCAGTCAGTCTGGGTATTGGAATTGTCGTGCATTTACTGCATCATTTCCGCTTGAAAATTTCGAAATCCAATCCCTATGCAAATGGCTTTAGCGCCTTGAGCCGGGTGATTCCCATCATTGCCTTAATTACCCTGTTTGGCTATTTGCCTGAACAGCACCAACAATGGGGCAAATTTGCCTGGGGTCTGCAATGTCTTGGCTTTGCCGCGATTGGATTATTTATCGTTTCAATCTATGAAAGCCGTGCGAAGCGTTTTGAGGACTGATCACTTCGCAGTATTTTCTTAGAAGTAAGTTTCCAGACGATAGTAACTATAAGTCACGTTTTTATTGCGATAAACCGCATGATCTCGCTGTTTGAAATCCGATACCCAGGCACTACCTGAATAAGCCGCGATATGTCCATATTTATGTCCCTGAGTACGGTCAATAATATAGATATCGCCTTTTTTCGGCCGATCAAAAGAAGCATTAATTTTCTTATAGCCCAGCTGCATCAGGGTACTTCCCCAATCTGCCGCTGCGACTGGATGGTTCACAATTTTCGCACCAGAGGATTGCAGACCGACACGAATACTGCGCGCACATTTCTGTGTACTGGTATTTCGGGTAATGCCTTGCAGATAACTGGTAAATTTCTCGATATTGATACGATGGCCATTGCTTACGCCTGAAGCATTACGGACAGTGGCTTTGTGGGATGACTTTTTAGGTCTTTGCTCCGATTGGGAACGCACAATGATATTCGCTTGGACAGGAGCATATACTTCGCTCATGTTTACTTGATGATCATAGATCATGCCTTACCAACCGCTCCTCGCCTGTAATTTAGGCTTTCATATTGTTAACAAGCCGAGAATACTAGTCGTTTAAATGTTATCTTTCACATTAAAAATGTAAATAAATTTGTCTATTTTTGCGGCATTCAAATTAAGCCGTTCTTTCTAATACAGTTACAAAACCCATCATCTTTGCAAAAAAAATGTAAAGCAAAGCCAACTCCGACGCCTTGCAAAGTCTTTTCAGCCTGAAATACACAAAATGAGTCCTTATTTTTTTTCTACTCAAACGTGTGACTTTAAGCTGTAGCTCGGCCATTTTCAGACAACATTTCACTACATGATTACATCATTTTGAGCTTTGCACCCTGTATTACACTGATTCGGCATTTTTAAATATTGAACTAAACGGAGAAGAAAAATGAGTCAGACTTTAAGTACCGTTTCAAATTTTAATTTAGAACAATATTTAGGCACCTGGTATGAAATTGCACGTTTGCCGATGAAACACCAACCCGAGAACAGCACCGATATTTCTGCGGTATATAGCTTAAATGAAAATGGCAAGGTTCGGGTTCAGAACCGCTGTCTGGATGGTGAGGGTAAGCTGGATGAAGCCATTGCTGAAGCGACCATTGTCGATGCAGAACATGCCAAGCTCGAAGTCAGTTTTTTACCTGAAGGCCTGCGTTGGATTCCGTTTACCAAGGGCGATTATTGGGTATTAAAAATCGATCCGGATTATCAGACGGCCCTTGTGGGCGAACCTGGTAAAGAATACTTATGGCTGCTACATCGCGGGACGACTTTAGATGAAGCCACTCAACGTGAATATTTAAGCTATGCAGAATCCTTAGGTTATGATCTGTCCGATCTGATTCACACCGTGCATACTGGCCATAAAACGGCTTAATTTACTGTACAAAGACCTCTATCAGGAGGTCTTTTTTATTCTGGTTTGAGCGATGAAAGCTCATCAAAAAATGCTATGATATGCGCAATTTAAATTGTCCCTTTCGACAGCAAATTATTTTTGAAATAATCTATACTGCTGTTAAAACGGCGATTTTCAACAGATTTAAATAGAGAGACCTATGCGCCAATATCTTGACCTTTTACAACACATTCTCGACAACGGCGGCGATAAAGGCGACCGTACCGGTACAGGGACACGTTCGGTATTTGGTCATCAGATGCGCTTTGATCTTTCCCAAGGTTTCCCTTTACTCACCACCAAAAAAGTTCATTTCCGTTCTATCGTGATTGAATTATTATGGTTTTTAAAAGGCGACACCAACGTTCAATATTTAAAAGATCATAAAGTTTCGATTTGGGATGAGTGGGCAACCGCCGAACAGACCGCACGTTTTGGCCGCCCTGAAGGTGAACTGGGGCCAGTTTACGGTCACCAGTGGCGTAATTTTGGTGCCAGCAAAAATGCAGATAATAGCTATAATCAGGATGGTTTTGACCAGATCAAATGGTTGATTAATGAAATTAAAACCAATCCGAATTCGCGCCGTCTGATTGTATCTGGCTGGAATCCGAATGAAGCGGGCCAAGTGGCATTACCGCCTTGCCATACCCTGTTCCAGTTCTTTGTCCACAATGGCAAATTGTCTTGTCAGCTGTATCAGCGTAGCGCCGATGTTTTTCTCGGTGTTCCATTTAATATCGCCAGCTATGCCCTGTTGACACATATGATCGCGCAAGTCTGTGAGCTGGAGGTCGGTGATTTTGTCTGGACCGGTGGCGATACACACCTGTATAGTAATCACTTCGAGCAAGCGCAATTACAACTCAGCCGTGAGCCCTTGGGCCTGTGCCAACTTAAATTGAATCCTGAAATCAAAAACCTGTTCGACTTCAAATTTGAAGATATTGAAATTATTGGTTATGAATCACATCCGGGGATTAAGGCACCCGTTGCAGTGTAAATGTTCCCAAACCAAAGAAAATCAAAATCCCACTTTGCTTAAAGTGGGATTTTGCATTTTAATAGGAGCAAATTTTTATTTGTTTTTGAGTGTAGGTATGGCATTTCAGGATTTAGAAGTCGTTCATGTCGTTGCAATGGATCAGCAGCGCTGTATTGGTAAGGACAATGACCTGCCTTGGCATATCTCAGCCGATCTCAAGCATTTTAAAGAAATCACTCAGGGCGGTGTAATTGTCATGGGCCGCAAGACCCTTGAGTCGATGGGGCGTGTGCTCCCTAAACGCGTGAACTTGGTCATTACCCGTGATCCTGACTGGTCTTTTCAAGGCACTAAAGTTGCTCATAACATTGAAGATGCGCTTATTCAGGCAGTTACTGATGTGCAAAACTCAGAAAAACCGACGTCTATTTTCATTATTGGTGGCGGTGAAATCTTTAAACAGACCATGGACATTGCCGACCGTCTGGAACTGACCCATGTTGACCTGGATGTACAAGGTCATGCCTATTATCCTGAAATTCCGGCAGAATTCAAAAAAGTCGCGACCGAGCAACATATTGACGACAAAACCGGGATTGCTTTTGAGTTTGCAACCTACAGAAAATAAAGTCTATTTCTCATGAAAAAGTGACTATGCAGGGACGCGAATATATTTCCAAGCACTGGATTCTGTGGCTGCTGGGTAGCCTGTTTATCCTCTTTGTCATTCTGTCGAGCCTGTGGCTCAGCCTGATGCTCTGGGTTCAGCAACCTCTCGGCAAGATTGGCAGCTTGATCCTGATTGGTGTTTGGTTAACGTTTTCCCTGCTGGTACTCGGGATCTACTTCACCCGGCACCTGATCTCGCGTAAAGTCGATAGCATTCTATATCTTCTGGTCTTTCTGTTTTGTCTGCTGGGCTATTTTAGTCTGGAAGCGCGTCAGGATCGAGAGTGGAATCCTGAGGTTTCCCAGCTTCTGCATTATGAGCAGCAAGGCGATCAGGTTACCTTACACAATATCCGCAACTTTGACTGGCAGGCCGATGGTCGCTATATCGAACGCTGGGAAAGCCGCAGTTTTGATCTGAATCAGATTACTGGCGTGAACATCATTACTTCCTACTGGATGGGGCCTAAAATTGCCCATACCCTGGTCAGCTTCGATTTTGCCAATCAAAAGCCACTCACCTTCTCGATTGAAATCCGCAAGGAAAAGAATGAAGAGTTTTCAGCGATTGGTGGCTTTTTCCGAAAATATGAACTGAGTCTGGTCGCATCGGATGAAAAGGATATTGTCTATACCCGTAGCAATGTCCGTGGTGAACAGGTCTATTTTTTCCCAGTCAAAATGCCGCAAGCTCAGGCTAAAGCCTTATTCAAAGAATATCTGGCCCAGGCCGATGAATTGGCCAGAGAACCCAAGTGGTATAACACCCTGACCAGTAATTGCACCACTCTGGTCTTTGATATGGTTCAGGCAGTATCGCAACAACAATTGCCTTCAGATTATCGACTGTTAGCGTCCGGCTATTTACCGAATTATCTCTATGATCTGAAAGTGCTGGATCAATCCTGGGATATGCACACCTGGTACCAACGGGCGCATGTGAATCCACGAGTCAAACAGAGCGCCGATCTGTCCAGCCAGGAATATTCGCAGCGACTTCGTCAAGGCCTGCCTGCACCTCAGACGCATTAACTGGCGTTTTATTACTGTAAATAAAGATACAAAACCGACTGGAACCCGGATCATTTTTTTGTTTATATACAAATAGCTAGTCAATAATCAGAGTATCTTTCATGCTAAAAAAATTAACTGCAATCGCCCTATTGGGTTCAGTATTGGCTGTAATGGGCTGCGAAACCGTACCGAATACCGCCACCACACAAACCACGAATCATTTACAACTTTTGCAAAATCGTACCTGGATTGCCACACAGATTGGCAATACTGAAATCAAGACCGCAGCTACTGCACCTCATCTTCCAAGTCTGCAATTTGATGCCAGTACCCAGCGTGTTTCCGGTTCAGATGGCTGTAACCGGGTTATGGGCAGCTATACCGCAGGCAAAGACAGCCTGCATTTAAGCCAGATGGCAACAACACGCATGGCCTGTATGCATAATGATCAGCTTGATCAGAAATTTAATGAAGCTTTAGCCAAGGTGACGCATTATCAGGTATTTGGTAAAACCCTAAAACTATTGGATCGTCATGGTAATGTGTTAATTCAGCTGGAAAGTGCAGTTCAGCCACGTTAAGACTTCCCTACAAAAAGCCTGTATTGGCGGGCTTTTTTATCTTTCATACTGATGGGCCAGGATTCAACCATCAGCCCAGTTCAATCGAATGAGGAATCAGCCATGCAACAAGCACTTTTTGGTGGTGGATGCTTTTGGTGTACCGAAGCGGTATTTTTACAAATTCAGGGCGTTCAGCAAGTCCTGAGTGGCTATGCCGGCGGTCATACCCCTGAGCCAAATTATGAGGCCGTGTGCGGCGGTGAAACCGGCCATGCTGAAGTTATTCTGGTTGATTTCGACGAAAACCAGATCAGCTATGCCCAGCTCCTTGAGGTGTTTTTTGCGACGCATGATCCAACCACTTTGAACCGTCAGGGCAATGACGTCGGCACCCAATATCGTTCCGTGATTTATTATCTGAATGCTGAACAAAAAACTCAGGCAGAAGCAGCCATGGATGCTTTAAAAAATGAAGGCCTGAATATTGTGACTGAACTCAGCCCGATGCCGACCTTCTATCCTGCTGAGGAATATCACCAAAATTTCTTTGCGAAAAACCCAAACCAAGGTTACTGCAATTTTGCCATTCCGCCAAAACTGAATAAATTACGCAGTAAATTTATGACTTTGTTAAAAACCCATTAATTTGCATAAAAAATGGGGATAAAAAAAGCGACTGAAATCAGTCGCTTTTTTTTGTTAGCTGAATCTTAGTTATCGGTTGCAAAGGCAATATCGCTGAGTCCGGCTCCACTCGCACGCGACATGACTTGAGCTACCGTGTCATAACGGGATTCTTTATCTGCTTTCAGCACAATCGTCGGCTGACGTTCAGTCTGACCTGCTTCATTAAAACGGGTCTGCAATTCGTCTAGGGTCAGGACATTGCCATTCCAGGCAATCTCACCTTCCGCATTGATGCTGATTGTGACATTTTCAGGCGGCAGATCAATAATCTCCGCAGTGGTTTGTGGCAAGGTTAATGGAATTGATGGGTTCGCAACGGTCGCTGTCACCAAGAAGATGATCATCAATACCAACATAATGTCGATGAGGGGAATGAGGTTCATCTCATTCATACCTACATCGTTGTCTTCACCCAGTTGAAAAGCCATTAAGCTTGACCTCCCACTAAACTCTGTTGTGTTACTTTTTCATCAGACTTTTTTGTAGCAGATTCCTGTTGCAACATGGTGTCAATCAACAAGCCATGTGCCTGATCTTGTAACTCATGCGCCAAACCACGATTGAAACGCACACAGATGTTATAAGCCAGTACCGCAGGAATCGCGACGGCCAAGCCTAGACCCGTCATGATCAAGGCTTCACCGACTGGGGTTGCCACTTGTGCCAGACCAGCCTGACCGCTTTTACCCACTGCAACCAGCGCATGGAAAATACCCCACACGGTACCAAACAAACCGACAAATGGTGAAATCGAAGCAATCGTACCGAGGACGGATACCCCTTTTTCAGCATTGGCTTTTTCGGCTGAAATCTGACGTAACAACGCCTGTTCTGCCACTGCCTTACGCTGTTCAAAGCCCAAAGGAGCCAATTTGGTTTTCAGTTGCTCCAATGCTTGAGACAGCTGGGTATAAGCAACTTGTTTAAGCTGGCGAGTGCCCATTAAACGCAGCACAAAAATGGTCCATGTCGCAATCGACATTGCCAATAACACGAAGTACAGCGTTTTACTGACTGCATCAGCGTGTTGCCAATAAACTGAAAAGTTCATCTTCGAACTCCTAATGGGTTAGCCGTTATTTGGTAATTTGAAAATCGAAAGGCTGCTCAACCCGGGTTGGATAAGCCACACCATTTTCCACATATTTGGTTAGTTGCGCGCGGCGTACCGCTGCTTCAACTTTACGGTTCACTGCCGAGCTACAATCCGAATTACGTGCAGTCGCAGAAACCACTTTACCCTGCTCATTTGCCGCCACATCGACTACCATCGAACAAGTCGCTCTTAACTCACCTGAAGACAAGGAAACTTTCGGTGCGCGCTGCCAGCTCACCCCCCCCCCAATCGAGACACTTTTTGGTGATGGCGGCGCAGCAGGTGCTGGCGGTGCTACAGGCGCAGGTGGCGCGACTGGAGCTGGTGCCGGTTGCACTTTGGTTTCGGTGACCACTGTCGGTACCACCGGACTTGGGGTTGGTTTAGCTTCAACGGGTGGTGCTTTCACGACTTTAGGTGCTTCTGCCTTCTTCACCTGTTCTATTTTTTCAACTTTTTTCGGTGGTGGTGGCAGCGGTTTATCTACAATTTTGACTTCTTTGGGCTTAGGCGGCTCTTTTTGTGGCTCGGCCTTCGGCTTTGGCGGTAAAGGTTTTGGTGCTTCCTGCAATTTCACAAAGCGCACTTTGAGCGGCTCTTTCTCTATAGGCTTAAGCTCTGGTGCGTCCATCTGGCTCACTGCCCACAATAGGCCCACATGTCCAACGAACACGGCCGCCAGAATCGAGATGACTTTCTTTTTCATCTTGTTGGGCGGTGTAGGTGGCATGGGAGCAGCAACTTGACTCATTAAATCTATTACCTTGAGGAGATGATGTGAAACAAACAATCAAGCTCATCGGTTAGCACAATTAAAGTACGCCAATAATAAATGAGAAGTGTTTTCATTTGCAACTACTAATCATACCTTTCACTGATTTTTTTTGCATCAAAACAAAAAAAGGCACACTAAAAGTATGCCTTTTTAAATAGGGATGCAAGTTTTATTGGAACACTACAGTTTTATTGCCATCGACAATAATACGGTCTTCCAGATGCCATTTCACTGCACGTGCCAGTACATTACGTTCTACATCCTGACCGAGTTCACGCAACTGTTCAACGGTAAAGTCATGATTGACACGTTCTACGTCCTGCTCGATGATCGGACCCTGATCCAGATCGGCAGTAACATAGTGTGCAGTCGCACCGATCAGCTTGACACCTTTTTCATGCGCCTGCTTATACGGATTTGCACCGACAAATGCGGGCAGGAATGAATGGTGAATATTGATCACTTTCATTTCCCACTTGCTGACAAATTCTTCATCCAGAATCTGCATATAACGCGCCAGCACCAGTAAGTCATTGCCCTGCATCAACTGGTCGATTTCTGCATAAGCTTCAGGCTTGTTGTCTTTGGTCACCGGCACGACTTCGAATGGAATGCCAAAGTTTTCAACTGCTTCGCGTAAAGTCTCGTGATTCGATACTACTTTGGTAATTTCACAAGGCAGACCACCACGCGCATGACGCCATAACAGCTCAAGCAAGGCATGATCGACTTTAGACACCAGAATACCGACTTTCTTCACGTCACTGACCAGAGCTAGACGCCATTGCATGCCATAGCGTTCCGCCACATTCGCTGCAAAAGTCTGGGTAATACTTTCTTTACGACTTTGAAGATTATCTAATTCAAATTCAACGCGCATGAAGTAACGTCCGCCCTGCGCTGCTGTCGCATATTGGTCAAGCGCAGTAATGTTGGCACCTTGATGATACAAGAAGCTCGAAACAGCCTGCACGATGCCCGGCTTGTCTTCACAAGTAATCAATAAACGTGCGGTGTTAGCAGTCGTCATATTCATGTTGGTTTAAGTCACTAATCAGTTAAATTAAAAAATAAGCCGAGTATTCTAGCGCGTTTCTTGGATATTCTGAATAGTTTGTTCAGATTCAGAATCTTTAGACGACGACAGGCTGGCAAAAAGTTCCGAAGAGCCCAAACTATTCAATAAACCTTCATAAGTTTGACGACTTTCACCACGTAAATACGCCCCTTCCAGGAATACCATTTGACGGAGTGCCTGCCAGACCCATTTTTCTTCCAGAGTATTGGAATCAGTCAGATGACCTGACATATACAGGAAGTTGGTCCAGTTGGTCAGTACAATCCACAGGTTAATAATCAGTGCTTCAATCTCTGAATCGGTCATGTCCATCAGGCCTGCATTAACAAAGCCCTTATAGATTTTCTGGCCCTGTTGCATTACCTGCCCGGCAAAGCGTGGATACATCTTGCGAAAATCTTCGTTATTTTCCACCAGATGATAGACATCACGATGCAGGAAACGATAAGCCCATAACTGGCTGCTCAGTACCTGAAAATAATGCACCTTGTCATTGGCATCCAGCGCACGGTCATCCGGCAGTGCCAGCATTTCCAAGGTCTGGTGCTGGTACTGTTCCATCAATTCTTTAATAATTTCATTTTTATTGCGGAAATGATAATACAGGTTACCCGGGCTCATGCCGAGTTCAGCCGCAATGTGATTGGTGGTCACCGATCGTTCGCCACGCTCGTTAAACAGCTGCAAACTGAGCTGCAAGATACGCTCTTTAGTTTTTAAGGTTTTGGTTTGGGACATCCTAAAATAACCATTCAGTTCATGCATTAGCAGGCTAACACACAAAGTCACTTGACTAATTAGAGTATTTGCTCTAAAAATTAATTAATCGATTTTTGAATAATGGTAGTGCGGCATGAACAGTCACACAAAAACAACATCAATGACACCACATTTTTTTGATAGCCAATATCTGAATGAAGTCTTGGCGCAACAAAAACACGCTTACTTACACTACCCTCTGCCGACTGCAAAGGAACGTATCGATCGTTTAGCTCGACTTAAGCGTATCTTAGTTAAGTATCAAGATCAATTTGCAGAGGCAATTAATCAGGATTATGGTAACCGCTCGATTGGGGAAACCAAAATTGGTGAACTACTCACCTGTCTGGAACATATCAAATATTATAGCAAAAACTTGACCCGATGGATGAAACCCTCCAAGCGTCATGTCGGCATTATTCATCAACCGGCCAAAGCTTGGGTGCAATATCAGCCTTTGGGCGTGATTGGGATTATTGCACCGTGGAACTATCCATTGTTGCTGTCCATTGGCCCGCTCATTTGTGCATTGGCTGCCGGCAACCACGCCATGATCAAGATTTCTAGTGCATCGGCTGCGTTTGGTGAAGTGCTTGAAAAAGCCTTGGCAGAAGCCTTTCCGAAAGAGCTGGTCGCAGTGGTCAATGGTGGCGGTGTGATCTCAGATGCTTTCTGTCGTCTAGCCTTCGACAAAATGATTTTTACCGGCTCGACTGCTGTGGGTAAAACCGTGATGGCAGCCGCAGCAGAAAATCTGGTTCCGGTGATTCTGGAACTCGGGGGCAAGTCTCCAGTCCTGGTACATCCATCAATTGATCTGCGTGATGTCGCACAGCGGATTGCGGTGGGCAAACTCTGGAATGCCGGTCAAACCTGTGTCGCACCGGACTATATGTTCCTGCCTCGTGGCAAGACGGCAGAATTTATTGATCATTTTAAAGCCTGTGTCGAAAGCATGTATCCGGATATCACCCATAATCAGGATTACACCTCGATTATTAATGACAAACAATATAACCGTCTGCAAGGCTATCTGGATGATGCACGTGAACAGGGTGCTCATGTTATTGAAATCAATCCGCGCCATGAAAATTCCGCTGATCTGCGTAAAATTTCCCCCACCATTGTGACCAATGTCACACCAAGCATGCAGATCATGCAGCATGAAATCTTTGGTCCACTGCTGCCAATCATGGAATATGATCAAATTGATGAAGTTATCGACTTTATTAATAGCCGTCCACGCCCACTTGCTTTATACTACTTCGACTTTGATCAAGCGCGTGCTGATTATGTCGCACAGCGTACCCATTCAGGGCATTTCGGGCAAAATACGGTATTAACCCATGTTGCACAAGACGATCTACCATTTGGGGGTGTCGGTGCATCAGGTATGGGGAAATATCACGGTCCAGAAGGCTTCTTCAGTTTGTCGCATGAACGCTCGGTAATGTCGAATCCAAAGCTGTATAGCTTGAAATACATTCTGCCGCCGTTCAATAAACCGATTCACAAGCTGATTTCGAAGACACTTCTCCGTTAAATGATCAAGGCATGAGCTATCGATATAGCTCGTGCTGCGTTTTGACGAAAATCGCTTGTCTTTTAAGCGCATTTTTGATATAAAACGCCCCTTGAATGATTTCAATCCGTTTATTTTTGACTGGCCATACAGATTTGCTGTTGGCTAAATCAATGGAGTTACACCATGTCTAAGGTTTGCCAAGTTACCGGCAAGCGTCCAGTCGTTGGTAACAACGTCTCACACGCCAACAACAAAACTAAACGCCGGTTCGAGCCGAACCTGCACCACCACCGTTTCTGGTTAGAAAGCGAAAAACGTTTTGTACGTCTTCGTTTAACCACTAAAGGTATGCGTATTATCGACAAATTGGGCATTGAAAAGGTTGTTGCTGACCTACGTGCTCAAGGTCAAAAGATCTAAGGAGTCTGAACCATGCGTGATAAAATTCGCTTAGTTTCTTCAGCTGGTACAGGTTATTTCTATACCACGACTAAGAACAAACGTACTATGCCGGAAAAAATGGAAATCAAAAAATTTGATCCAAAAATCCGTCAACACGTAATCTTCAAAGAAGCTAAAATCAAATAATTTTGGCTTTTTAAAAAAAACGACCCTTTCAGGTCGTTTTTTTTTGCATTTTTTTTACCCCACTTGATAAACTTTCTACATGTTTTGGCACTTTTTGTGCTTATTTCCCAGCAAACCTAACTAAAGGAGTATTTAGTGCCACATGACGTAGAACTCATTATATTATTGGCTGTTGGTTTTGGCTTAGCCCTGGTTTTTGGCTATATCGCTGCACGTCTGCGCCTCCCTCCACTTATCGGCTATCTGGTGGCCGGCATTCTGATTAGTCCCAATACACCCGGTGTGGTCGGCGATATTCATCTGGCCAACCAGCTGGCAGAATTAGGTGTCATGTTCCTGATGTTCGGGGTCGGGATGCATTTCTCGCTAAGTGATCTGATGCAGGTGCGGCGGATTGCATTGCCCGGTGCAATTTTGCAAATTGCAGTCGCCACTCTGCTCGGAGTGGGAGTCTCGATGTTATGGGGCTGGAGCTTTGGCTCTGCGCTCGTATTCGGTTTAAGCCTATCCTGTGCCAGTACGGTGGTTCTACTCAAAGCACTCGGTGATCGTGGTCTGCTCGATTCAATTAATGGCCGGATTGCCGTCGGTTGGCTTTTGGTCGAAGATCTGGTCATGGTCTTGGCCTTGGTATTATTGCCGGCCACTGCCTTACTTCTAGGCGGACAAGCACTTGAAGGTGCGAGCGATGAAAATATCTGGGCCACTTTAGGCATTACCCTGCTGAAAGTCGCAGGCTTTATTGCCTTTATGCTGATTATTGGTAAACGTCTGGTGCCGATGATCATCCAAGTCGTGGCACGTCTGGGTTCTCGTGAGCTGTTTACCCTGACTGTGGTCGCTGCGGCCATCTCGATTGCCTTTGGGGCCTATAAGGTTTTTGGGGTATCTATGGCGCTGGGGGCTTTCTTTGCCGGGATGGTGGTGAAAGAGTCAGATTTCAGTCATCGCGCGGAACAAGAAACCTTGCCGCTGCGTGAAATCTTCTCAATCTTATTCTTTGTTTCTGTCGGCATGCTGTTTGATCCGCGTATTTTACTGGAACAGCCACTCCATGTGCTGACAGTCGTCGGCATTATTCTGATTGGTAAAACTCTTGCAGCAATGGCACTGGTATTGTTCTTCCGCTATCCAATCAATACCGCGCTGACTGTTGGCGCTTCGCTGGCACAGATTGGTGAATTTTCATTTATTTTGGCAGCACTTGGGGTGTCACTGAATCTGCTTTCACTAGAAGGTCAAAACCTGATTCTGGCGGGTGCATTGATCTCGATCACTCTTAATTCCTTTATCTTCTCCGCGATTGAACCGGTACAAAAATGGATTCGGGAACGCTCGACCCTGGCACGCTTACTGGAACGCAGTGGTGATCCATTGGCAATGTTACCCGATGAAGTTTCACAGGATTACTTGCGTGATCAGGTGGTGCTGATTGGTCATGGTGAAGTGGGTCGTCGTATTACCCGCTCATTAATGGAAGAAAATATCAAGGTGGTTATTGCAGAAGAAAACCGCGATATTGTCGAAAATCTGCGTGAAAAAGGTATTGCCGCGGTTTCAGGCGCTGCGACTGAAGCCGGTGTTTTGATCCAGGCGCATATTCAACATGCGCGCTTACTGGTCATTTCCCCTATGGATATCATCGATATTCATAAAATTGTAGATATTGCCAAGACCTTGAATCCGAAAATTCAGGTATTGGTCTGTGCCGAAAGCAAGGAAGAAGCTGAAGCGATCCGTCGTGATAATATCGGCGCGGTGTATTATGCCAAAGAAGAAATGGCGAAAAATATGAGTAATCATATTTTAAACCAGATCGAAATTGCGCATCAGCATCCCCCTTCTCATTAATCTCTCTGCATAAAAAAAGTTGCCCAATGTGGCAACTTTTTTTATGCATAATCACAAGATTTTTTGTAATAAGCTGACTTCAAATCATCAGGAGTAAAATCAAAGAAACGAGGTTTTCATTTCTTGAAACTCACCTTGAGCTCGTACTTAAAATCTAACTTATTCCCCAACCCTTTAAAATCAAAAGCACACCGATAGTGTGCTTTTGAATACATTGTAATCTTAACTCATATACTTCGGCTCTTCATCTACGACTTCAGCCTGCCATTCATTGACCTGCTGTTCCAGCAAGCCATACAGGGCCGCCTGAATCATCTGCTGCGCAATCACAGGCGTCTGCTCTCCGAGTAGAGCCTTCACCTCGTCATTAAACTGAATCATGACCAAAGGCTGTTTATGCGAACCTGCATTGCGTAAAGCCAAGGCACCACCTTCAAGTTGAACGAGTTCTAAAATCGCGTCTTGATTACCAAATAAGTCTTTCAACTGTTCTATAGACATATATCCTCCATGTTCAACATGGTGGCAAAGAGCCGGGTGCACTTTGCATCATTAGAGTAATTGATATAGGGTTAAAAATTCTAATTTCAAGTACGGTCGATCCGATTAAAATTCAATCATCTCATTGCGAAAACCATCGATGAGTTGTGTTAAGTCACGATGCCATTCTCTTAATATAGCAGGATCAGGTAACCATGCTTGTGGAGACTGTGTGACTTTAATGATGAGATTTGAGGAGGTTTCGTCTTCGGGTTCCGGTGTACTCGGTTCAGGCGCATACTGGCACAGACGATAGGCACGTTTCAGTTCAGCAATGAAACCGCTCTTGGATAAGTGTTGTAATACGGCTACTTCGGGTGAAATCTGGCCTTTGGCTGCCATTAGTTCTTCGATCGATTTCAGCGTCGGATTGGCATCATTAAGGCGATAGTAACGCACCAGTTCCTGCAAAAATGCCAATAAAGCGCCATGTAAATGAAATACAGTCGCCTCACGTTGTGCCTGAGCCTGTTGCACATGCTGGGTTTGCTCTGCCTGCTGGCAGGCAAGACGGGCAAAATACAGTTTTTGATTGGTACGGTCCGCATGATAGCGAGCAACACGGGTCATTGATATTTCCTAAGGTTTTAAACAAATTTTGGCTTTTATAAAGTAAAAGGTTCGCTTTCATTTCGCAATCAAAACATGTTTAAACTGAATCCATCCAGTACTGAAATCCAGAAAATCTAACTGCCTGCACGAGTACAACCATGAGCACAACAAGGTTAAATTTCAGCCATAAAAAAGGAGCATATCAAGTGCTCCTTTTCCAGTTTAAGCCTCGGGCTTATCTTCTGCTTGTTTTACCCGGATTCCATGTCCGTGCAAGCGCAAAGTATTCAGGCCTTTAATGGCTTTGATGGCTTCACGTGCATGCGGCATTTCTACAAAGGCAAAACCTTTTGATTTCCCGGTTGCCGCATCGAGCACCAAAGTACAAGTATTCACTGTGCCATATTCCTGGAACAACTTCAGCAACTCGGCTTCTGTGACCGTACGTTCTAAATTACGAACTAAAATTTTCATCTGATAACCTTAAGAAGATAGGCAAAAAATATCAAAAAGCACGCGCCTACTCTACTTTTTGTATGCAACAACTTTGCTATAGTTTAATCGAGATCAATGCCAAAATCTAAATTAATCGATTGACGTTCAATTAAGGCACTTTTCACGGTCTGCTGCCGGGTTTTGTAATGGGTTTCCGTGGTGCATAAATGCCGGGTGAGATCATTCAAGAAATAACTTGCGACTTTACGTCCCTGCGCATCGACCGTTTCCCGCGCCCAGTGATTCAGATTTTGTTTGGTTAGAATCAATTCATTTTTGGCTCGGGTCAGCGCCACATACAGCACACGACGTTCTTCTTCAACATCATCAAAGTCGCCTTGGGCGCGTGCATGCGGATAATTTCCCGGCGTGACATTGGCCACATAACAGACATTCTGTTCGGTGCCTTTGGCCGAGTGAATGGTGATTAAGGTCACTACATCATGATCCGACTGACGTTCAATTTCCGAGATTGACACCGGATCCAGTACATATTCCTCTAAAAATTCACTCAGCTGCGAATGCTTCGAGGCCAATTGTTTAACCAGTTCAAAATCACTTTGGCGACGTGGCCAGTCCTTTTTATAGTTTTCCGCCAGTTGAGATTCAATCGCCTGAATCGCAAGACTGACACAGGCTTGTACCTCCCCTTTGAGCACATTCATCTGCTGCATGATCAGAATGGTTTCTAGCGGTATCTTGCCAAACTGTTCTAATTTCTTTGCAATCTGATCCATTTCTGGTTCAGCCAATAGCTGCTGTGACAGCTTGCTGGCACCGACATCACCGACACCATTCCACAGGGTTAAGAAACGCATCCAGGCGATATCATCCAATGGATTGGCGACCACACGCAGCATGCTGAGCAAATCTTTGACATGTGCCGTTTCCAGCAGCTTCATACCGCCAATAAATCGATACGGTACATTGGCCGCGATACAGGCTGCTTCAATATGCCGCGCGGCAAAACTGGAACGCACCAGTACCATATGTTCGCCCCATTTGCTGCCCTGTAAATAATGACGCTCTTTAATATCAATTGCGATCCATTTGGCTTCATCAAACTCATTCGGAAATATATGCATGCGCGGCTTTAGGCCCTCGCCACGATAAGCTTCCAGACGTTTGTCATATTTGATTTCAGACTGATCCAGCAGCCAGTTGGACAGATCCAGAATTTCCTGGGTCGAGCGGTAGTTTTTTTCCAGTTTAAAAATCTGCGCATCTGGTACCCGTTCTTTGAAATGATGAATATTTTCAAAGTCTGCGCCACGGAAACCATAAATCGACTGGGCATCATCGCCGACACAAAACAGGCTGATCCGGTCTTTCAGTGGCTCCAACAAAGCCCATTGCAATGGATTGGTATCCTGCATTTCATCGACCAGCATATGTCGACAGATTGACGCCACATAATCGACCAAACCTTCTGATTGTGCCAAAGCTGTCGCCACCACTGCCAGAATATCGTCATAATCCAGAAAGCTGCGTGCCTGCTTACGTGCTTCGTACTCTTTCATAATCTCGGCAATCTGGTCTTTTAAGGCCAGATATTCCGGCATCTGCTTTTCCAGCGCGAGACTGAGCTTCTGCCGAGTATTACGTGCAAAGGAATATAAATCGCAGAGTTCTTGTGGCTTGGGCAGATGATTGGGATTTTTTTTGTCATCACGGCCACGAATCAGACGGAACATCATCAACTGATCATCACGATCAATAATCGAGAACTGTTCCAGACCAAAGGCCTTCGGAATACGGCGCAACAGATACATACAGAAAGTATGAAAAGTCGAGGCACGCAAACCTTTGGCTTGATCCCCCAAGGCTAATTCCACCCGCGCTACAATTTCACTGGCTGCACGGCGGGTAAAGGTCAGAATCTGAATCTGGTTGGCGGGTACACCCTGCTCAATCAGGTAAGCTGCACGTGCCACGATGGTCTTGGTTTTGCCACAACCTGCCCCGGCCAGCACCAGACTATGTTTTGTTTCTGTGGTCGCTGCTTGCTTTTGTTGGGGATTTAATTCATCAATCAGGTTGGCTAAACTCATTTTCACTCATCGTTTTGTGGATGGCTGTAGTTTAGCAGATCGCTCTTATAATTATGGCTTTTCATCCGCCCTGAAACAGCAGCAAATTTTATCTCTTGATTTGTTTGCTATAGGGTCGACAGCATAGATGCCGTCTGCTGGATTGAGATATAGGAACATACCCTCAATCCAGCAAAGGATTTCTGTTACCTTGCGAAGCAGTGCTTCTCATCCATGAAAAGCAAGATCTGCTTATGCGTTATTATCTGCTATTACGTAAAGCTTGTGCAGCAATGACGATCTTGTAAAAGAAAACTAAATACGCTGTTCCTCAATATTTTTAATTGTTTTGGACACTGCTTTTTCCAGATTCACTTCCGCATTTTTTAAGGCTTCTTCCCGGCTACAATCTGGTGGATTAATCCCGATAATCTGACTAAATCCAGACTCATATAGTGACTCAATCCCATCGCCCACCAGTCCAGCAAATGCAAGCACCGGTTTATTGAATTTTTGCGCTACTTGTGCCACGCCAAATGGTGTTTTTCCTAACTTAGTTTGATGATCAAGCTTGCCTTCACCGGTCAGAACATAATCGGCTTGAGCTATTTTATTGGCTAAATCTGTCTGCTGAATGATGAGTTCCACACCTGATCGAATAGAAGCAGCTGTGAATGCCATTAAGCCAAAACCGAGTCCACCTGCCGCACCCGCACCTGCAACATGACGATGATCACGTCCAATGTGCCGAGCAACCAGATCGGCAAAATGACTGAGGTTTTGATCCAGTTGCTTGACCATTTCCGGTGTCGCACCTTTTTGTGGGCCAAAGATCGCTGAAGCACCATTGGGTCCACACAGCGGATTATTCACATCCGATGCAATGATAATTTCAATATCCGCCAGCCGTGAATCCAGTTCGGATAAATCAATTGCTATGATTTGATCCAGGTTTCCACCGCAAGCCTGTATTTCTAATCCTTGGGCATCTAAAAACCGAGCGCCTAAAGCCTGTGCCATTCCCGCACCGGCATCGTTCGTCACACTGCCACCCAAGCCAATGATGATTTTACTGGCCTCTAAATCGAGCGCAGACTTGATCATTTCTCCTGTGCCACAGGTTGAGGTCAGCAGAGGATTACGCCTTGCAGCTTCCAGCAGATCTATGCCATTGGCTTTGGCCATTTCAATGATTGCGGTTTTTCCTGCATCAATTACGCCAAAATACGTCTGGATGCGCTGATCAGGCAATGGCCCGGTCACTTCACAGGGAATGCGCTGTCCTTTTGAACTTGAGATCAGTGTATCGACCGTGCCTTCCCCTCCATCCGCCATAGGAACATGAATGCACAAAGCATCAGGCAACACGTTTTGAATGCCACGCTGCATGGCCTGACAGGCTTGTTCAGCACGCATACTTTCTTTAAAGGAATCTGGAGCAAGAACAAAAGTAAGCGGCATATGGTTATTTTTATCTATCAATAAAGTCTAGATTCTGGATAAATCCAAGAGAATCTACAAGTCTTTATTTCCAGCCCAACTCAATTGCTGTGATCTCATTAATCAGGGTCTGATCCAGAGATCCCGGCATTTTACTCGTGGTTTCGGACAGCGGGATATGTCCTGCCATCAGTTCTGCCTTGGCTTGTGGGAACACAGGTTGCTGATCTGGAAATGCATAACCTATTGGATAAATCGGCTGACCTGTGGCCAGATCATATTTATCACTGGCACCAAAGGCATGCAGTAACTCATGTACCAAAACAATTTTATTTTGTTCAGACTGCTTTTGAGAGGCAAACAGGTTGACCGAACCAATCCGGCCTTTTTGCAAGGCAGTTGAATGCTTTAATTGCCGGGTTTGTGCCGGATCATAATAATTTAAAAACAGGGTCAGACTGGCAGAAGGGTCCGAACTTTGTTGCTGTTTCCAGGCATAAAATCGAAACTTTAAACTCCATACAACAGTATCGAAAATTGAGGCCTGCTCAGGGACTTTAGGCGGTAAAACTTTAAGCTCACGACCCAAATTAAAATAAAAATAAGTGGGTTGATTACGATATTGCTGTGCTGATTTTTGTAGAAAGTCTCTTGCCGTTTCTATATCCTGAACTGACAGTTGCTGGATGTATTGCTGTGTGGTCGGTAATCCATCTGCATTAATCGGATGCAACAGAACCATGACCGGCTTTGACCAGTTCTGATTTTGATCACGATAGGCATTTACAGCAACGATTAATAAAATACTTAATAAAATCAGAATCCGAATCTTTTTCCACATATCCCCAAGCAACCTTATTTATTTTTTTAAAATATCGACACATCATAAATAAAAAATGCCGACTTTCGTCAGCATTTTTTTCAAGTTTAAACTTTATTTAGGCTTCAACCCATTTTCCATCCTGGTAAACCAGAGACCATTTAGTTTGCTTGCCTTCCGCATTTTCAGAGCCAATATATTGCGACTGGTTCTTGCGACTGAATTTCACCAAAGTTGGGTTACCTTCCGGATCTGTATCAGGCGCTTGCAAGATAAACTGATATTTCGGATCCAGCTGTTCAGCCACAGAGCGAATCTCGGCAACTTTCGGTGCCCGTGTTTCACGCACTTTCGGGAACTTGCTGGCCGCCAAGAATAAACCGGCCGCACCATCACGCAGCACAAAGAAGTCATCGTGCTTGGTCGAGCGCAAATGTTCCATCTTGATCGGATCGACACGCGGAGGTGCCGGCTGACCACTCTTTAATACTTTACGGGTATTGTCACAACTGTTGCAGGCGAAGTATGGACCAAAACGACCCGTTTTAAGCTGCATTTCGCCATCACATTTGTCGCATGGAATGGTTGGGCCATCATAACCTTTGATCTTGAACTCTCCTTCTTCGAGTTCATAACCATCACAGTCCGGGTTATTGCCACAAACATGCAGTTTACGACCGCCATCAATCACATAGCTGTCCATTGCCGTTTCACACACCGGACAACGTTTCTTCGACATCAGGTCAGCGGTTTCGGCCGCATCATCATCAGACAGTGCAGCCAGAGACTCGACTGGGGTCAGGTTCAAGGTTCCCTTGCAACGTTCTTTCGGTGGCAGGTTATAACCAGAACAGCCCAGGAAAACGCCTGTGGTTCCGGTACGAATCTGCATTGGACGCTCACATTCTTTACAATGTACCGCATCCACTTCCACTGGCTGATTACGGCGCATACCGTTCTCGCCTTGTGCCGTAGTCAAACGCTGCTTGAAATCGCCGTAGAAGCTGTCTAACAGCTCTTTCCAGTTACGTTCACCATCTGCCACCTTATCCAGCTGACCTTCAAGATCTGCAGTAAAGGCGTAGTTCATCAGGTTATTGAAGTTTTCATCCAGACGGTCGGTGACGATCTCACCCATCTTCTCGGCAAAGAGACGACGGTTATCGAGCTTCACATAACCACGATCCTGAATGGTCGAGATAATTGCAGCATAGGTCGATGGACGGCCAATGCCTTTTTTCTCGAGTTCTTTGACCAGTGAGGCTTCAGTAAAACGAGCTGGTGGCTTGGTGAAATGTTGAGATGGATCAAGCTTCTCAAGTTTCAGCACTTCACCGACTTTCACTGCCGGTAACAGAATATCGTCATCCGCTTTGTTGGCACCACGCACCCGGGTAAAACCATCAAAGACCAGCGTCCGGCCTTTGGCTTTCAGTTCTACGCCATTGGCATTGACTAAAATCGTTGAAGACAGGTATTCAGCCGGTGTCATCTGACAGGCCACAAACTGGCGCCAGATCAAGTCATAGAGACGCTGTGCATCACGCTCCACACCGATCAGACTGTCACCTTTGAGACTCACAGTAGATGGACGGATTGCCTCATGCGCTTCTTGCGCGCCGGCTTTATTGCCATAGCGGTTGGGTTTGGCCGGCAGGTACTTCTCACCAAATTCTGATTCGATATGGCCACGGACCATGCTTACCGCGTCATCACTCAAGAAGGTCGAGTCGGTACGCATATAGGTAATGAAACCGGCTTCATACAGGCGCTGTGCCAGCATCATGGTTTTCTTCACAGAAAAACCGAGACGGGTACTGGCCGCCTGTTGCAGCGTCGATGTGATATAGGGCGCGCTTGGATTGACTTTGGTTGGCTTATCTTCACGGGCAGAAACGGTATAATCCGCATCTTTAATCAGGTTTAACAGTGCATCCGTTTCGTCTTTATTACGAAGCTTTAAAGTCTTGCCATTTTGCTTGACTGCTTCCAGACGGATGTCATCTTTTTTCGATTTGGTATCAGCAAACACTTGCCAGTATTCTTCAGGAATAAAGGCCCG
The DNA here is from genome assembly GCF_013419125.1 of Acinetobacter sp. YH12102. Lineage (NCBI taxonomy): Bacteria > Pseudomonadati > Pseudomonadota > Gammaproteobacteria > Moraxellales > Moraxellaceae > Acinetobacter > Acinetobacter sp. YH12102. The sequence continues at coordinate 358,668 of NZ_VPAS01000001.1, read as the reverse complement.
AATTTCACGTTCGCGTTCAACCACCAGTTTCACCGCAACCGACTGTACACGGCCGGCTGACAGGCCACGGGCAATCTTTTCCCACAAGAGTGGTGAAATCATGAAGCCGACCACGCGGTCCAGAAAACGGCGTGCCTGCTGGGCATTGACTTTATTGGTGTCCAGACGTGAAGGATGCTTAAAGGCTTCCTGAATGGCATTTTTGGTAATTTCGTTGAAGACCACACGTTGATAACGTGACTCATCGCCGCCAATCACTTCTTTTAAATGCCAGGCAATCGCTTCCCCTTCCCTGTCCATATCCGTTGCCAGATAGACTTCATCGACTTGCGCTGCCAGTTTTTTCAGTTCGGCAACCACATGTTCTTTGCCAGGAAGCACTTCGTATTTGGCTTTCCAGTCATGTTCCGGATCGACACCCATGCGGTTAATCAACGCATTCTGTGATTTTTCAGCTTTCTGTTCATCTGTCAGTTTGGTGCGTGTCGCCGGCTTTTTCTCTGTCGATTTGGCAGAGCCGCCTGTTGGCAAGTCACGGACATGACCCACCGATGATTTTACGATGTAGTTTGGACCAAGGTACTTATTGATTGTTTTCGCTTTTGCAGGCGACTCCACAATCACTAAGGCACGCTTACTTCCAGCGTCGGGAGACTTTGCTGTGCTGCTTTTTGATGTGGACCGAGGAGCGTTCGCCATAATTAACCGTTAATCCTGTTTATTTCTAAATTAAAGTTCAGCCAAAGCGTGTAATAGTGCTTTGATATCGTTGAGTTGGGCTGCTCTTAAATCAGCATGTTCATCCCAATACAATCCGACACAGTTGGCCTGCATATCAATAGCATAAATGCCTTTTAATGCAATGGGAAAATCTTTAAATTTCTCATCACCCTGCACAATTTCGAATTTATTATCGACAACACGGGCACGCATCAAGGGTAAACGCGCATCTGGCATGAGTACGCTGTAGTACGCAACCATACTGGCACGACTTTCAGTGGCCTTTGGAATTTTGGTCCAGTCGGGTGCAACCACCAAACGTGGATGCAGACCCATTTTGCGGGCTTTGTCACGCATGATGCCAAGCGCTTTTTCTCTTGGGCTGACACGTAAGCCAAAAATTGACCCCATGACAAAAATGATGATGATCACCGCTACCCAAATTCCAGTGTTTTCCATAGTTCAACCTTTATGTTCTATTATTAGAGTTGCATAAGCACAATATAAAACGCAAGTTTGCACGATAAAATTAATTCAAGAACATTTCATGACTATATAAAACTTCGTGACCATTCCAGTAAATATAACCCTTCTCAATTAGCTCTTTCAGCAGCAGACGGATATCCGATTGAGGAAAGAGCTGCTCTAGCAAATCACGTAATTCATAAATATCCTTGGGTTTGTCGCCCTGAAGTTCGCGCAGTTTACGTGCGACTTCCAGTTGCACTGGATCAATCCGGTTAAAGTTTTTAAACAGGTCTTGCTGGGCTGACTGGATTGGAGTTTGCAATGCTTCAACTGGAGCATCATCCACTTTGAGCCGGGACAGGACCTGATCCAGTTTTGGATTTTCAAGCGGATCTTGTTCATCCAGATTGAGCTGTAGCCACTGTTTCAGGACTTTTTTACGGAAGCTGATCTGCTCATCATAGCGTTTGACGATTTTCAGGTTAATCAGCATGCCGACCACATGCTGGGCCTTCACGGGCATGACGTGCAGAATATTGGCAACTGAATTTTTTAAGGTTTCCAAGGTATTTGGCTTACCACTCATTTTCCCTAGAGCATCACAGTACTTTTTCACCAGTTGCAAGGCCGGTTTGTTGCGGATCGCCTCCAGACTAGGCAGGTAATTTTTAACATGCTCTGCTGGAATAGAGACTTCATCGGGCTGAATCTGAATCAGGCTACATTTAATATCAGAGGCTTGCAGCATCTGCTGCAACATCTCGCTGCTGTCCATCGCCGAGATCAACTCGACTTCGGTTTCCGGCTCCAACAACGCCATCAGCTGACCGACAATGACCGCATATTCATATTCTTTCTGGGGCGATTCAGGTGTATCCAGAATGATGATCTGTCCACTCGCAATCCAGCCGGCCAGCTCGGTTAAATCTTCTAATGAAAATTCAAATGTTCCGGCACAATTAAACAGATACAGGCTGGAATAATGCGTCACAATTTCACGCAGTAACTTGGCCGTCGGAAAATTATTTTCGAGGTCGAGTAGAACAACTTTTGGATGCATGGGACAAGCTTCTGAAATGTACCTGAAAGCCAGTATTAGAGTAGGAAGTGAGTGAAAGGTCAAATAATTTCATGGTGAATATTCGGGTTGCAGCGGATTTACCAGATTCCAACCGAGTGGAAGATTACATATTTGATCTTGCTGCAAGCAGGTCAGAAATCGCTAGATTCCAGGCTGAGAGCTGATTAAATGAATCGAATCATCGGTGAAATAGCAGCTGCAATAAAAAACCCTTATCAAATATAAGGGTTTTATTAAATGATTGCTTGCAAATTAATAATGTGGCGGACGATCAGCAACTGGATCAAAATCCGCAATTCCTTCAGAGCGGTCTGAGGACTCAACACGTTGATATAACAGGCTCATTTGCTTTTTCAGATCGGCAATTTCCAGAGTCTGTTTAGCCACCTGATCATTCAACTGTTCAACTAAATCGTCTAAAAATGCAATTCGCACTTGCAAATCTTCAATGGGTGCGGAAAATGACGCCTGATCATTTAGATTTTGTTGTTTAGTCATTTAAAGTCCTCATTGGGGATTTCAGGAAACATTATGGCCTATATTACCCTTAGGGATGTCCAACTTGCGTTTGGTGGACCCGCCCTGCTCAACGGCGCGAATTTTAACTTGGAGCGCGGCGAACGAGTGTGTTTGATTGGCCGTAATGGTGAGGGTAAGTCTACCTTACTTAAGCTGATTGAAGGAAGTTTACTGCCGGATAGCGGCGAAGTTTCATTACAAAATGGCATCACGATTTCGATGCTGGCGCAAGATGTACCGATGGACTCAGGCCGAGTGGCGGATATCGTGGCTGACGGTGCCGGTGAAGCGTCGGAAGTTTTGCGTGCCTACCATGCAGCCAGTGAAGCCTGTGTGCTGGGCGATATGGACGCTTGTGACCGCATGGGCAATCTGCAACACAAAATGGACCAGCTCGATGGCTGGGCGCTGGAAACCAAGGTCAATTCGATTTTAAGCAAAATGGGGCTGGACCCAGATGCAGATCTTGCCGATTTGTCGGGTGGTCGTAAGCGTCGTGTCCTATTGGCACGTGCCTTGCTGACTCAGCCAGATGTCTTATTACTGGATGAACCGACCAACCATTTAGATGTTGAAAGTATCGAGTGGCTGGAAAAATTCCTGCTCGATCAAAACAATTTAACTCTGTTATTCATTTCGCATGACCGTGCCTTTGTTGATAGCATCGCCACCCGTATTGTGGAACTGGATCGTGGTCAATTGCGCAGTTATGAAGGTAACTATTCACGTTACTTAGAACTCAAAGCCATGCAAATGGAAGCTGAAGAAAAGCAGAATGCGCTGTTTGATAAAAAGCTGGCTGAAGAAGAAGTCTGGATCCGTCAGGGCATCAAAGCACGCCGTACCCGTAACGAAGGTCGTGTTCGCGCTCTAAAAGCACTGCGTGAAGAATCCAAAGCGCGCCGTTCGCAACAAGGTAAAGTGGCGATGGCGACTCAGGATGCCAACCGTTCCGGCAAACTGGTCTTTGAGATTGAGAACCTGAGTGTGAAATTCGGTGACAATGCACCGATCATTAACAACTTCTCGGCACTGGTTTTACGCGGTGACCGTATCGGTCTGGTCGGTGATAACGGTGTCGGTAAAACCACACTGATTAAAGCCATTCTGGGCGAGCTGGAGCATGGCGGCACGGTGAAAACCGGTACACAGCTGGAAGTAGCCTATTTCGACCAACTGCGTAATGCACTGGATCTGGAAAAGTCGGTCAAAGATAACGTTTCTGAAGGCTCTGACCACGTGGATGTGAATGGTAACCGTCGTCATATCTATAGCTATTTACAAGACTTCCTGTTCTCGCCAGAACGTGCACGTACCCCAGTCAAAGCGTTGTCTGGTGGTGAACGCAACCGTATCTTGCTGGCGAAACTGTTACTCAAACCATCGAATCTGATTGTGATGGATGAACCAACCAACGATCTGGATATGGTGACCCTAGAGTTACTGGAAGAAATGCTCGGTGGCTACAAAGGCACCTTGTTATTGATCTCGCATGACCGTGCCTTTATGGACAACGTGGTGACCTCAACTTGGGTCTTTGATGGTAAAGGCAATATCGACGAATATGTCGGTGGTTATCAGGATTATCTTGAACAGCGTCCGGATCAAACCGTGGTCGATCAAAAAAGTGCCGTGAAAAAAGCCATGGCCAAAGCTGAAGCCGCACCCGTTGCTGCCAAAAAAGTCAAACTCAGCTACAAAGATCAACGCGCGCTCGAGCAACTTCCGGCTGAAATGGAAGCGCTGGAAAAAGAGCAAGCCGAGATCAATACACAACTGGCTGATGGCTCTTTATTTGTCAGTGATTCCGATAAAGCCATGCAACTGTCTCAGCGTTTATCAGAAATTGATGAACTGTTACTGGAAAAATTAGAACGTTGGGAAGAGCTGGATAACCTTAGCAACGGCTAAATATTCCACGAGTATTTGCTCAAGCATCTGTATTCGTACAGATGCTTTTTTTATTTCAAGAATCTTCTCTGTTAGACTGCACTTAATCTTTTAGCCCTATATTGTTCTATGAGTACCCAGCCTGCATATCAACCCGGCGAATTTCAATGGTCATTCCTGTTACCTCGATACTGGGGCAATTGGCTGGGTATTATTTTCCTGATGATTTTGGCGATTTTACCATGGGCCATTCAGTATCGTCTGGCCTATCTGCTGGGCCATCTGTCTTTTAAGTATCTGCCCTCACGTCGCGACACCACACTGCGCAATCTGGAAGTCTGTTTTCCTGAATGGTCTGCCGAGCAAATACAGGACAATGCGCGTCAGGTTTTTATCGATCAAATGCTGGGGGTTTTTGAAACCTTAAATGCCTGGTACAGTCCGAAATGGTTTCAGGATCGCGTCAGTATTGAAGGACTGGAACATATTCAGAATGCTCAAGCCGAAGGCCGGGGTATGCTGTTACTAGGCACGCATTCGACCTTACTGGATGCTGGTGGATATCTGTGTGCACAATATTTTGAACCGGATGTGGTGTATCGCCCACAGAATAATCCACTTTTGGACATGCTGATTTACCGTTGTCGCGCCACGATTTATGCCCATCAGATTGATCATGATGATATGCGCGGTCTGGTACGTAATCTGAAAAAAGGCCATGCAATCTGGTACAGTCCGGATCAGGATTATGGTTTAAAACAAGGGGTGATGGCACCTTTCTTTAGTGTACCGGCGGCAACCGTCACCGCGCACCGTCGTTTGTTAAAAATGACCAAAGCTGCCGCGATTCCTTTATATTTCTATCGTCATGGCGATATCAAAAATCCACGCTACCATGTACTGATTGAACCGGCACTGGAGAATTTTCCTAGTGAGAATGAAGTCGAAGATGCTACTCGCGTGAATCTGATAATTGAACAGCAGCTACGCATCGCACCGACCCAATATATGTGGTTCCACCGCCGTTTTAAAACTCGCCCGGAGGGTTATAAGGAAATTTACTAAATCTGTTTGATCCCGGACTTTAAATCGCTACAGCTCCTATAGTTTAAAATCCTGCTCATGATCTGTACCTTGATAGATCTACATAGCTTCCGTTAGTCCCGCACGTGTGAAGCCTAAAGCCTGATAAAATTCCTATTGTCTGCTGATCGGCCACTAAAATCTGCTGATGAAATCCTGAATAATATTGCAGCATACTTTGCATGATCCGCCGACCAATGCCTTGTCATTGCCAGTCTAGACCAACCAATAAATGGGGGAAATACATCCCCAGAGAGCCATCTGAAATCGCATTCGCCAGTCCGACCAGCTGACCATTTATACGTGCAGTGACCAGACCATGCGAATGTTGTAAAGCCTGTAATAAATGTTGTGGTTTTCGGCAGTAGACCATGGATTGGCACGATAGAGCTGAAGTATTTCTGATCCATTCACTGAGTCATCACTGGCAATAACATTTTCCATTCTGCACTGTAAAAATATAGCTTTAAACCTAAAATTATCTTTAATAATCAATTAAATATTTAAAAAAATTCATCCTAAAAATAATTTAACCCGAGTTCTACATCCTGTAAAACCCGGGTTAATGAGGTTGTGCTTTCATCTATTATAATTGGTTCTATTTTTTGTGATTTCCCTTTCAGCATCATATCCATGATGTTTTCATTCAGCTTCGTCTTCCTTATGAGAATATCCTTTCTCGACTCCCTGTGCTGATAAACCTAGAATACCTGGATTGCTCATGATTGCCCATCCGCAAGAAGCGCAAACTGATGTAAGCAATCTCTTACACTTTTCTCTTAAAAAGTTAAGAGATTTTGCCGCCATCTTTATAAGCCATGGCAATTTCATCGGTCACTATTTTTTCCTCTTTCTCTGCTTTCTGAATCCCCTCTTCTATGGCCTCTTGTGCTTCCTGCTCATCTTCATCGGTTTGCTCCAATTCTTCCTGAATATGCTCAAAGACCCGACCGGTTTGTAAAACCAGAAAAACCGGAAAATGATCAGAACCGATATGGGGCAGACGCTCCATATGGACCAGAGCAAAATCGGTACTGTGAAATACGTGATCGAGCGACCAGCGAAAAAAAGGATAATCTGCATGAAAGGTGTTTACATAATGACGTCCGACGCGTGGATCCAGCAGTCCGCTAATGCGCTGAAACAGCCGCGTAGTACGAGACCAGGCCACATCATTCAGATCCCCCATGACGATGCAACTTTCATCTAAATCTTTGATCTGATCCCCGACAATTAACAATTCCGCATCACGTAAAGTAGAATCCTTGGCTTCAGTTGGGCTCGGTGGTTTCGGGTGCAGGCAGTACAGCTGCACCGGCTGTCCTGAGCCTAAAATCACTGTGGTATGAATGGACGGAATCTCGTCGCTTAAAATAAACTTGACCTGGGTATTGCGAAGTTCCAGTTTACTATACAGGTGCATGCCATACAGGTTATCCAAAGGCACAGGCACACGATAAGGATAATCTGCTTCAATCACCGACAGTTCATTTTGCCAGGTTTGATCCGTTTCCAGCGTTAACACCAAGTCTGGCTGATGGGTCTGGATCTGTTCAATCAGTCGATGATATTGAGTATTGGTGGTCAGTACGTTCGAAACAATCAGGGAGATTTGCCGCTGCGGATCCAGTTGATCCTGTTTGACCTGCTTGACCTGTTTTTTCCAGATAAAGGTATAGGGCAATACCATTTTTAGCTGATAAGCCAAAGCCGCAATCAGGGCCACAAAAATCAGCTGATTCAAGACAGTCCAGGGATGCTCCACCACCAAAAACAGCACAAAGGCAATAAAGCCCAAGACCAGAATTTGTAAGCGTGGAAAATCCGCACCTCGAATCCACCATTCATCGCGTGGGATCAGTGACCAGAAACTTAACCAAATGACAATGATTGCCACAATTTGGATAACCCATATCATAAAGCGTGCTCTTAATTAAGTTATTATTTTTTCTGAAAGAAAAATGACGTTATCAATTTTGTATGTATCATAAAGCAGATATTTCGCTCAAGAATATTGATGTTTTGATTGTGTAGCACTTGCAGTTGAGTCCCTTTTTGATACACTCGAATCCCTTTAGAATTTTTAACGCACCGAGGCAAAGTGACATGAGAGTAGGTCTGGTCGGTTGGCGCGGGATGGTCGGTTCCGTCCTAATGCAACGTATGGTTGAAGAGAATGATTTTGCTCATTTTGAGCCATTTTATTTCTCTACCAGTAATGCAGGCGGTGAAGCGCCAGCATTTGGTGGTAAGACTGCCCCAGCACTTATGGATGCATCAGATATTAACAGTCTGAAGCAGATGGATGTCATTATTACCTGTCAAGGTGGCGACTATACCTCTGAGGTTTTCCCGAAACTGAAAGCTGAAGGCTGGAATGGTTACTGGATTGATGCAGCATCGACCTTACGTATGGATGATGAAGCCATCATCGTACTTGATCCGGTCAATATGCATGTGATCAAAGACGGTTTGGTAAAAGGCACCAAAACTTTTGTTGGCGGTAACTGTACGGTTTCCTTGATGTTGATGGGTCTAGGTGGTCTGTTCCAGAACAATCTGGTGGAATGGGCAACGTCTATGACCTATCAGGCAGCGTCTGGTGCGGGTGCGCAAAACATGCGTGAACTGATCAGCGGTATGGGTTATTTATACAATAACACCAAAGAATTACTCGATGATCCACGCTCTCCAATTCTGGATATCGATTCGAGAATTGCTGAATTACAACGCGGTGAAGGCTTCCCATCCAGCAACTTCGGTGTGCCTTTGGCCGGTTCACTGATTCCTTATATCGACAAGCAACTGGAAAGCGGCCAGTCGAAAGAAGAGTGGAAAGGCCAGGTTGAAACCAACAAGATTCTGGGCAACCAGCAGATCGTGCCGATTGATGGTCACTGTGTGCGTATTGGTGCCATGCGTTGCCACTCTCAGGCATTGACGCTAAAACTGCGTAAAGACGTGCCTCTGGATGAAATCGAAGACATCATTGCACGTGCCAATGACTGGTCTAAAGTGGTTCCGAATACCCGTGAAGCCTCGATGACTAACCTGACTCCAGTTGCAGTGACAGGTACGTTATCGGTTCCAGTGGGTCGTCTGCGCAAGCTCAACATGGGTAAAGAATACTTGGGTGCATTCACTGTCGGTGACCAATTGCTTTGGGGCGCTGCTGAACCATTACGCCGTATGCTGCGCATCCTGATTGATTATAAAAACGTTTAATATCCCGAGATGGATATAAAACAAAAAGCCGATCTTTATTGATCGGCTTTTTTATGTAACTATTGCGTAAGTATTTTACAAAAAAGAAACATCCCGTTAATCTATAATTTTCGCTATGCGATAATGACTGAGCTCACAATTAAGATGACTGTATATAACAAATTAAAGCTTGCCATTTTAGCCATTGTTGCTTCACAGAATATTTATGCGATTAACGTAGATCCGGTTCAGATCCAGTCTGCACCTGGAGAGTTACTCTATGCTGAAATGACCTTTCGACAATCTGATATGAATTTACCGATTGAGGTGAGTCTGGCTTCGCCTGAAGATTTAATCTCGATGGGTGCATCACATCAACCGCCTGGTCATCTGAACTTTTTCACCCGGCGTAGTAGTAATGGCACCGGAGTCATTACCATTACATCGTCTCGACCAATAACCGATCGGGAACTGAATATCATTGTCAAAATTAAGGAAGGCAATGCTGCACGTTTGCAACATATCCGCACGCCTTTGCAAGCGAAAACCGATTTATTAAAAGCTAGTCTAAAACAGAATGAACGCCCACTTGCGCCAGTTGTCATGGTCAGTGAAAAAGATATTGCTTTAAACCTGCCAGTGACTACCCATTACAACAGCTCTCCAGCCACTTCAAATAAGCAACCGGTTTTAGAAAAGCCGCTGGCTGTGCAACATGTTAGTCCGCCGACATTGTCTAGCAGTTCAATTCCTCAAGCTACACTCGCGCCAGCAGCACCATCGATTCCGGCGCAATCTATCGCTCCTACAATTAAAAGCGAGTCTGTAACTGCTGCCAATACTCAAACTACGGTTAAAACTCCAGCATCGGCCACTTCAGATTCAACGCATCATACTTCGCAGCCGATTCCATCCTCGCCTGTTGTTACAGTAAAACCAACGCCGGCACAGTCTGTATCTGCAAATACGCCAGCGAGCAAGTTATCAGCAGATCATGTTTCTCCAGAGCAAAATAAAGTATCTATGCAAAAACCGGCTGAGACTGGTTCTGAACATCAAAGCGCTTCCAGCGATCCATTGGTCAAGAAATTTGCCGAGGAACAGGCCAGAAAATCGGCTGGCTCAACTCCTCCTGTACAGACCCCAGCTCCAATTACAACAAAAGTTACACCAGCCAAGAGTGCCTCAGCCCAAGCTCAACCCACTTATATGGTTCAGTCCAATGAGTCGCTGTGGGGAATCGCATCACGAATTGCAGCAGAACAGCAACGTCCGGTTAATGAAGTGATGCAGCAAATCAAGCAAAACAATGAACATGCCTTTATCGGAGGAAATGCCAATCGTTTACGCAAAGGTGCAGCACTGAATTTAGCTATGATGAGTAGTGTAACTGCTCCGATCAAAGTCACCGCCGCCAAGCAGACACAGGCACCTTCTCAGCCTGCTACCAAAACTAAATACCGTCTGAATCAGGCTGAAATGAGTCTGGTTGCTGAGAACCAGCACGATTCCGGACAGCTTTCTGCAAACCAGAACACAGAACACAATCAAACATCGAAGGAATTGTCATTAAAAGTTATGACAGCCCGAGAAAAAACCGTTAAATTACAGAGAAACGTAACCGAATTAGAATTGGCACTCAATCAGAAGGATCACAGAATTCAATTATTAAATGCGCGTCTGGCCCAGCTGCAACAACAGCTTAAAGCCCAACAAGCAGATAAGAAGCCAATTAATTAAAAGTTACACATGACGATTTATTGGGATGAGTGAACATTGAATACACTCTATCCTCAAGGGGTAAAACATGCTGATTTATGTGATTCCATTAGTGATATTGATCATCGTATTAATTGTCGTCAAAAAACGACAAGATGCTCAAGAATCAGATAAAGCAAAAACTAAAACTGTAAAAGCGAAAAAACCTGGCTCTGCTTCAAAAACTGCCCCACAAAAAACCAAAGTAGTTGAGCCAGTCGGGGTCGCAAAAAAATCAGCAACGCCATTATCCGCAGAAACGCGTAAAAAAATTGAAGGCCTGATTCAGGAACGTAATTTTTTTGCGGCCGAAGCTCAGATTAACCAGGCATTGAATCGCGACAATTCCCAGCATGAGCTCTATCTGCTGTTGTTAGATATTCATATCTTACAGAAAGATGAGTTTGCGATTTCACAACTGCTCAACCATATCCGTTCTTTAAATTTAGATGAGATTCTGGCGCAAGCTGAAGCCAAACAGCGTGAATTTGATCAATCTTTATCTGCTGTTCAAGATACGATTGATTTCCCAAGTGCACAGCTTAAAACTTCATCTGTACAGGAAACCTCGGCATCTTCCGATGCCTTTGCTGATCTGGTCGCTCCCGCTCCTTCAAATGAGCAGGCATTTGAACAGTTGCAACAAGAGTTTCAACCAAGCAAGCCAGCTCCAGCAATTGAGCCTGTTGCGGATATTCAGCCACTTGAATTTAATTTTGAACCGACAACTACGCCGGTCGTAGCGCCAAAATCTGAAGAAACTCCGGTACCTGCTGTAGATTTTGAATTTCAAGATACTTCATCTGCTGTTGTGCAAACTACACCTACGGCAGCAACAGAAACTGCACCTGTTTTAGATTTTAAACTGGAATTGCAGCAGGCTGCTCCAGTAGAAACAGCGGCTGCTGTATCTGAAGAGATCAAGCCTCTGGATTTCTCATTTTCTATAGGAACTCCAGCGCCTGTCGCCGAAAAAACCTCAGAACCAGCAATTGAGTTTGATCTGTCTAGTCTTTCTGCTGCTGCACCTGTGAGTGAATCTGCGACACAGACAGACCTTTCATCAGGCCTAGACTTTAAATTAGATCATGCAGAAACTAAACCTGCTGCAACAGGTGTTACTTTCGACATTCCTGCTACATCAGTTCAAACAGCCACAGACCAGCATGATCCACTGGTACAATCTTTCCCGGAATTACTGGACATCAATGAGGCCAGTCTGAATCTGGATCTTGCGCAGCAATATATTCAGCTCGGTGCCTATGTTGCCGCACGTGAGATCATTGCAGAGCGAGAAGCTGAATATACGGCCGAGCAACAGCAACGCGCAGAGCAATTACTGAATCAAATCGCATCTTGATGCATTTCGATTTACACTAAAGCAGTCAAGGGTTGGCTGCTTTTTTTATGATGAAAAATATTGCATTAATTTATATGGGTGGCACATTCGGCTGTGTCGGCGATCCACTTGCCCCGATGTCTGCGGATTTATTTATTCCCAAGCTCGAACAGATACTCGCAGACCAATATTTCGTTGAATGCCACCGCGCACCAACCATTAAAGACAGTAGTGCCTGTACAGCCGCGGACTGGCTGCAATTGGTGCAGTTTATTCAAGAACTGCAATCTCGAAAGATCCAATATTTTGTGATTATTCACGGTACAGATACGCTGAGTTATGCGAGTGCAGTCCTGGCACATTTTTTCGGCAACTCGGCACATGTGGTACTGACTGGTAGTCAATATCCGCTGCTGAATGCTCAGGGCAATGAGCAGCGCGAATTTAGTGATGCGCTGGATAATCTGAGGTTCGCCCTAGATTCTGTCAGCATGTGTACCGCAGGGGTCTATCTGGCTTTTCATCATCAACTAATGCATGCCCAGACGGCACTCAAACAGCATACCACCGAGTTAAATGCCTTCTCAGGTCTTGAGGCCAATATTACAATCCAGGCCAGTCAGCAGTGTTATCAAGTCAAAGCTGAAGATATTAGGAAAGCCGCTGGATTTAACTGCATGAGTATCATGATGCAACCGATTGATCTGGCCCAGCAACTGAACAACCTGCACAGCTTATTAGCCAGACCACCGCATTTTTTATTTCTGCAAGGTTTTGGCACGGGTAATCTCGCTGTCAATGAGGCCCTGATCGCACTCATTGATCAACTGTATGATCAAGGCTGTCTCTCTGTACTGACCACCCAAGTGCCTTTTGGCGCGACAGATCAGCGCTATGCCATTGCAGAATGGGTCAATCACTGCAAAATTCTGCTGAATGAAAGTTATGGCCATGCGGATCTGTATGCAAAAGCCCTGAAAATGTATTTACAATACGACACTGTAGAGCAATGGCATCGTCATTGGTACGATCAATAAGGTTTTGAGGTCATTATGCAGCGTTTTGCGGTGGGAATTGAGTTTTGTGGGATGCATTATCGAGGATGGCAGACTCAACAGCCGGGTGTTGCAAGTGTGCAGGAAACCATTGAAAAGGTACTGAGCCGGGTTGCCGATCAACCGATTAGCCTACATGGTGCCGGACGTACCGATGCGGGGGTACATGCGACCAATATGGTGGCACATTTTGATAGCGATGCCATTCGTTCTGAACGTGGCTGGCTGATGGGTTGCAATAGCCAGTTGCCCAAAGATATCTCGATTCAGTGGATCAAAGAGATGGATCACAGCTTCCATGCCCGCTTTAAGGCTCAGGCACGCCGTTACCGCTATGTGGTCTATAATCATCCTGTGCGACCTGCCTTGCTGCATAAACAGGTCACCCATGTCTATGCTCCACTCGATATTGAACAGATGATGCTGGCTGCGAAAAAGTTTGAAGGTACACATAATTTTGAAAGCTTCCGTGCTGCTGCCTGCCAATCCAATCAACCGGTACGCCATGTCAGCCATTGCCGTCTGATTCAGCATGGTCAGTATCTGGTACTGGATATTCAGGCCGATGGCTTTCTGCATCATATGGTGCGTAATATCATGGGCTGCCTACTGGAAATTGGTCAGGGCATGTATGCTGCCGATCATATTGATAGTATTTTCGCGGCCGAAGACCGCAAAGCTGCTGGCGTGACTGCGCCTGCCGATGGTTTATATTTTATTCATGCCGACTATCCGGAGCAGTTTGAATTGCCTAAATTACCGTTGGGGCCGCATTGGCTGAATCTGCCGAATTAAAAGCTTAATTTTTGAATCCCTCCTAACCTCCCTTTGCTAAAGGGAGGAACGACAACCTACGCAAATGCCGTAATGAAAAATCCCTCCTTTTAGGAGGGACTCAGGGAGGTCATTTAACGCTGCTTGCGTTTCCTATATTCCACTGGCGTTTCATTGGTCCAGCGTTTAAAGGCACGATAAAACGTACTTGGTTCCGAGAATCCGGTCAGATAGACAATTCTTTCAACACTTTCAGTGGTACTCGCCAGCAAACGCTTGGCCAGACGACAGCGATAATCCGACAGAATCTGTTGAAAGCTGGTATGTGCTTCACTCAGTTGTGTTCTTAGGCGGCGTGGCGTGATGTTTAGCTGTGCAGCTACAGTTTCCAGTGTGGTTTCGCCACTTTCCAAAGTAGAGCCAATCGCACGACGAACTTCACCGACCAGATCATAACGCGCCAGTTCCTGCAGTTTTTCAATTGCAAGCTGCTCATGTAATTGTAAAAGCTCTGGTTCAGCCTGCCACAGCGGAAACTCTAGAATACTTGGATCGAAATAAAGTCGGGTTTCTTTTTGACCTAAGCTGACCGGACACTCATAAACCCGGAAATATTCCTCATCAGGAGCACCTTTGGAAAAATTAAAATCGATATAAATCGGTTCAAAACGTCCTTCGGTAATAAATTTAAAGAAACGCAGTACACCCGACATGGCACACTCGGTAAAATGACGATTGACCAGACTTTCAGCAAAAGGCTGCTCGCCATTGGTTAAATAGCAGCGATCATCTTCAATCACCAACTTGGCAGCAAAGGCATCGCTGATCAGTCGTTGATAGGCCAAGGCACGTTTCAGTCCCTCACCAAAATTTTCAGATGAAACAAACAGGTGTTCAATCACCTGACCACGATACAGTGGTAAATGTTCGCCCAGATGCAAACCAATATCCGGGTCCTTACTGACTTCTTCAGCTGCCACCCAAAAGGCATACTGGGCACTCAGCGGCGTACGGTCATTGGCCTCGACCTGATTTAAAGCAACTCCTGCTTTGGTCAAAAGTTCTTCTGTCGGCAAACCCGCACGACGAATCGCCTGATAGCCCAAACGCAATACGACTGATGCATCCGTTAGCTGACTCACTCAAAAGCCTTCCTTGTATGTACTTCATTTATACTTAAAAAGATTAATTTTAGATTAACTGCGATTGACCAAACTGACAACAGAAACCGACATTTTTTTAGTTAAAAAGTTTATCCTGATCGTTCGCTTATTTTACTGACAGATGATCAGTCTAACACCCGTTTCACCTTGTATTTTGCAAAAAAATTGACTATAATTTGCGCCTTTCCAATTTATTCATTCAGGTAGGCTATGGCCAATAAAGAGGAACTCATCGAGTTCGAAGGCGTTGTCACCGAGACGCTTCCTAATACTATGTTCCGTGTACGTTTAGAGAACGGTCACGAAGTGATTGCCCACATCTCTGGTAAAATGCGTAAACACTATATCCGTATTTTAACTGGCGACAGTGTGAAGGTTGAAATGACACCTTATGATTTGACCAAAGGTCGTATCACCTATCGTGCACGCTAAGTTTTAGCGCAAGCAAAAGCCACTTTTAGTGGCTTTTTTATTGCTTTAATTTTTTATTGAACAATAAAATAATTTGACACTGAACTATAAACTCACGACTATTCATTTAATTAAAATAACATGTCTAAAAACCATGAATATGAAGTGCTTGGTCCTGCTGTGCAGCTTAATCCTCGTCGCCTGTGCCACAGGCGGCAAACATCACCTAAATCAGTCGCTACAACACTATGTCGGTCAAACTGCCGCACAGGTTCGCAGCCAGCTTGATCTGAGTGCAATGGGATTTAAAACCGCCCAGCAACCGATTCAGACAGCAGAGTTTCTCAGCTATACTATTTTTCGGGATATGAATATTCCGATGGGCACACCGAATATTAGTCAGAGTATCTCGATCGGTGCACCAATGCCTACGCCCTCAAATGGCGGTTATAGCATCGAGATGAAATGCCAAATCCGGTTTGAGCTGAAAGATGAAATTATCCAATCCGTTCGCTATAGCGGCAGGGCTTGTTAAGCTGTCATCCTGTAGTCCAATTTCTTTGATGGATTGATGTTGAGCTAGCTCTCGCCCCCATCTGTACCGCGTGTCAAATTACAACAATACCAATCACACTTCCTGCCTACACTATTGATGAGTCGTTCCTTTGAAGGAGTGAAATGATGCGATTTTCCTATCCCCAACTATCGCTCGGTATTTTGGCCAGTGTTTTAATAGCGGGCTGTGCACATTCCCCCAATATGGGCCAATCTGAACGCGAAGCCTATTTGCAGCAGTTTATTGGACAAAGCAGCCAGCTGATCGATCAAACTCTGGATCTGAAACGTTTAGGTTATCAGCAGGTCAGTGGGCCTGAACTCAGTGCCCAGCAATTAAGCTATGTGGTACAGCGCCCTGTTGCAATTCCTTTGCCTGTAGCACAGTTTCCGGCAGCAGGCGGTGCTGTACCTATTCCGGTTCCTGTGAGTCCTTCAGGTGGCTATGACGTCAATCTGCAATGTAAGATCACCTTCTTACTCAAAGATAATATTGCAACCGCAGTTCGTACTACAGGTCGAACCTGCTAACCTGAGCTAGATACGAGAAATCTGACATAAAAAAACGCAGCTCAAGGCTGCGTTTTTTAATCAGTTTTTAAATCGAAACAAACTTAGTTTAATGCAGCAACCACTGCCTGACCCATTTCAACTGTACCGACTTTCTGCATGCCTTCAGACATAATATCTGCTGTACGCAAGCCTTGATCCAAAACATTGCCTACGGCATCTTCAATCGCTTTGGCCGCAGCTTCTTCACGGAAGGTGTAGCGTAGCATCATCGCAACAGACAAAATTGTGGCCAATGGGTTCGCCAGGTTTTGGCCCGCAATATCAGGGGCTGAACCATGACAAGGCTCATACATACCTTTAGCATTTTCATCTAGCGAGGCTGATGGCAACATGCCGATTGAACCGGTAAGCATCGCTGCTTCGTCAGACAAGATATCACCGAACAGGTTAGAGGTGACAATCACATCAAACTGTTTTGGCGCGCGCACCAGTTGCATCGCAGCATTGTCGACATACATATGTGACAAGTTAATTTCTGGATACTGTTCTTTTTTCAACGCAGTAACCGTCTGTTTCCACAGCTCTGTTACTTCAAGTACGTTGGCTTTATCCACTGAACAGACTTTAGCACCGCGCAGCTTCGCCATTTCAAAGGCAACTTTGGCAATGCGTTTGATTTCAGATTCTGAATACACATCCGTGTTATAACCTTGCTTCTCGCCATTTTCCAATTCACGGATCCCACGTGGCTGACCGAAATAAATACCACCCGTCAATTCACGCACGATCAGGATATCCAGACCTGCCACGATTTCAGGTTTCAGGCTTGAAGCATCAGCCAATTGTGGATAGAGAATCGCTGGGCGCAAGTTGGCAAACAGGTTCAGTTCGCTACGTAATTTTAATAAACCGCGTTCCGGACGGATTGAGCGCTCGATCGTATCCCATTTTGGCCCGCCGACGGCACCCAATAAAATTGCATCGGCTTTTTTGGCCTGTTCCGAGGTCACTTCAGGATATGGTGAACCGTGGGCATCAATTGCCGCACCACCGAGTAAACCCTGTTCCCATGTCAAATCGAGATTAAATTTTTCATTTACACGATCCAGTACCTGCTCTGCCGCTTTGACAATTTCAGGACCGATGCCATCACCAGCTAAAATCAAAATTTGTTTAGACATGAGATTTTCCGTTTAAAGCGTCAGATTCAGACCTGACAAAGGTTAAATTTTCTTTTCTACAAACTCTGCAATGCCGTTGACCACATTATAAGGTTTGCAAAAACGACGAATGGTTTTTTGCTCTTGCAATAAATCCACGCAAAGCGGATCAGGTGCAGAGGCATTTAATAAACTGCTGCTACGCGCACTACGGTCGCGGAACATTTTCAAGGTATAAGTTTTGTTGGCCTGAAAGCGATGAAACACATGTAAAATTTCCGCTTTATCCTTACTTATTGGATAAAAACGGACGACTAATTCATGCTGTCCTGCGGGTACTGACAAGTAAATCGGATTGGCCTGACTTAAATTCTTAGCCTGCAAACGTACCAGTTTTTGCTTTCGCGCCTCATTACTGAGGCGGCCATTGTCGTTATTGACAATGATGGTCTGGTTTAAGCGCTCGAACTGGCAATCCGATGTTCCTTTACAGTAAATCAGGGCATTGTTTTTGCTTTCGGCATTTTCTTTGGCATGTTTGAGCTTCATGGTATCGATGCTTTGACATGCAGTCATCAGCACCGACACCGTACTTAAAGCAAGCCACTGTTTCCAATAATTCGCCATAATGTCTGTCTTACCCAATCAAAAAATCCAATAATCTTCCGATATTAGCAAGGGCATCGCAGTCATGCTATGACAATTTTCGCTGATTTAGCCCTGAATTTCGGCAAATACCCATGGACGTGATTGTTTGGTTTTTTCCTCATAAGCACGAATGTCATCCGCAGCTTGTAAAGTTAAACCAATATCATCCAGACCATTTAACAGGCAATGCTTACGAAATGGATCGACTTCAAATTGAAAGCTTTCACCATTTGGTGTGCGTACTTCTTGTGCGTTCAAATCGATGGTGAGTTGATAACCTTCAGTTGCAAAGCATTCTTTGAATAACTGATCAACAATCTCTTCAGACAAAATCACAGGCAACATGCCATTCTTAAAGCTGTTGTTATAGAAAATGTCGGCATAGCTTGGTGCAATCACGGTACGGAAACCGTATTCTTCCAATGCCCATGGCGCATGTTCACGACTAGAACCACAACCAAAGTTGGCGCGTGAAATCAAAATGCTCGCGCCTTGATAGCGAGGTTGGTTTAATGCAAAATCCTTGTTTAAAGGTCGTTTTGAGTTGTCTTGACCCAAATAGCCTTCATCCAGATAACGCAATTCATCAAATAAATTCGCACCAAAACCACTACGTTTGATCGATTTCAAAAACTGTTTTGGAATAATTAAATCGGTATCGACATTGGCCCGGTCTAATGGTGCAACGATACCTTGTTCAACGGTATATTTTTTCATTGTCTTTATTCCTAAAGAATGTCATCACTTTAAATCTCCCCTAACCCCCTCTTTATTAAAGAGGGGAACTTCCTCCTTTTCTAAAAGGTGAGAAGCATTGCTTCGCAAGAGGGGGATTTTTAGAAACTACGCACGTCAACAAAGTGACCGGCAATTGCCGCGGCGGCTGCCATTGCAGGGCTGACCAGATGCGTACGACCGCCATTGCCCTGACGACCCTCAAAGTTACGGTTAGACGTCGATGCACAATGCTCGCCCGGTTGTAACTTGTCAGCATTCATTGCCAGACACATTGAACAACCTGGTTCACGCCATTCAAAGCCGGCTTCTACAAACACTTTATCCAGGCCTTCAGCTTCTGCCTGGGCCTTGACCAGACCCGAACCCGGAACCACCATCGCCTGCTTGATGCTTGCCGCGACTTTACGACCTTTGATCACTTCAGCCGCAGCACGAATATCTTCAATACGCGAGTTGGTGCATGAGCCAATAAAGACACGGTCTAATTGAATTTCAGCCAAGGCCTGCCCGGCATTTAAACCCATATATTGATAAGCACGGTTCCAGTCATTGCGTTGTACTTCGTCTTTGGCTTGTTGCAAAGTTGGTACTGCCTGAGACACTGGAATCACCATTTCAGGAGAGGTTCCCCAAGACACTTGCGGCTCGATCTCTTCGCCTTGCAAGACCACAACTGTATCAAAGTGTGCATCTTCATCCGAATGTAAGGTATTCCAATACACTACGGCCTGATCCCACTGTTCTGCAGTCGGTGCATAAGGACGGCCTTTAACATATTCGATGGTTTTGTCATCGACAGCGACCATACCTACGCGTGCACCGGCTTCGATTGCCATATTACACACGGTCATACGACCTTCAATCGACATGTCACGGAACACCTGACCGCCAAATTCAATCGCATGACCAGTACCCCCTGCTGTACCAATCTTGCCGATAATCGCCAAGACCACATCTTTCGGTGTCACGCCCTGACCCAACTGACCGTCAACGCGTACCAACATGTTTTTCATCTTCTTTTGAACCAGGCATTGGGTCGCCAATACATGTTCAACTTCTGAAGTACCGATACCATGCGCTAAACAACCGAAAGCACCATGGGTCGCAGTATGTGAGTCACCACAGACCACGGTCATGCCCGGCAAGGTTAAACCTTGCTCAGGCCCAACCACATGCGCAATCCCCTGACGGATATCATTAATATCAAATTCAACAATATTAAAGGTCTTGCAGTTGTCGTCCAAGGTTTGTACCTGGATGCGCGAAGTTTCATCTTCAATGCCGGCAACACCCTGTTCACGCTCTTTTTTCGAGGTGGGTACGTTATGATCTGGTGTAGCAATGTTTGCGCTTAAACGCCATGGCTTGCGCCCGGCGAGTTGTAAACCTTCAAATGCCTGTGGCGACGTTACTTCATGTAATAAGTGACGGTCGATGTACAGTAAGGCAGAACCATCATCACGTTGTGTTACTAAATGGTCATCCCACAATTTATCATATAATGTTTTTGCTGTTTGGGTTGCGCCTGCCATGTCGATGTACTCCACTGGACTGGGTAAATTCTTGCTCTGATTTTGATTATATCGCTGCTGTCACATAAATCTAATTTATCATTTTTATTAGTTAAAAAACTTTTTGGAATCCTTCAAAAGCTGAATAAAATCATGCTTTCGCTGCATTCCCATAAATCTACTTTTCCGATCAATTTATTAAAAATATTCGTTTTTACAAATTAAATGAGAATTATTATTATTCCTGCATAGACAGAGATTTATATTTTGAGGAACTTCGGCATGGCACATATCCAACGTTTTGTAGACAATAACCAGCGTATGTTTAAAAAGACCTTCAGCTATTACATTATGCACATCACGGTGGCGATGATTGTCGGTTATTTGGTGACTGGCAGTTTGGCCATGGCAATTGCCTTAAGTTTACTGGAACCCACCGTACAGGCAGTGG
The DNA here is from genome assembly GCF_013419125.1 of Acinetobacter sp. YH12102. Classification (NCBI taxonomy): domain Bacteria; kingdom Pseudomonadati; phylum Pseudomonadota; class Gammaproteobacteria; order Moraxellales; family Moraxellaceae; genus Acinetobacter; species Acinetobacter sp. YH12102. The sequence continues at coordinate 337,627 of NZ_VPAS01000001.1, read as the reverse complement.
CGTTCTTCTTCCACGAAAAAATCTGGGAGCGCAATATCGAACAGCAGAATGAGGACATCACCGCCTGATCTTTTCTGTCGATGTTCCTGACCAAAGACCATCTCATCCAAGAGGGTCTTTTTTTGGCGCTATTTAAATCCCAAGGCTTTGAAAATGTTTAGTAATGCAGCAATGCAATAGAAACAAGCGAATTATGCTTTGATTTATTCTTAAAAAATAACAATAATATAATTACACATAAAAATTCTTTATAGGTGATTAAGATGAATCTCGCAGCTTTTGAAGCCTTCGTAAAAGTCATGGAAACTGGTTCGATTTCTCTGGCCGCAGATCAGCTTTTTATTACCCAGCCTGCCGTCACCAAACGTATTCACAGTCTGGAAGAATATTTTGGGGTCAAACTGTTTGAATCCGCCGGACGGGGTGTACAAGCCACCCATGCCGCGCATTCGCTGTTGCCAAAAGTGAAAAACTGGCTGAATGAACTCGGTGATATTCATTATACCTTGAGCCATGAACAGGGTCAGGTACAGGGCAAATTGAAAATCGGCACCAGCCATCATATTGGCCTGCATCATCTTCCAAGTCATTTGCGCCGCTATGTACAAGAATATCCGGATGTAAGGCTGGATGTACATTTTGTCGATTCCGAGCAGGCGCACGAACAAGTCATTGCCGGCGATCTGGAACTGGCATTTTTAACCTTGCCGCCACGGGGCGATGCACGTCTGAATTATGTCACCATCTGGAATGATCCTCTGGTCTTTGTAATTGCACCCTTTCATCCACTGGCCCAGCAAAAAAATCTGTGCCTGGAAGATTTGCTGAATTACCCGAGCCTGCTACCGTCTTCACAAACCTATACCTCACAGATTACTTTGGCCGAGTTTGAAAAACAGGGCATTAAACCAAAAGTCAGCATGAGCAATAATCCGCTGGAATCAATCCGCATGCTGGTATCCATTGGTCTCGGCTGGTCTGTGCTGCCAAAAACTCTGGTCAATCACGATCTGCATCAGCTGGATATCAATCTGGAAATGAACCGCCGGCTAGGCATGGTCTGGCATCCGGGTCGTACTCAGTCCAAAGCGGCGCAAGCTCTGGTTCAACTTATGCAAAGTAGTTCCCTGCCTCTTTAATTCATTTCTAAAAATGCTGCATTCAAAACAGTGCAGCATTTTGTTACCTAAATACACCCATCTGGGGATTTCTTTCGCGTATTTTTAAGATAAATCTATTCTTTTGCGATGCAGAGAAATACTTAAAATTATTCGATGGAGCCTGACGGATGCAGCTCGATTCTCCCCTAAAATCCCTCTCTCAAGATAAAACAAATACCAGCAGCCTATGGCTTTCGGCCAAACCGATGCTGTTGCCTACCCCTGCGCTTGATTTTGCCGACGAACAAACAGCGCGACACAGCCTGCGTGACTACTTCCTGAATACCTTTGATACCTATGAGCAGTTATTTGAATGCCTCAAGCATGAAGATGCTTTTTTTATCAAGCCGATTAACTTGCGTCATCCGCTGATTTTTTATTTTGGTCATACCGCGACTTTTTTTGTCAATAAACTGCTGCTGAGCAAACTCATTACTGAACGTCTGAATCCGCATTTTGAAAGTATTTTTGCGATCGGAGTCGATGAAATGAGTTGGGATGATCTGGATGAAGTGCATTATGACTGGCCGACTGTGCAGGCAGTCCGGGATTATCGGCATCAAGTGCGCGCCCTGATCTTGAACATTGTTGAGCATGCCCCGCTGAATCTGCCCTTAAACTGGCACAATCCGTGGTGGACGCTGATTATGGGCATCGAGCATGAACGGATTCATCTGGAAACGTCATCGGTGCTGATTCGTCAGCATGCTTTAGAACATGTACACCAGCATCCGCAGTGGCGTGCCAATATCATTACCGGCATTGCCCCGGAAAATAGTTTGATTGCTGTGCCTGAAGGCCAGATACATCTACAGAAAGATTTTAACCATCCTTTTTATGGCTGGGACAATGAATACGGCCAGCATGAAGCCGAAGTTGCAGCCTTTGAAGCTGCAAAATATCTGGTGTCGAATCAGGAGTTTCTGGCCTTTGTCGAAGCAGATGGCTACCAGACCGGACACTACTGGAGTGAAGAAGGCTTAGGCTGGCTACAATTTTCACAAGCGACTCATCCGTGTTTTTGGTGCAAGACTGAACTCGGCTGGTCACTGCGCCTGATGCTGGAAGAAGTCCCCATGCCCTGGGATTGGCCGGTAGAAGTAAATTATCATGAAGCCAAAGCCTTTTGTCAGTGGAAATCGCAACAGCTTGAAAAAACCATCCGCCTGCCCACCGAAGATGAATGGTATCGCCTGTATGCGGTTTCAGACCTGGATCCAGATTTACCCAGTCCTGAACAGGCCAATATCGAATTGAAATATGGCACCAGTTCCTGCCCGGTCGATCATTTTCAGCAGGGCGATTTCTATGATATTCAGGGCAATGTCTGGCAATGGACTGAAACGCCAATCTATCCGTTTCATGGCTTTCAGGTGCATCCTCTTTATGATGATTTTAGCACCCCGACCTTTGATGGACGGCATAATATTATTAAAGGTGGCTCCTGGATTTCAGCAGGCAATGAAGCCCTGCACAGTTCACGTTATGCTTTTAGACGGCATTTCTTTCAACACGCTGGCTTCCGCTATGTCGCCTCTGATCAAGCCTTGCAACAGTTTCCTTCACAGTATGAAAGTGACCAGTTGGTGTCTCAATATCTGGAGTTTCAGTACGGCGCCGAATACTTTGGCATCGCCAATTTTGCCAAAACATTGGTGCAGCTGGCACAGCCGTATTTCCGGGAAACTGCATGTAAAAGTGCTCTGGATATTGGCTGTGCTACTGGCCGCGCCAGCTTTGAACTGACACACTATTTTGATCAGGTCACCGGTCTGGATTTTTCTGCACGCTTTATTCAGCAAGCCGTCTTTCTGGCCCAAGGTCACCGAATCCGTTATCAGCTCCCCGTAGAAGGTGAATTAAGCGAAGAGAAAATCTGCTCGCTTAAGGATTTCGCTTTGGATCGGCTTGCCTCTAAAGTGGAATTTTTTCAGGCCGATGCCTGTAATCTGAAAGCACATTTTATTGGCTATGATTTTATTCTGGCGGCCAATCTAATTGACCGGCTGCATCATCCCAAAGACTTTTTGATGCAGATCCATCAACGGATAAATATGGGTGGAATTCTACTGCTCAGTTCGCCTTATACCTGGCTGGAAGAACATACTGCACGTGATGAATGGCTGGGCGGGTTCAAGCAGGCAGACAGAGAGGTCACTACGCTAGAGGGTATCTCGGAAATATTAAAGGCTCATTTTGAGCTGGTGACCCAGCCTCAGGATGTGCCTTTTGTTATTCGTGAAACCGCCAGAAAATATCAACATAGCTTGTCGCAAGTCAGCATCTGGCGACGCACTCACTAAAGCCTTCAAGCTAAAAAAGCCAATCATTCGATTGGCTTTTATTTCATCCTTCACTGGTTGAGTTTTCATGCAGGGATTCATTGAGTTGATCCACCACAATGGCCCATGAACCATCAGATGCAATTTTTTCGGTTAGAAACTGACGTTGTGCTTCTGACCAGTACGGTGCATCGAGTAAAGTCAGATCTTTATGCAGTTGATGTTCGTGAATAAACTTTTCAATGCCTTCCTGAGTGGCATCCAAGCCAAGCTGCTGAAACAGATGTGTCATACGCGGTCGAACGTGAGTCATAGCATTACACCTCAAACTTTTCCATTATTTTCATGTCCTGTTTTTTGAGCATAACATGTCCGAGGCAAGCGGACTGTGAAAAAACATTAACACTTACATTGAATTCGGGCAGATAAAAAAGCACAACCGAAGTTGTGCTGGATCAATCAGATGGATAAAAGGCAATCAGTTAAATCGACCAGTCCTGTATGTTCCAGCCCTGCGCTTTGGCTAAAGCTTCAAGGCGGTCATCCGGATTCACCGCAATGGCATGATCGGCATATTCCAGCAAGAAACGGTCATTAATCGAATCTGAATAGGCCCAAGACTCGGTCACATCGCGACCTTGCAGCCACTGTTCCAGACGCACCAGCTTGCCTTGTTGATAACACGCGGTATTGATCACTTTTCCGGTATATTTGCCATCGAGTACTTCAGCATTGGTGGCAATAATTTCAGTAATGCCGAATTCACGAAAAATTGGTGCAGTAATAAAATCCGAAGTCGCGGTAATTCCGACCAGAGCATGACCGGCGTCTTTATGCCGTTGAATGGCCTTAAAACCTTCTGGACGCATTTGCGGGCGAATCACCTTTTGCATAAACAGCTGGTGCAACTCGGTTAAATAAGCATGCTCATGTTGGGTCAGAAACTGGAACACAAATTCATTATAGGCATAGGGGTCTAACTGACCTTTTTTATAGTCGTCATAGAACTTGTCATTCATGGCACGATGCTGCACCGGATCGACCAGGCCCTCGCTGACCAGAAACTCTCCCCAAGAATGATCCGAATCCGTGTTTAACAAGGTGTGATCGAGATCAAATAGCGCCAATTTCATGAAAATACTCGTAAAAACTGAAATTTAAGAAAAAAATTGTAAATCTATCTCCGCTAGTCGATAGAAATTCGTTAAGATCATAGCAATTTTAACATTTTTAAACTTTGCTTTTTTCGAGTTGGATAAAGAAATAACGCTCCCCGATGGCAAAGGTATAAATTAAACAATTTTTAGGTAGCCAAATGATCGACTCTGAGGGTTTCCGACCAAATGTCGGGATCATTTTGGCAAACGATGCTGGACAAGTTTTATGGGCAAAACGCATTGGTCATAATGCATGGCAATTTCCACAAGGAGGTATCCAATATGGAGAAACCCCTGAGCAGGCACTCTATCGTGAGCTGAGAGAAGAAGTTGGCTTATTGCCCGAACACGTCCAGATCATCGCGCAAACCAAAGGCTGGTTGCGCTATCGTTTGCCGCATCGATACATACGACCGGACTCCGATCCGGTGTGCATCGGTCAAAAACAAAAGTGGTTTTTACTCAAACTCACGGCCCCCGTTCAGCATATTCAGTTGAATCTGTCTGATCCGCCGGAATTTGATCAATGGCAATGGGTCAGTTACTGGTATCCATTAGGTCAAGTCGTGAATTTCAAACGTGATGTTTATCGCAAAGCCCTGGTGGAGTTGTGTCAGCAGCTGCCCCAGCAAAAACCTTAAAAAATCGCATAAATCATGCAGATTTTTTGGTCGGCTATTGTTATAAATAAACGTATCACTGAAATTCTGAATAGACGGAGCAGACCTTATGTCGAATATGCAACTGGACACGTTGAGACGTATTGTTCAAGAGATCAATGCATCTGCCAGTTTGCATGAATCCCTCGATATCATGGTCAAGCATGTCGCGGACGCCATGCATGTCGATGTCTGCTCTATTTACCTTCTGGATGAACGTAACCAGCGTTATCTGCTGATGGCTTCCAAGGGCCTGAAGGCTGAGTCTGTAGGTCACGTATCGTTACAGACTGGCGAAGGTTTGGTGGGTCTGGTCGGCCAGCGTGAAGAAATTGTCAATCTGGACAATGCACCCAAACATGAACGCTTCCTGTTCCTGCCTGAAACCGGTGAAGAGCTGTATAACTCTTTTCTGGGCGTCCCGGTGATGTACCGCCGTAAGGTAATGGGTGTGCTGGTGGTTCAGAATAAAGAATCTCAGGATTTCTCTGAAGCCGCCGAATCATTTCTGGTCACACTGTGCGCGCAGCTCTCTGGCGTGATTGCCCATGCCCATGCGGTGGGCAATATTGATGTCTTCCGCAAGCCAAATAACCTGCCTGCCTATAAAACCTTTCAGGGTGTGTCCGGTTCAGGCGGGATTGCTCTGGGTCGTGCCGTGATTCTCTACCCGCCAGCAGATCTGGCCGCCGTTCCCGATCGTGAAGCCGATGACATCAGCGAAGAACTACAATTATTAGACAGCGCCCTCAACTCCGTCCGTGAAGAAATCCAGTCGCTCGATGACAAGATGCAGGATGCGCTGATGGCCGAAGAACGCGCCCTCTTTAGCGTATTCTTGCGGATGCTGGATGAAAATGCCCTGCCGGCAGAAATCAAGGCGCTCATTCGCGAAGGCCATTGGGCACAGGGTGCAGTGCGCATCGTGATTGATAGTCATGTGGCACAGTTTGCCCAGATGCAGGATGATTATTTACGTGAACGGGTGGCAGACTTAAAAGACTTGGGCCGCCGTATTCTGGCGCGTTTACAGGAAGCTGATGCCAGTCATCGTGAGCTGACCGATGAGAGTATTCTGATAGGGGAAGAGATTTCCACTGCAGCTCTGGTTGAACTGCCAGTGGATAAAATTGCTGCGATTGTCACCACTGAAGGTGCCATGAACTCGCATATGGTAATTGTGGCACGTGCCCTCGGCATTCCGACTGTGGTCGGTGTGACTGAACTGCCAATTAATACCCTGGATGATGTAGAAATGATTGTTGATGCGCATCAAGGCCGGGTCTTCATCAATCCGCCACGGCGTTTGCGCAGTCGCTATAAAGAAATTCAAAAAGAAGAAGAACAGATCGCCAAAGATCTGCGTCAGTACGAAACCAAAGATGCGATTACCCCGGATGGGGTAGCGGTAAAACTGTACGTCAACACCGGCCTGATGATCGATGTGGTCCGTGGCGTGCAACGTGGTGCCAAAGGCGTTGGTTTATACCGTTCTGAAATTCCATTTATGCTACGCGACCGCTTCCCGGGCGAAGAAGAACAGCGCGCGATTTATCGCCAGCAACTCACTCATTTTGCCAATAAACCGGTAGTGATGCGTACCCTGGACATTGGGGCAGACAAAGACCTGCCGTATTTTTCGATTGAAGAAGAAAATTCGGCACTGGGCTGGCGTGGCATTCGTTTTACCCTGGATCATCCGGAAATTTTTTCTTCACAAATTCGCGCCATGCTTAAAGCCAGTATCGGACTGAATAACCTGCATATTCTGTTGCCGATGGTGACCAGTGTCAGTGAGGTTGAAGAAGCCCTCTATTTACTGGAACGTGATCATGCGGCGATTCAGGAAGAAGAACAGGTCAAAGTGAACAAGCCAAAACTCGGCATCATGGTGGAAGTGCCGAGTGTGCTGCATCAGATTGATGAGTTTTCCGAACTGGTCGATTTCTTCTCGGTTGGCTCTAACGATTTGACTCAATATCTTTTGGCAGTCGATCGCAATAATCCGCGGGTTGCCAATGTCTATTCACATTTACATCCTGCCGTACTGCGTGCCCTGACCCGTCTGGTGCAGGACTGTCATCGTAATGAAAAACCGGTCAGTATCTGCGGTGAAATGGCAGGTGATCCGCTGTCTGCGGTTTTGCTCATGGCCATGGGCTTTAATACCCTGTCAATGAGTTCGAGTAATATCCTGAAGGTACGTAAAACCATTTGTCACGTGCCGATGAGTGATGCACAGGAATTGCTACAGCATGTGTTAAAAATGGACAATCCACTGATGGTAAAAAGCTGGCTGGAATATTATTTCAGAACCCATGGTTTGGGTGATATGGTGAAATCAGCCACGCGTATGGTGAGTGCCTAATCCGGGACTTTTCCAGTCCCTCGACGAGTGTAGAGGTGGTTATGGAATTTCTGGTTATCCTGTTCATGCTCATTGCGGTGTTCTATATTGTTATTATTGCACCTGCCTTGCGGGCCCGGAAAAATGCGGATTATTCCGGTTCATCTTATACACGTCCTGCCAGCGGCTATGCCGATCGGCCTAAAATGTCCCCTCTATTGGGCATCGAAATTTCAGCATCCCAGCGACGGCGTTTAGGCCGAAATGATCCCTCTGTGATAGCGGCCAAACTCTATCGTCAGCAAAAAGATCAATTTGCCAGTTTTCAGCAGGCCAGAACTGAACCTCACCCTGCACATTATGGACAGCCAAATCAGGGAAGACTGAATAAATTATTTAATGATTTTATACGAGATGAGCCAACAAATTCATCGCGGCGCTCCACTCAAAATACACAAAATCGTAGCAACCGCCCCGTTGCCCCGCTCTCTCCACTTGGAACCAACCCCAAACAGCCAACGCGTCATCCTCAACCACCTTACAGATCTTAAGCTGCCATTAAAAAAGGGCGATCTTCCATAGAATATCGCCCTTGTCTGTGCTTGTTGTAGCCACGTTTTGCATTTTTCTTTCGGTCTACAAAAACCTGACTTTTGTTGACTTCATGCATGTGTTTTGCCACAAAATTATGGATCACCACATGCTCGACTGTTTTCTTCTTGGCCATGTTGTACTTTCGCCTTTTAACTAGATTTTAGTGAGTTTCCACGCGAGTGGGAAAATAATGATACGCCATTTTGGACAATTTTCAAGCATATTTGCCAATGCTTTTTTTAAAAATAAAGACCATTTAAGCAGGATATTCTGTATACAAAAATGAGCACTATAGCCGGAAAACATGCTGATTACATTCAGCACTTTATGATGTTTTTCACACAGACAAAACCTAATCAAAAAAAGCATTTAAAATAAATCAGTTATAAGATTTATTTTAAACAGCACGATTCATCTATTAGTTTGATCCTTTGATAAAAACATATAAGGGACTTAAAGATTGTTATTTTCGTTTAATCCGATTCATTATTTGAGTTATCCAAAATATAGAGAATTTGATATTGTCAAAGAGTAGAAAACCGGCTACTTTTAAAAAGTAACCATTTAATTTTAAATATTTTAGACTTTATTAACTTTAAAAATATTTTTTGAGTGACATCACTCAATTATATCCTGTGAATTCCACTTTGTGCGCTAACAGTATTTATATCAAGATATTGAAAATAGAGTAAAACCTGATGCCCTTCGCAGATAACTCAATATTTTATAAATACTGGATAAACGCTACAAGATATTCAAAACTTGGAGAGGAAAAATGAGCCAAGATTTTAAAAAATGCCCTGTTACCCACCTGACCACTGAAGCGGGTGCGCCTGTGGTCGACAACCAGAACAGTATGACCGCAGGTGCACGTGGTCCATTACTTGCTCAGGATTTATGGCTGAATGAAAAACTGGCTAACTTTGTTCGCGAAGTGATTCCTGAGCGCCGTATGCATGCCAAAGGTTCAGGTGCTTTTGGTACATTTACCGTGACCCATGACATTAGCCAATATACCCGCGCTAAAATCTTCTCTGAAGTGGGCAAAAAAACTGAAATGTTTGCGCGTTTCTCTACCGTTGCCGGTGAACGTGGTGCTGCCGATGCAGAACGTGATATTCGTGGTTTTGCCCTGAAATTCTATACCGAAGAAGGTAACTGGGATTTGGTTGGTAACAACACACCAGTATTCTTCTTCCGCGACCCTCGCCAGTTCCCTGACCTGAATAAAGCAGTAAAACGCGACCCACGCACCAACTTGCGTAATGCGACCAATAACTGGGATTTCTGGACATTGCTGCCGGAAGCATTGCACCAAGTCACCATTGTGATGTCAGATCGTGGTATTCCAGTCGGTTATCGTCACATGCATGGTTTTGGTAGCCATACCTACAGCTTCATCAATGCCAACAATGAACGTTTCTGGGTGAAATTCCATTTCCGCACGCAACAAGGCATTCAAAACCTGACCGATGCCGAGGCAGCAGAACTGGTTGGTCGTGACCGCGAAAGCAGCCAGACTGACCTGTACAATGCGATTGAACGTGGGGACTTCCCGAAATGGACCCTGTTCGTACAAATCATGCCAGAACTTGAGGCAGAACAAGTACCATATCATCCATTTGACCTGACTAAAGTCTGGCCGAAGGGTGAATATCCACTGATTGAAGTGGGTGAATTTGAACTGAACCGCAACCCAGAAAACTACTTCCAGGATGTTGAACAAGCCGCCTTTGCACCAAGTAACCTTGTTCCGGGGATTAGCTACTCACCAGACCGCATGCTACAAGCGCGTTTAGTTAACTATGCCGATGCTGCACGTTACCGTGTAGGCGTGAATCATTCACAAATTCCAGTGAACGCAGCACGTTGTCCGGTGCACTCAAACCGTCGTGATGGCCAAGGTCGTATGGATGGCAACTATGGCAGCTTGCCACACTATGAGCCAAACAGCTTCCACCAATGGCAAGAACAGCCACAATACCGCGAACCGGCATTGAAAATTCGCGGTGATGCAGATTTCTGGGATTACCTTGCAGATGATAGCAACTATTTCAGCCAGCCACGCGCATTGTTCAACCTGATGAACCCTGAGCAAAAACAGGCCCTGTTTGATAACACCGCACGTGCGATGGGCGATGCTCTAGACTTCATTAAGTACCGTCATATCCGTAACTGTTATGCATGTGACCCAGCTTATGGTGAAGGCGTTGCTACTGCATTAGGCATGACGGTTGCTGATGCCCAAGCTGCTCGTGCAACTGATCCTGCACTGGGTCAGCCAGGTGTGCTGTAATCTTTGCCCTTAAAGATTCACTAAAAATATAAAGCAATAAAATACCCCTATTTCGATAGGGGCTTTTTTTAGTTTAGAGCCTTGAGAATTTAGCTAGTATAGCGCTTAAACAACACGCTATTTTCTTTAGCAATGTGTAAAAACACATCATCGACCAGTTCATGCAGTTTGGCATAGACCACTTTGACCGTTGGGCAGGCATAATCCGGCGGGGTAAAATGCCCGGTCAGTTCAATGATCTGTTTAATCAACTGGCCTGCGGCATCATGCTCATCTTCAAGTTCTGCAATTAAACTTTTAATTTTGTCTAAATCTGCTGCAGACTTTGTTTCAAGCCGCAAAGCTGGAAACAAAATTTTCTCTTCTTTGGCAAAGTGCTGTTCAAGTTCCATTTTAAGCAAGCTAAAACAACGATGCAGTGCCAATAAACGTTCTGGATCATGCTTAAAGTGCACCAGTAAAATTTTATTGACCAGTTCATCCAGCTCTTTCCAGAGCGCTCGTTCCGGCACATGATGAACAGAGAGAATTAAATCAATTAATTCCTGATCAGATGATTCACTGACTGGTACATCGGTCTGTTCCTGAGTTAAATACTGTTGATAGGCCTGCTGGATTTCATTTAAAAAATCGGCAGCAAGTCCGGTTTCCTGCATCGCGGTTTGTAAACTCCGATCGCCCTGACAGCAGTAATCTATCTGTAACGCATTCAGTCGCGGGGTAATGGCGGGAAAGAAAGTGACCAACTCGCCCAGTGTGGTCTGTTCAGTAATCTCTAATGTTCTGGTCATTTTATTATCCTTCTCATCTGTGCAACATGGTGGAATCTGAACCTGACGCGAAGCCTCTTTAAACCCTACCATACCCGCGATGCGGTGATCTGCTAAACAGGTCTAAACCTAACCCTCTGCCTATTCAACATTAGACAATAATCCGTTTGCCTTCACGTATGCAGTAAAATGGATTGATCAGCTTGGAAGAATGCTTGATGAGCTCATGCAATTCGTGTTCCGGTGCATCCCGGTCTTCATCCGTCAGCTGGAAAGTCCGGTAATGAATCGCCAGGGAACATTTGGCCTGCAAGTCATGATGGGCATGAAAGGCATCTTCCGGATTCATATGGATGGCGCGCATCAGTTCACGCGGCTCATAAGCGCCAATCGGCAGCAAGGCAATTCGCGGTGCACCCAGACGTTTACGAACCTCTTTAAAATGCGAGGCATAACCACTATCTCCGGCAAAGAAACAATGTTCCTGACCATGCAATAAGGAAAAGCCACCCCACAAAGCACAATTCTGATCACGCATACCGCGCCCCGAGGCATGCTGTGCCGGCGTATAGACAATGCGGATTTCTTCAAAAAATGCATTTTCCCACCAGTCCATCTCATGCACCGTATAGTGCTTTGGCAAATACCAGGCATTGCCCAGTCCGGTATAAATTGGCATTTCAAATGTGCTATGCAACCATTCCAGCGTGGCCAGATCCATATGATCATAGTGGTTATGGCTGAGCAGCACAGCATCAATATGTGGCAGTTCATCTAGCGCAATACCGGCAGGAATGACCCGCTGCGGACCAGTGGATGCAGAAGGACTGGCATATTCAGCCCAGACCGGATCGGTCAGGAAATTATAAGGCCCGATTTGAATGAGCACAGTGGCGTGACCAATAAACCAGATTTGCCAGTCATCTAAAGGCGCATCGGGACGCTGCTGTGGCAATGCACGCGGTCGCGCAAAAAACTCGGCACGTTCTGCGTCGAGATTGATATTCCAGGTTTTGGATTTTCGGGTAATGAGCCATTTATATAAGTCAAAACGACTGTGCGCCCGAGCAGGATGCTCGAGATTACGAAACTGTTGTCCATTGAAATGATCTGAATGCAGATACTCAAATACCGGCTTAGACCAGAGATGTTTCCAGCTGGACTCCGTGGTTAACTGAAATTTTTTAGTTTTGAGAAGATCTTGCATAAACATCCACTATTTATTATTCGCTATATGCAAGACAGCAACCGCTTGAAATGGTCAGGCGACGCATCTTTTAATGAGCATACAAACTAAAAACAGGCGCACTTGAGTATAGTATGAAATCCATCACAGACAATCATGTATGTTTTTGTTATTTTAGCAAAAAAATAGCGCTCTGATAGCCTGCTGGCTGGCCGGACTATGGGTACTGTCGAGAAAAACATGATGCATACAGTTTTTTAAAAAATACAAAATCATACCAAGCCCTACTCTGCTGATTCCAGCCAAAATTTTATCCTCATAATGTGCTGATTTGATCGTGCATGCCTGAGTTATGCAACGATTGAGAGTGCGGACGATGAAATCTACTATTTTTAACATTTGGCCAATCTGCTAAATAAACTTGCTTAAACTCTTGTGAACGGATGTAGCCATAGACTTCTTTCATCTAAAAAATTTAAAGCATAAAAAAGGGCTTTCGCCCTTTTGATTTGCTACAGATTTAGCGCTTGGAAAAGTATTGCTCACGCCACTCTTTCCAAAAGTACATAATGATGCCGAACATCACCACGGCAATTCCTGCAAAGGCATGACTGCTGATGATTTCATGATTCAGAGTCGCACCAAGTACCAGTGCGATGACTGGCGTCATGACATTACTCAAAGATACTGTTGAAGCATTTAAACGCCGAATCAGCCAGAAATAACACAGCATCGCCACAATCGAGGACATGATCATGGTAAATACAAACCCGATCAGCGCCTGTGTGCCAGGCAACTGGGTCGGCATATGCTGCCAGATAAATGGAATCAAGAGCAGTGAACCGGCTGCTGATAGCAGCAATGAACCTGTCGCTTGTGACATTGGGCTTAAAGGTGCGTTGATCTGTTTGACCCAGAAGATTGAACTGATATAGGACACCATACTGATCAGCATCAGCACCACACCCCAAGGATTCACCTTGCTGTCTGCCGAATCTAAAAATACAAAACTCAGTCCGGCAATGGCAACAGCCATACCCGACCATTGCAGCCACACTAACTGATGAGTTTTTAAGATCACATGCCCGATCAGACCGGCAATCAGCGGCGAAAAACCAAAAATCAGGGCCATCAGACCTGAGGTCAGATAATTGGCTGCCAGATAAATAAACAGCTGTGCACCGATTAAATTCAGACTGCCGGCCAGATAGCTTTTCATTGAGGTGCTGTCAAAAGGCAAAGGATCACGCATGATTTTTAGCAGGAATAGCGCAATAATCGATGCGCCAAAATAGCGAATGATCAGTACCCACATCGGGTGAATCTCGGCCACGCTCCAGACAATCGCCAAAGGCGTTGCGGCCCAAATCAGCACCAGTAAAGCATAAATACTTGCCGTCACCAGCATGGGAGATGAATTTGAATTCATAAAAGACTCAATTAAAGTTAATCAGAAAGAGTTGAACTAACTTCTCGTTCAAATCCACAATCGACAATACTGATTGCGGCATGGATGCCGCCGCTAAACTGGGATATATGGACATATCCTCAGTTTAGAAAAAGATTTTTGTCACCTTGCGCCATGTATGGCTCATCTCTCAAAAGTGAGGCATTACCTACGCAAAGTAATACAAACCAAAACTGAAACTTGAGGTAGTGATCATATAGAGAGTATTCGATCAACATAAAAAAACAGACCTATGCAAAACATAGGTCTGTTCCAAGATATCTCAATACAACTTAAGCAATTTTGCGTAAGTCTTGTGTCAGATCCAAATGTTTTTCAGCTTCAAAAGCCGTATTCTTGCTGATCATTTTTTTCAGATGACGCATTTCTTTGGCCGCATTCACGGTAATACCGGCAACGATTTGACCATCGGTCACACCATACATCACGAATGAATTGTCTGCGCCTTTGGCTGCATCCATGTCACCACGAACCAGCCATTGGGTCGCTGCCATATCACCGACAAACTGGAAGTTGATATTGAGCTGATCGGTCCAGAACCAGGCCGGATTGGCTTTTGGATGTTCGACACCCATGACATGACGCGCAAAAATGCCTGCCTGAAGATTGGCATTTTCCCAAGTCTCGACACGGCGGAATTCGCCGTCTTCACGAAGTTGTGTCGCGACATCACCTGCTGCATAAATATCGGCATTTGAAGTCTGGCAATTTTCATTGACCTTGATCGCAAGATCAGCATCTAAACCGGCTGCAATGGCAAGCTGTGCGTTTGGCACAATTCCGATTCCATAAACCACAGCATCAGCACGTAACTCTTCGCCATCAGCTAAAGTCACCACAATTTCTTCACCATCTAAACGGCAAGCTGCAACTTGAGTATTTAAGCGAACATCTACGCCTGCCAGACGATGTTGTTCAAGCAGAAATTCACTTAAAATACGCGGTGAACAACGACCCATTACCATTGGTCCCTGCTCAAGCACAGTCACCTGACAGTCTTTGTAACGCGCAGAGGATGCCAGTTCAAGACCGATCACACCGCCACCGATCAGCAGAATACGTTGACCTGCTTGCAATACAGGAACCAAGGCTTGTGAATCTTCAAGGTTACGAAGCGTATAAACATGTTTGCCCAAAGCATCGAAGTTTGGCAGACGGCGCGCGGCACCGCCTGTTGCGAGAAGCAATTTGTCATAAGCAACAACATCACCATTTTGAAGTTCAACCGTTTTCGCGGTCGCGTTGATTTGACTCACGCCATTGCCACGAATGGTGGTCACGCCAAGTTCAGCCAGTTTTTCTGCTGACAGAATTTCAATCTTGGTGTCCTCAGGTTTTAGAATCACGTCTTTCGACAGTGGCGGACGCTCATAAGGAAGATGCGTTTCATCACCAATCAGAATGATTTTACCTGCGTACTTGTTGCCACGAAGTTCTAAAATCGCGCTTGCACCTGCCTGGCCAGCCCCTACAATTACGATGGTTTCGATGTTGCTCATGTCAATTAACCTTTTAACTCTGCAGATACGATGCCGAAGCCCGCAATCCATTCACTGATATCTTCATAGCAGTGTGTTGTCATGTCGTATTCGCCCATTTCGCTTAAGGCTGCAAATGCCGCCATCCAGGAACGGACTTCCTGACCACCACGACCGCCGTCACGACGAATTTCATCTTCTGTCATGGCTTCTAAGGTCGCGAAATCAGCGTTCTTGAAGGTTTCAAGTAGTGCACGATCCCATTCAGCATTTAAAGGAACTGCAACCGAAGTATCGCCTGCTGCCAGTTTCTGACCGACTGCAATGACTTTGCCCTGACGTGCTTCACGTGCTTCAGGCGTTGGATTACGACCTGCAATCAGGAATTCTTCTACTTGTGGTGGAACCGAACCCATTTGCGGTGTGGGTGGATCATGCGACAGACCGCCCGTACCCAGAACCAGTACGCGTTCGTTTTCAAGATTCAGTGACTTGATAAACTGACCGACCGCACGACCTAAAGCAATGGTACGCTTGGGGGTTGGCATCGGTGCTGCAGCGCCATTAATAAAAATTGGAATCGTTGGATAACGATCGAGTTTGCCGTCACACAGGAAGTGTAATGGCTGAGTCACCCCATGATCCGCCTGCATACGGTAAGAATATGCAACGTCTACACCTTCATCTAGTACACGTCGAACCAAACCTAATGCTTTGTCTTCAGGTACATCAATGTGATCATTGTCTTTACCATAATCCCAGTCACCCGCAGCTTTGGCACGAATACCGACACAGAAACTTGGCATCAGGTCATAGAAGAAACCATTAAAATGGTCAGGACCAAAGGTGATGATCAGAGTTGGGTCGTAAGCTTTTACTTCAGCAGAGAGTTTTTCAAAAGCATCACGAACGGCTTGTTCTTTACGCTTTTCCTGTGGTGAAGCAAATTCCATTAAAGGACTGTGCGATGCACAAATAAGTTTAACGGCCATGAGAGACTCCAAAAAGGAAGACTTAAATCCTCCCCAACCCTCCTTTAAAAAGGAGGGAGATTTTCCCCCTCTTTTATAAAGAGGGGTAAGGGGAGATTTTTAAAAGCAGATTTTTATTCGTCAAAGAAACCGGCACGGGGCTGACGTAAGCCACGAATTCCCAGACCGCATTCTGCATTGATCAGAACGCCAGTCAAAGGACGGTTATTTTGACGAGATGCCAAGAGTACGTATGAACCTGTCATATCTTCCGGTTCAGGCAAGAAATTCAGTGGCATACCACGTGCAATTTTCTCAGGATCACGTGCATCGAGCAGGCCAACATTTTCCTGACCGAGCGACGCTGCGCCTTTGATATTCACATTCATACCTGACGGTGCAACCGCATTCACTCGTACTTTAGGCGCAAGCTCATAGGCCAATTCTTTCATAATACCCACCCCTGCATGCTTAGATGCAGTATATACAGGGCCTCCGCCAGCGGAGTACAGTGCCGAATTAGACAAAGTAAATATGATAGAACCTTCAGAAGCGATCAATGCCTCCAGTGCAGCCTTCGCGCCGAGAATGAGTGACTTGGTATTAATCCCCATAATCTCGTCAAAGGCTTTTTCCAGCTGCTCACCAGAGGTGTTGACGATATCGGCATAATGATCCCAGATCCCGGCATTGCCGACGAAACAGTCGAGTTTGCCGAAACGCTCTACAGTGGCATTCACTGCACGAACGTTGTCTGCATAGCTGGCTACATCGCCTTCAATCGCAAGAACTTTACCGCCAAAGTGTTCGTTTAATGCCTCCACTTTTGCTTTTGAACGTTGAAGAACGGCAACTTGTGCACCCTCTTCCAGGAAACGTTCCACTAGCGCCCAGCCTAAGCCTGAACCACCACCGGTAATAAGTGCAACTTCGCCTTGTAGCCAACCCATGATTACTCTCCTGCCATCTCTACATATAATGCGCCGTCTTCAACCACTACTGGGAATGTTTGAATTGGATCAGTTGCTGGCAAGCAAAGTGCCTCACCTGTTTTCAAACAGAAACGTGCAGCATGAAGTGGACATTCCACTGTACCGTCGTCTTCCAGATAACCTTCAGACATAGACGCATTGCCGTGTGAACAGCGGTCGTTCATTGCGAAGAACTCACCACCGTTATTGAATACTGCCAATGCATCAATACCATTCACGCCGCAATCTACTTTTAGCGCTTCGCCTTCGTCTAATTCGTCAACTTGGCAAACAAAAATCTTATTCATTAGAAGAATACACTCAGGTTATGTGAGCTATAGGTCGCTTGATCCAGCATGATCTTACGGTTGAAGATCTGGAAGCCGAGGCCGCCTTCAACTTTACGGATCTTGTCATGGCGTTTACCGCAGTAAATGACAATGTCTTTCTCTTTTTGCGTACGATATAGCAAATAGGTTACATATACGTCGTATTCGCCTTCAACTTCAGCTGGCTCTACGATCACGTTGCTCACCATGTGAGTGGTACGTGATGGAGGCTCTTCAGCCCAAGCCATACCGGTTTCAAGACGTGCGACACGACGCTCTAAAAGGTCTTTGGTATCGTTGAATACCCAAGTCGTCGGTGGCTCAACTGAACGGCGACGGTCACGGGTTTGCGCGTTTGGTGTGGTACGTAGCGTATAAGAAATATCTTCAGCCAAGGTATCCAACCAATCGCGGAATTTCCAGTCGTCCAGCAATTTTGCTTCGCGATACAGGAACTGACTGATTTGATGATGAAGTTCTAAACTCACTTGACTCATTTCATAAGCTCCTTCTCGTATGCGTCAGCTGCTGCTTCAACGTCTTCCCATTTTTCATGGATCAATAAATCTGCCCAGCGGCGGTACATGCCACGTGCTGCAGTTTCAGAGAAAATATAGTTGGTGATCCCCGGAATACCGTCTTCACGGATTTTCTCGTTACCTTTACCCATTTCCATAATGAGTTTGTTTTGACGGGCTTTATAACCACGTAAAACTTTCTGGATTTCGATCCAGTTTTCAGAGTCATCTTGCTCTAGGAAACCAGCAGGACCGAAAGCACGCGTTGCAGAACGTTCAAATGCTTCTTTCACTTCTTGTGATGCTTCAGCATCCGCAATACAGAATGCCCATACTTCAGTTTTGTTTGGACCACGTGGGTGCCATACACGAAGCGTTGCCGTACCGTTCAACCAAGACAAGGTCGGGAACATGGTGTTATGACCTGCAAGACGCAGGGCACGGACTTCACCTAAACGCTCTTTCACTTCTTCATAAGTTTCGCGGAAGTAGTTGGCTACTTCACCGTCGACCCATACGTTTGCATCTGGTTTCTCTGTAAAGAAGAAACCTGAACCGTGACCACGTGAACCGTACTGAAGTGCATCTTTAGCCGTTTCCCAAACTGGACGAGCCGTTTGTGCAGCACCAAGTTTTTTCGATGCTTCATCATCTGGTTTTGCGCCAAGGACTTGGATCGCAGATGCATGAGAGAACAAGGCATGATACTGGTCAGATGCAAACTGTTCCGCTGCAAATTTCCAGTTACACTCGATTTCCCATTTGTGTACACCACCGATAATTTCTGTACCACCTGGACGACGGTCAAGTACACCATCTAGATACCAGGCGATATCGCCCATGTATTCTTCAAGATCAGGTGTGGTTTCATCCCAACAAGCAAATACCAGGCCTTTGTAAGACTTGACACGATTCACTTCGACCAAGCCCCATTGCTCTTTACATGCACCTTGTGGGTAAGCACGTTCTTCAAGCGGAATGTCTTTTAAAGAACCGTCAATGCCATAAGACCAGCCGTGGTATGGGCAAGTGAATGCACGGGTATTACCACAGTCTGCGAAACTCACACGCATAGAACGGTGACGGCACTGGTTTAAGAATGCTTTGATTGAGCCATCTTTTTGACGTGCCACGATGATCGGATCTTCACCCATATAGGTATTGAAGAAGTCACCCGCCTTTGGAATCTGGCTTTCATGACAAAGGAACAACCAAGTACGGCCAAAAACGCGTTCAAGTTCTAATTCGTAAATATCTGGATCTGTATAGATAGATGGAGTGATACGCCCATTTTGTGCATCGACTAAAGCGTCGATTTCACGCACATCAATTTTTCCACTCATGAAAAGCTCTCCTGTGACCCATCAAGGCACAAAGTAAATAGACTCAATTCGAATGGATAATGGATTTTGGATTGATTTTGGGGAAATATTTTTTTTGTTTCAATTAATAGCTTTAAGCAATTATTCCACGTGCTTGTTCTGATATTAAAACATTAATAAATATCTCAAGAGTATTTACTTTCTAAATATCAAAATAACCTTCACGACATAGTTGTTTATAGATTATACTTCTATGAAATTATAGTAAGACATTTTTTGGATTACTCTTCGGGCTGATGACATGGAATTACGACACCTTCGCTACTTTATCACCGTTGCTGAAGAACTGAACTTTAGTAAGGCAGCACTTAAACTTTATACGGCTCAACCCTCACTTAGCCAGCAAATCAAAGACCTGGAAGAAGATGTCGGCGTCAAGCTACTCAACCGAACCAAACGTAAAGTGGAGCTGACCGAAGAAGGTGCCGTATTTCTGGAACAGGCGCGCCTGACCCTGGCACAAGCAGACAAGGCCGTTGCCATGGCACGTCAGGTGTCACAAGCCAAGCAGCAAATGCTACGGATTGGTTTTGTTCCAGTGGCCGAGATGAAAATCTTCCCGTATATCTTGCCAAATCTGCGTGTGCAAAATCCGGATTTAAAAATTGAATTGCTCAGCCTGAACAATAATGAACAAATGCGTCTGTTGAAAAAAGGTGATCTGGATCTGACTTTTACCCGTCATAACTTCAATAGTGATGAAATTGAAAGCCAGTTTGTAATTCGTGAGCCTTTGATTTTTATATTACCTAAAGATCACCCTCTGGCAAAATACGAGAGAATTCCAGTTAAAGCATTGAATGGTATTGATTTTATTATTCCATCAGCAGAGCAGTCACATACTTTGCATCATGCCATTCTGGACTTTGCCAAAGCCAATAACGTTGAGCTCAACATCGTACAGAAAGCGGATAATATCCTGTTCAATATCAACTCGATTGGTATCGGCTTGGGCTGCACCATATTACCAGGCTATATTGTACCGCTGACCATGGACAATACCGTAATTCGCCCTCTGGACGTGGAACTGCCATATCTGGATCTGTATGTCAGTTACCACAAAAACAACAAATCCTATGCGGTAACCAAATTTCTTGAGCTATTAACTCGGGTGTTTTATCTGGACATTAACCGCGACGAACAGGACTAATCCCGCTCCATCCCCGATCAAGCATATGCCATTCAACTTTTGAGTAGCATGTGCTTTTTTGTTTTATCATTTTTTGCTAAAAAATTTATTTTAAATTCTATTTTTTGATAAAGGATCAATCTGTAGCTCCTTAATTGGTCGCCTGATCTAGGCTAATACTGCCTGTTTTTCACCCTAAACTCCCTTCATTTACAACTTAAGTCTAATAAAAGTTAAGTCAGTTTTTTCTCGGCTTAAATTTAATAACTTGCTAAAAATAATTAGATTTTTACATGAACCTATACAAATGAGAATCATATGCACTTAAGTACATTCTGTTCAATATTTTGCCCACAAAAAAAGGATGACCGAAGCCATCCCTTTTTAAAACACGGTAAAATTATTTTACGCCGTGAACAGCAAGATAGTTTTTGATCACAGTATTGAATTCGTCTGCTTTCTCAACTTGAGACCAGTGACCACATTGGCTGAAGATGTGCGCATCAGCATTTGGAACCACATTCAGGATGTCCCAAGTACGTGATACTGGAATGACCACGTCTTGCGTACCATGAATCAGTAACACTGGCACAGTAATATCTTTCATTTTTTCGAAATCAAGCGGGAATTCGAAACGGTCACGGTCACGTGCGCCAACTACATCCATCAAACGATTTGATGCATAGTCATTTGCAGCAGAAGCAAAGCGAACTTTAACCAGTTCATCCGTGATCAAGTCTTTATTTACCACAAACATTGACAAGGTTTTCTTGATGCCTTCTTCAGTCAACACCGGGTTTGCATGCGCTTTGAGTGCAGCAGTTTGTTTCGCACCGCCTGTCCCCATAGACACGATACCCAAAACGCGCTCTGGATAATCCAGTGCCAACTGGAATGCCAACCAGCCACCTAAAGAGTTACCCACTAACCAGGTTTTTTCGATACCCAAAGCATCTAGCGTACGGATCGCATGGTCTACCCAGGCACGAATACCATATTCAGTGTTTGGCGCAACCACAGTTTGGCCATAACCAATGGTATCAATCGCGATACAACGTGCTTGCTCACCAATTTGTGGCAGGTTTAACCACCAGTTTGCCGCAGCAGATACACCTGTGCCTGAACCGTGTAAAAATAGAATAGGCGTACCTTCACCAATTTCGTGGTAATGGGTCAACTCACCTTCAGCAGTTTCAATCCATTTGTCTTCCAAGCCAAAGAACGGATCTGTTTGATAGTCAGGGATTTGAACAGTGCTCATATTACTTCCTCTTACAGTCTTTCGCTTGCGTGTCCCTCTCTTTTCAAGAATTCGACGTCAAGTTGACTCATTAAAATGACTTTTTTACATCCTTATCTTAACCGCTCAAGACGGATCAACTGATACAAAATTACGATTGCACACTACAAAATAAATATAATTTAAGTTTATGTTTTATATGGTTATTTTAATATCAAAACCCTTATTTATTTTCAGGATTTAGTTTATGTGCAGATAGAAAAACAGCGCTACACCGGATAGCGCTCTTGATCAAGGCAGCAGAATTAGAATTTATAGGTATAAGTGGTTGCTACACGGTATTCCTGAAGGTCTGGTTTTGCTGGATTTGCAAAATTCACATCAATATACATGCCCTGTACGCCTAAACCTTTTAATTTACCTTCTGGCACAGTGTAATTGACGATTGCATTCACTTCATCCGTATTGAAGTTCTGACCTTGATATGCTCCGGTACCTTGCTGATCATAGCCTTTGAAATAAATCGCTGTTGCATTTAGTCCCTTCAAGCCGACTTCAGAAAAGTCATAACCATAAGACACATGCCATGACTTTTCTTCCGGCGCTGTGAAAGTTGCGACTCCCCAGTTTGCCAAATAAGGCTGTGGCACCCAGCCTCCCAATGTCGGGAATGCACTGTCACCAAACATTTGCTGATAACCCACACCGACCGTATGTGCACCATGATTGATTTTTGCAGCTACCGATAATGCCTGGTTGTCAATCTCACCATACAATTTATCGCCAGATTCGGAGTTATTGAAATAACGCACATGACTATCTAATTTGGTTTTTTCACCTAACCCGATTTTGTAACTCACACCCAGATAATGCTGCTGGTAAATGTCTTGAACATCGGCATACCAATAACTTGCACCCAACTCTTTTGTCAGCTGGTGATCTATACCGGCAATCCACATCCCATCCGCTTCTGCACCATTATCAAATTGTGGTGGATTAAATTTGGTTAAATCACGGAACTGGTTGTCATAACGGTTGTTAATCCCGTCAATATAAGCCAGTGTAAGCTTAGTATCTTTAAGCTCTTTCGACTCTAACCATGCACCGCTATAAGTTGTTAACAACTGACGCGATGGATCAAACACTAAAACTGGCGACACTGGGCGTAATTCACCAACTTTTAATTCGGTTTCTGAAACCTTGGCTTTTAAGGTTGCACCGACTTTACCGAAATGGTCTTTTGATTGCTTGCCATCATGCGGTAAAACCCAATCCGGATTCTTATCACGACCTTTGAGTTTAACTGCATGTTGAACTAGCACATCAGCACCGACCTTTATCCCACCGCCAATATCGTGATAACCCGACTTGGCATCCAGAGTCACCCCTTGTGACCAAGAACCCCAGTTACGTGATGAAGCATCATCTTGATACTGGCGATCTAAATAGAAATTTTTAAATTTTAATTGCACATTACTGTCGTCAATAAAATCTGCATTCGCTGCAGTTGTTCCTAAAGTTGCTATCGCAGCAAACATTGCTATCCATAAGTTTTGACGACGCATCATGAGTTCCCCATTTAACAGATAAAATCTATGTCGCCATCATGCGCAAGTCGATTTAAATAAAAAATCCGACCACAGTATTAAGATTTTCTGCTTTCATCGGCCGATATTTCAGACCTCTCCTCAAGCAACCAATCGCTTAGATTTTAAAACGATTAATTAAAATAAAAAATTGACCAGATATTTAATTCAAACTTTTGTTTCTTCTATTAATAAGAGTAAATTTTTTAAAATCTTTCAGCAGCCATTTTTTATTTATCGTTTTTATGTTTAAGGAAAATATAAAGCCAAAATAATCGCCCTACAATATTATCACTAAAACATCTCACCCCAGAGTTTTAATATATTAATCAGTCTCATTTAAAATAAAAAAGCACCCAATTTGGATGCTTTTTTATCAAACTTATTTTAATACTGAGCGATTAAAAGTTAAGCTTGTAACTCACGCGCTTTAGACATGGTTAATGCTAAATCTTCAATCATGTCTTCCTGACCACCGACCGTACCACGACGACCAAGCTCCATCAGGATTTCACGTGCAGAAACGCCATATTTTGCTTCAGCGCGTTTAGCAAACAGCAGGAATGAAGAATACACACCCGCATAACCCAAAGTTGCTGCATCACGATCGGCACGGATCGGGTTGTGCATCATTGGAATGACCAGATCTTCAGCAACGTCTTGTACTTTGAACAAGTCAACGCCAGTGTCCATGCCCATACGGTTTGCAACCGCAATGAACAACTCAAGTGGTGTATTACCCGCACCCGCACCCAAACCTGCAGATGCCAAGTCAACACGTACTGCACCGGCTTGTACCGCAGCAACCGTATTCGATACACCCATACCCAAGTTATGGTGACCGTGGAAACCGAGCTCAATGCTTGGGTCCAAGTGTTGACGTAAATGACCAACACGATCGATGACATCTTGAGGAAGCATATAGCCTGCTGAGTCAGTGACATAGATACAGTTTGCACCGTAAGACACCATCTTGTTTGCTTCTTCAAGCAGTTTTTCAGGAGTCGCCATGTGAGCAAGCATTAGGAAGCCCACTGTGTCCATGTCTAACTTACGCGCAGCAGTGATGTGCTGTTCTGAGCAATCCGCTTCTGTACAGTGCGTTGCAACACGAATAGTAGAAACACCAATTTCATGCGCCATTTTTAAATGGTCAACCGTACCGATACCAGGTAGAAGTAATGCAGAAATTTTTGCATTCTTCATACGTGGTACAACAGCTGTTAAATATTCTTCGTCAGTCGCAGCAGCAAAACCGTAGTTGACGGATGAACCGCCAAGGCCGTCACCGTGCGTGACTTCAATTAAAGGTACGCCTGCATCATCAAGTGCTGTTGAAATCGCAATCATTTGCTCAACAGTGGTTTGATGGCGCTGTGGGTGCATACCATCACGCAAAGTCATATCATGAACAATAATCTTAGACATGTGGTTGCTCCTTAAGCGTCTTTATTGAATACGTGTTCTGCAAACATCTCTGCAGTACGTGCTGCAGCAGCAGTCATGATGTCAAGGTTACCCGCATATTTCGGCAGGAAATCACCAAGCCCTTCAACTTCTAAGTAAATTGACACGCGGTTGCCATCAAAAACTGGACCATTGACAAGCTTGTAACCCGGTACATATTTTTGAACTTCTTTAATCATTGCGTGTACAGATTCAGTGATCGCTGCTTGATCCGGTTCACCTTCTACCAGACAGTGAACTGTGTCACGCATCATCAGTGGTGGCTCAGCCGGGTTGATGATGATAATCGCTTTACCCTGTTTCGCGCCGCCCACTTTCTCAATGGCACCGGCAGTGGTACGGGTAAATTCATCAATGTTTTTACGTGTACCTGGACCTACTGATTTAGTCGATACCGTTGCAATGATCTCACCATATTCAACCGGTTGAACGCGAGAAACTGCAGCAACCATCGGAATCGTTGCCTGACCACCACAGGTGACCATGTTTACGTTTGGTACTTCGCCACCCGCAAGCAATGCTTCCAGGTTGACCGGTGGTACGCAGAATGGACCGATCGCAGCAGGCGTCAAGTCAATCATCAGTACGCCAAGTTCATTGAGCTTGCGACTGTTTTCAGCATGTACATAAGCAGACGTTGCATCGAATGCAATTTTAATATCATCTGCAATCACGTGAGGCAGAAGACCATCCACACCTTCAGCGGTGGTTTTTAAACCCATTTTTGCAGCACGTGCCAGACCTTCAGAGGTCGGGTCAATCCCCACCATCCACACTGGCTCTAACCATTCGCTGCGTTGTAACTTGTAAAGCAAATCCGTACCAATATTACCTGGACCGATCATTGCACATTTAATCTTTTTCATGAATGTACTCTCTTGGAATCTCGATTATTCAGCAGCAAATGCAGCTGTAACAGAACCGAAGCCTTCAATTTCAACTTTGAATTCATCGCCTGGTTGAGCCACAACCATAGGCCCTAAGGCACCTGTTAAGATAATGTCGCCTGCAAGTAATGGACGACCACGGCGTACCATTTCATCTGCCAGCCAAACTGCAGCATTGAGTGGATTGGCCAGACATGCTTTACCCACACCTTGAGACACAACTTCGTCACCACGCGTCATGACCATTTTGCAGTTCACCAGATCAAGGTTTTCAAGTTTTACAGGTTGAGAACCTAAAACGAATGCTGCGGAAGATGCGTTATCTGCAACTGTATCAATTAAACTGATTTTCCAGTTTTCGATCCGGCTATCGACCACTTCAACTGCAGGCAGGGCATACTCAGTCGCGCTGATAATGTCTGCATAGGTATGTTTTTCTTTGGTCAAATCCTGGTTAATTACCAATGCGATTTCCGCTTCAACCTTAGGTTGAATCAGCAGACCTGCAGGAATTACTTCACCATCGCCATAGGCCATGTCAGCAAACAACATGCCGAAGTCAGGCTGATCTACGCCGAGTTGCGCTTGAACCACTTTAGAGGTTAAACCAATTTTACGGCCTACCAGACGGCGACCTTCAGACAAAGCGCGCTCGGTATTCACTTCTTGAACGGCATAGGCAATATCTACGTCAGCACTTTCACCACCCAGTTCTGGGCGAATCGGCGCGATCGCAGTTTGTGATAATTCAGCGCTACGAAGGGCTTGTGCAACTGATTCAACAACAGCAGAATTCGACATCAATGTTTCCTTAAACTGCAAAAATTAGGCTTATGCTGAGATCTAAGATGGACAGAAAATATGGACATGATCAGGCCGATAATCCGTCAGGATTACCTTTCTCAGAGCGAGCATAGGAATAAACAGTTTTAGAATGGGAAAAATACGGCTTTTATGCCAATAGTTATTTTATTTTTTGCTATAGCTATTATCTATAAAGAAAATCCATAAAAACCAAGACAAAACAAAATCTTAGTATTTAAAATGCATCATCATTTAGCAGAAAAACTCCGCTAATCTGACCGAATAAAATCAACATAATTGCGACTTTAGACTAAAAGATAAGAGCAAACGCTTAAATCTGTGGCGCTCCCCGGCAGTTTTAAACCGGGGAAATACCATTTTTTACTGTAACCAAGATAATAGATTAAATCGCTTGTTTCCATTGGACTTTAGCCAACAATGCCGCATGTAAAGCGGTCACATCATCTACGATACAGATCGGATTAAATTGCGCCAAAAGCTCAGGTTCATGCACGCCATAGCTGACACCAATACTTGGCATGGCCATATTTTGTGCCATTTCCAGATCATAAGAAGTGTCACCGACCATAAGCGCATGTTCGGCCTGTACACCCGTTTCTGCCAGTATTTCTTCTAACATGAGTGGATCTGGTTTGGAACGGGTTTCACTGGCAGCACGCGTGGTCACAAACAGCTGCTCACTGTTGGTCTGCTTCAAGACACGATCCAGACCTTTACGGCTTTTACCCGTCGCCACTGCCAGCTTCACACCGTGTTGCTGCAAATCCGCAAGCATATGTGCCACCCCTTCAAACCAGGAATCTCCGGAAGAGTTTGCCACATAGTGTTCTGAATAGCTTTGTAAAATATTGGCATGCAATTCAGGCACATTCGGAAATAAACGCTGTGCCACTTCAGGCAAACCTAAGCCGATAATGCTTTTCGCGTCTTCATCGCTTAAAGGCTGCTGAAACTGTTGTGCTGCAAACTGCAAACTCGCCACGATTTGACTGACCGAATCAAATAACGTGCCATCCCAATCAAAAATGACCAGTTTTACAGGTGTGTTCATAAGGTTTCCTAAATTTGATTCAAGGTTAGGTAGCTTTACCACCTCTCTCTAGCCCTCTCCTTGTAGAAGAGGGTAGAGAGAGGTTTAATGCCTAAAATCTCCCCTAACCCTCTTTAAGAAAGAGGGTTAGGGTGGATTGAATTTATTAAAAGAAAAAATAAGTCTTTACTGAGCCGTCGGCTTATCCGCTTTCTGTGCTCTTAACTGTGCCACCAGACTCTGCATATCTTCCGGCAAAGGTGCTTCAATCATGGCATAACCCGGAATTTCCAGACGCATGGCATGCAGGCAAAGACGGCGTGGTTTAGGGCCGTTATAGCCAGTTTCATGACCATACTTTTCATCACCAACCAGCGGATGACCGATACTGAGACCATGCACACGAATCTGATGGGTACGACCCGAAAGCGGAGAGGCATAGACCAGTGTGGCATGCATAAAGCGTTCCTGCACATTCCACTGCGTCTTCGACTCTTTACCTTCTTTCGGCGATACACAGACACGACGCTCGCCATTGGCCAGCTCATACCGATGTAAAGGCGCATCAATCAACTGACGGTCAAGTGCTACGTTACCTTTGACCACAGCAGCATAGGTTTTTTTAATTTTATGTTCACGCAGCATGTCCTGTAAGCTTTTCAGTACGCTACGTTTTTTCGAGATCATCACCAGACCAGACGTGTCACGGTCAATACGATGAATCAGTTCCAGATATTTTTTCCCAGTCGCTGCACGTAAGCCTTCGATCAGACCATATGCGACACCACTACCGCCATGTACTGCGATGCCCGAAGGTTTATTCACCACCATCAGACCTTCATCTTCATAGATCACGCGGGTCAACAAACCATTGGCAACCTTGTCAGAAATGGGCGCAGCAGATTCATCTTTTTGCTCATAACGGATCGGTGCAACACGAATCTGATCAGCAATCGCCAGTTTGGTTTCCGCCTTGATGCGTTTTTTATTGACGCGCACCTGGCCTTCACGAATCAGGCGATAGATACGGCTTTTTGGTACACCTTTCAGACGACTAAACAGGAAATTATCGATGCGTTGTCCATCTTGATGTTCATCCACTTCAAACCAAGTGACGTTTTGCCATTGTTGCGTAGAATTCATACAGTTACTATGACCCAAAAAATACTAAAATTGATTAAAAACTGATCACTTAGGTTATGCTTTACACAAGAAACATAAGCTTAGCCCATAGGCAGATGATGCAAGGTTTGATATAGTCAGCGCACGGAAACCATCGTTTGTGGGTAAAAGTTGAATCATTTCAGATTTTTCTGAACTTGATTGTTCAATTAAAGACTCACATGATACGGGAAGGTCCCCAAAGAATTATGCCGACGCCGAAGGCTTATTATATCGGCAAACAAAGCAAACTGTTGCGTTTAATTGTACCTCAGGTACATAAATCAGTTTGTCTTAAAAAATATGTCGCCAACTTTCGTTGGTTTTTAAACGTAAACTGATACACATCAGATTAGTCGCACCCTGAAGACGACTTCAGGCTACAGCGTCGATGCATTGGATCTGCACAGTTTGTAAAGATACGACGACAATTCCGTATCAAGACACTTTCTATAAAGAAGGGATGATCTTCGAGCAATGTGACAGTGAAAGTTACATACATCCAATGCACCGCTCGTCCGCCAGTGAAGCGTTCAGGTGACTTTAATCCGTTTAAAGATTGAAGCCGTATTGCCATCATCAATACGTGAATCAAAACCGAAGCCTATCTATACAAGTAGAAGCCGGTAAGAAAAGACTCAGACCACAATGAAATTCATTGCAGATTTGAGCCATTGATCCGTGATGTGTGATGTTCGCTACGTGTATAGCGATTTTTTGCTGTGTATCACTATAAGGTGTTACACCCATGAAACGTATGTTGATTAATGCAACACATGCCGAAGAAATTCGCGTTGCACTTGTCACTGGTCAGCGTCTTTACGATTTTGATTTAGAGAATCGTACCCGTGAACAAAAAAAATCCAATATCTATAAAGGTCACGTGACTCGCGTTGAGCCTTCTTTAGAAGCTGTATTCGTCGAATATGGTGCAGGTCGTCAAGGCTTCCTGTCGATGCGTGAAATCGCAAACTCATATTACAAAGCCGATCCACGCCAGACCTCAAATATCCGTGAACTGATCACGGAAGGCACCGAGCTTTTGGTTCAGGTGGAAAAAGAAGAGCGTGGCAATAAAGGCGCTGCCCTGTCTACGTTTATTTCACTTGCTGGCCGTTACCTGGTTTTAATGCCAAACAACCCGAAAGGTGGTGGTATCAGCCGTCAAATTTCTGGTGCTGTGCGTGAAGAACTGAAAGAAATGCTGGCGACGCTTAACGTACCACGTGGCATGAGCGTGATTGTGCGTACTGCCGGCATCGGCCGTTCACAAGAAGAGCTGCAACTTGATCTGCAACATCTGCTTGACCTTTGGGCACAAATCCAGAAAACAGCAAGTTCTGGCCCATCTCCAATGTTGGTGCATCAGGAAGCGGGTGTGGTGACACGTGCCATTCGTGACTACCTGCGTGATGATGTTGCGGAAATTCTGATTGACTCTGAGCAAGCCTATAACGAAGCTTATAACTTCGTAAAAGCAGTGATGCCACGTCAACTCGACAAACTAAAAACCTATACCTTAAATGAGCCTTTATTTGCTCATTTCGCGATTGAAAGCCAGATTCAGACTGCCTATGAACGTGAAGTAAAACTGCCTTCTGGCGGTTCGATCGTCATCGATCAAACTGAAGCTTTGGTGTCGATCGATATCAACTCAGCAAAATCGACCCGCGGTAGTGATGTTGAAGATACTGCGCTGAACACCAATATTGAAGCTGCAGAAGAAATTGCGCGTCAATTGCGTTTACGCGATATCGGCGGCCTGGTGGTGATCGACTTTATCGACATGACCAAAGATCGCAACCAGCGTATGGTGGAAGCGAAACTTCGTGAAGCGACCCAGAGTGACCGTGCCCGTATTCAATTCGGTCAATTGTCACGTTTTGGCCTGATGGAAATGAGCCGTCAGCGTCTACGTCCTTCTCTTGAAGAAGCGACTGGCTATGTCTGCCCACGCTGTCATGGTACCGGCATGGTACGTGACTTGCGTTCACTTTCACTTTCAATCATGCGTAAAGTGGAAGAGATTGCGCTGCGTGAACGTCAAGGTGAAGTTCAGGTCGAAGTTCCGGTCGAAATTGCTGCATTCATGTTGAATGAAAAGCGTCATACCCTGGTATATCTGGAACAGACCTCGAATGTACGTGTGACAGTATTGCCGCATCCACATCTAGAAACACCGCATTATGAAATTACCTATAATGCCGAAGGCTTTGCCCCAACCAGCTATGAACGTACCGAAGCGACCCGTTCAAGTGAAAAAGAATTGGGCTATGAGTCTTCTGAATGGCATCTAGAAGAAGAGCAGCATGCGCAACACGCAGCACCAGCGCCTTCACAGCCGCAACAAAACAACGGCCGTAATAACAATAAACGCCGCAATCCACAAAACCAGCCGGCTCAACCGCAAGTGGCACAGCAAGCACCTGTACAGGCAGCAGCTCCAGTGGCTTCAAGCAGCCCATGTGCATGGTTAGAAAACCTGTTTGTACAAAAACAGGCAGCGACTGTTGATCCATCACGTACTGCCAATAATGCTGCAGCAGCGATTGAACAAATGATCAATGGCGGTGCGGTAAGTCGTGGCCAGTTCGGTCAGGTGGCTGCACCGGTTGCACAGCCAGCACCACAGCACGTAGCACAACCTGCTGCTGTATCAAGCAACAATAATGCTTACCTGGCACCATCGACTGTTGCACAAAAACAGGAACGTGATGCGGCAGAAAAACCGGCAGAGCGTGAAGAAAGAGCACCACGTCACAACAAGAAACCGCGCAACCCGAACCCGAAGCACAAAGAACCGCGCGAGCAGGTTCAGTCTGAAGCTCCTGCACCTCAGCAACATCAAGTGCATGAAGAAGTGGTTCAGGTGTCTCGTCAAGAACAACGCCATGAAGCACGTGAAAACAAGCGTCATTCTCGCCGTCAGCATCACAACGAGCCAGCGCAGCAAAATGATGTTCAGAACAATGAACAACAGCCACAACAGGCAATGCCGCGCCGTGACCGCCGCAACCAGCAACGTCCGGAACGCCCAAATCGCCACCGCGATCCAAGTGTTCTGAACGAACAAGCGCCTCAGGCAGCTCCTGCAGTTGTTGAAGCGCCGGCCGTCAATGACAAGCAGCTTCGTGTTGAATTGGTCGATGCACCCCGTCCGGATGTGATGCCAACAGCAATGGTCGTAAATATTGACCAGGCAAAAAGCGAAATCGTGGCATTGAATGACAATGCTACAGTTGCAACGCCAGCAGTTGAAGTCACTGCACCGGCAGATGCGCCAGTTGAAGCGGCTGCAGCTGAAAATGTGGTTGAAGCCACATTGACAGCTCCTGTGGAAGAAATTGTAGCGACTGAAGCAACGTCTGAAAAAACCCGGGCCAGCAACGATCCGCGTCAGCGTCGTCGCCAGCAGCGTGCAGCACAGTCGCAACAACCTGCAGCTCAGCAGTTAACACCGTCACAAGTGCCAACTTTGGGCCAGTTCACCATTGGTAGCCTGATTCGTCATGTCTATGGTGAAGACTGCTCAGTGCTGATCGAACAGTTTGGTTTATTACCAACCTTCAACCGTGCTTTAGAAAAGTTCACGAAAGAGTACAACGCGAGTCTGGTGGCTGCCGCAGCGCCTGCTGCTGCAGAGAAAAAACCGGTCACCCGTGATGTTGAAGTAACGGTAGCCAAGGTTGAAGCAGAGCCTGCTCCAGTCCTGGACCTGAACCCACCAAAACCGGTCTCAGACAAGCGTGTTGCCAACGATCCACGTGAGCGTCGCCGTTTGGCCAAACAGGCTGCGGAGCAGGCTTTGCAACAAGCCAAACAGCAGGCAAAGGTGGAAGCCGCGCCGTCAGTTGAAGCTGCGCCAGAACCTGTAGCAGTAGAAGCACCAGCTGAACCTGTTGAAGCAGCTGTAACTGAAGCACCTGTAGCATCGGAAGCAGTGGTTGAAACGACGGAAAATACTCAACCGACGGAACCAGCAACTGAAACCGCAGCACCAGTAGAAGTGACCACTGAAGTTGCACCAGCTGAAGTTCAGGTCGAAGAAGCTGCTCCAGCTGAAGCAAGTGCTGAAACAGAAGCGCCTGTGGCAAAAAGCAAAGATGTGGCAGAAGCGACCGTAGAGGAAGCTGAAGCCAGCGAAGCGGAAAAAGCCGAGAAGCAAGCTGCTCGCCCGCGTCGTCCACGTGGCCGTCCACCGAAAAAAGCCAATACTGCAACTGAGTCATAATTTGCCCAATTGCAGTCACATAAAAAAACCTAGTCATTTCGATGACTAGGTTTTTTTTGCTAGATTTGGTCAAAATAGGTAGATTGCACTAGCTTTTTAACGTTAAAAGATGGATAGCTTGTCTACTGTATATAAATTAAACCTATCGGATACGAAAAACAAATAGGATTCTCATGACCCAAATGAAACCGCACGATCTTATTGGTATTGCAGATGTCGCTGCCAAAATCCCGGCCTTCTTAATCAAAGTGCCTAATTTGCTGACTGGGCTAAGACAGGCTTATTTACGTACTCCGAATACACCGGCCGGTCTGGGTCTGGCTTTTGAAAAAGCTTCACAGCGCAATCCTGAAGGTATCGCTTTGCGTTTTGAAGATCAAAGCTATAGTTATACCGCTCTTAATGCCTGGGCCAACCAGATTGCACATTTTTATCTTTCCTTGGGTGCCAAAAAAGGTGATGTCGTGGCGCTGATGGTCGAGAACCGCCCTGAACTGATTGCCAGCGTACTCGGTCTGGCCAAACTTGGTGTCACCACGGCACTGGTCAATACCTCGCAAGTGGGTAAGGTGCTGACCCACAGTATCAACCTGGTCAAACCAATTGCGGTGATTGTCGGTGAAGAGTGCCAGAACGCGGTCAACGAGATTCGCGATGACCTCAATATTAGCAGTGATCGCCTGCATTGGTTTGCCGACCAAAATACTCAAGCCGATCCGGGTCAGGCGCCTGCAGGCTTTATCAATCTGGCTGAAAAAATCGATCTCTCCCCGAAATTCAATCCACCGACCACCCATTCGGTGCAAGGCAAAGATGGGCTGTTCTACATTTATACGTCGGGCACCACCGGCCTGCCTAAGGCAGTCATCTTTACCAACGGGCGCTGGACGCTGGCTTATGGCACCTATGGCCATGTGCTAAACCTGAAGAAAGATGATGTGATGTACTGCACCCTGCCGCTTTATCATGCCACAGGCATGGTGGTGTGCTGGTGTGGTGTGATTGCAGGTGCAGGAACGCTTGCGATTCGACGTAAATTCTCGACCTCCTCCTTCTGGAAAGATGTAAAGAAATTTGATGCATCTGCAATTGGCTATGTCGGTGAGTTGTGCCGCTATCTGATGGATGCCCCTCCCTCTGAACTGGAAAAAGACCATCGGGTCACCCGAATGATTGGAAATGGCATGCGCCCGAATATCTGGGACAAGTTCAAATCCCGTTTTGGGATTCAGGAAGTGCTGGAATTGTATGCGTCCAGTGAAGGCAATGTCGGTTTTAGCAATATTTTCAATTTTGATAATACCGTCGGTTTCTCCCCGACACCCTATGCCATTATTGCCTTTGATAAAGATAAAAATGAACCGGTTCGGGATAACAAGGGTCACTGCAAACGGGTGAAAAAAGGTGAAACTGGTTTACTGATTGGTAAAATTACCCGTCGCTCACCCTTTGATGGTTATACCGACCCAGAAAAAAACAAGTCCGTGATCATGCAGGATGTATTTGGCAAAGGTGATGCTTATTTCAATACGGGCGATCTGGTACGTAATATCGGCTTTCGTCATGCCCAGTTTGTCGACCGCTTAGGTGATACTTTCCGCTGGAAAGGTGAAAATGTCTCGACCACCGAAGTCGAAAATATGCTCACCGAGTATGACAAAATTGTTGAAGCCGTGGTCTATGGCGTTGAAATTCCAAATACCAATGGTCGTGCCGGGATGGCAGCGCTGACCTTAAAACCAGACATGCAACTGGATCAAGAAGACCTGCAACAGATGGTCAGCACCTTTAAACAGTGCTTGCCTGCTTATGCCGTTCCGGTGTTTTTACGTATCCAGCAGCAAGTCGAAACGACAGGCACCTTTAAATACCAGAAAAACAGGTTGAAAGAGCAAGCATTCGATCCGAATAAAACCGATGAACGCCTGTTGGTTCTCTTACCAGGTGCAACGGCCTATTCTGAGCTCACAGCAGAGATTTTTGCCAACATTCAGGCCTACCAATATCGCTTCTAAGTACTGAAGTTGCCTATTTTTTGTTTAGATAAAGCACAATTGTTCTATTTATAATCAAACATGGGCAACTTTGTTATTTTTTGCTTGCGCTGAAATGAGATCTTGCTACAATACGCTCCATCAAACAAAGTGGTGCTTTAAGCTATTTAGCTTGACTTGCACTATACATTCAAACCTAGTTTGAATGCCGGTTCAGGGCCGTTAGCTCAGTTGGTAGAGCAGTGGACTTTTAATCCATTGGTCCCGCGTTCGAGTCGCGGACGGCCCACCATTTCTTTGATATCCCTTGATGGGCCGTTAGCTCAGTTGGTAGAGCAGTGGACTTTTAATCCATTGGTCCCGCGTTCGAGTCGCGGACGGCCCACCATCATTCTAAAACATCAGTTTTAGAAATCTCAATCAAATTCATTTTGATTACCCAGAATGGGCCGTTAGCTCAGTTGGTAGAGCAGTGGACTTTTAATCCATTGGTCCCGCGTTCGAGTCGCGGACGGCCCACCATTCTTTGCTTAGAATGTTTTCTGAAACATCCCCTACACTATTTTCATTTGCTTTCTATCAGCTGCTATTATATGTTCACGCTTGGATTTTAGGCTGATTTGTCTTCAAAACTTGTTTTGATTTTTAAACAGTTATAAATAGTTTTCTTTAATCCAATTCTAAAAAAAAGAGCAGCGCCGTTTCTTATCGCATTATTTTCTAATATCAAATGTGGTGTCTTTTACCAGTTCATAAGCTTTAGAGGGTGCAGGATAGCCGCGATCAAATAATTCACGATTGATTCTTTCCTTTTCACTATAGATTTTGTCCAGATTCATCACCAGATGGTTCGAATCCTTAATCGTATAATAAAAGCTCGCCCCTTCTTTGCGACTCACCACCACCTCGGTACGCTCCGGATTGATAAACCAACGGTCTTTGCGATAGGTGATATTGCTGGCAGTGCTACTTTTGGCATTATCAATAAACACTTTGCCATACTGCAAAATGCTGCGATGCACCGTACCATCCGGCATTAAGGTCAAAATAAATTCTGCCTTACCCTCATTGCAGGGCGCAAAGTTACCATCACAGTCGATCTCGGTATAATAGCGGCCGATAAAATCTTTGGCATAATCTGGTACGACGGCCAGATTTGACTCGGTTTCTGCCCGAAGGGTAGCTTGCCCTGCTACCTGAGTTAAAGATTTTGCACTCACCGGCACGACATCAGGCTGTGCATTCGCAGCGGAAATTTTCACCCCCTCCTGTCCTGATTCTGCCTGAAGCTCCTGCTCAGGCTTGACTTGATGGCGATCACAAGCCTGTAGTATACCCATCCCCCCCAACATTAGGCCGAATTTAAAAAAACTGCTTAATGTACAACTTGATACATCCAATTTCATTTTAAAGCATACCTAAATTAGGAAACACAGCACGTACAGAGCACATTGCAAGCCAATGAACTTTACACAAGAGTTCAATAGAATTTTCACTATGTTAGTGGCTCTTAGAGCTGGATTTAATCTTTATTAACATTACTTAACGAATTTATTTGCAATCAGCACTTTAAAAATTTTGATCCAACTCCATTTTTGAAGTATGGATCTGTTTTAGGATTCAACCCTATTTTTAATCAGGAGATTTTAATGGCCAATGTTGGTTTATATCGCTCTAACCGCTCAAACATGATTGCAGGTGTGATGGGTGGTATTGCTGAACGTTTTGGTTGGAACGCAAATTTATTACGCCTTATCTTTGTGGTGATTTCGGTCATGAGTGCTGCATTTCCGGGTATTCTGGTCTATCTGGTTCTGTGGTTAATCATGCCAAAAAAGCAGTACAGCATTGAACAGGACAAGGTTCAGCAAGTTCAGGGCTATCAAAATCCTGTGCGCACCGTCAATCAGGATAAACGCTATTAATCTGCATCCTAATTTATAGCAAGATGTATTGAAGTGCTTCCTCCTTCACCCAGTCTAATGGGGTGAGATTTTGATGCCACGATAATTCCCCTAGATTATCGTGGCTTTTTTTTGCCTATATTTTTGTTATTTCTATGCTGTATGACAGCTTTTTACTTTATCTTTTAGCTCAATTAGCGATAAATTCAATATTCCAATGTTTGAAATGGATGTCAGATGACTCAGGCAGAATGGATGATGCTCTGGCTCTGTGCCTTAGCTGCACTGCTGCATGGTTTAAGCGGATTCGGCTTTCCCATGATGAGTACAGCCGTTCTGTCCAGTGAATATCCGCTGAGTATGGCAGTGACGCTTGTGATTCTGCCCTGCCTGCTGCTTAACCTGATTATGCTCAATGCCGATCCACAGCATGGCCTGTTCAGCAGTATGGGCTATTATCTCAAACGTTATTGGCCCTTAATCCTGAGTAGCCTGCTGGGAAGCATGCTCGGAGTTCAGTTATTATTCTGGTTGAATGAAGGGATTCTAAAATTATTGCTGGGTCTGGTGATGGTGTTCTATGTACTCGACCAGCTAAGAACACGGCCGCTGCAAGTCAGTTCTCATGTTTCCAGTATGCTGTATTTTGGTTTGCTGGCCGGCATCATTGGAGGCGCCACCAATGCCATGGCACCTTTTCTGATGATGTATCTGATGAGCTGCCAGCTGTCTAAAACCGACATCGTCATTATCAGCAATCTCAATTTTATTGCCAGTAAACTGATTCAGCTGGTTTGGCTCTTTCCCCTTCTGATTGCATTTGAAGTCCCCCAACAGCATATTCTGATCGGGATAAGCTTATTTGCACTTGCTGGCGTCTGGATTGGAGGAAAAATACGCCACCGTTTATCTCAGCAGCATTTTAAACGTATGGTACTTGGCCTGCTTTTACTTCTTGGCCTCTATGCACTTTGGCAAAGTGCTGGATTATTGCAACAATCTGGTTATAGTATCTTTAAATAGGGTATTTTTTAAACAAAGCAAAATTACAAATTCAAAGCTGATATAAAAAAATGACGTAAATAAAAACCTTGCAAGGAGAGCATATGACTCAGACCAATCTAGCCACCCCAACCAATGCGATGCCTAAAGGGCTGCTCAAAGGCTGGATCCTTATTGTTGTTGCAGCTATTGTGGCCTATAGCCTCTATCTTTATCTGCCCTATGACCAGAATGCCAATAAGGGTCTGGCTCTGCTGGCTTTTATCGGTATTCTCTGGCTGACTGAAGCGATTCATATCACCATTACCGCACTTTTAGTTCCAGTGATGGCGGTGTTACTCGCCATGCCAATGGCCTCTGACGGGGGACTGGTTCCCATCACCACACAAGCCGCTTTGGCCACTTTTGCCGATCCTGTCATTTTCCTGTTTTTTGGTGGTTTTGCGCTGGCAACGGCATTGCATATCCAGAAGCTGGACCGGAAAATTGCCATGTGGATTATCTCCATGTCTGGTGGGCATTTGGGTATTTCTGTACTGGCGATTTTTGTGGTGACGGCGCTGCTGTCCATGTGGATTTCCAATACGGCCACTGCTGCCATGATGCTGCCTTTGGCCTTAGGCTTGCTTTCACATCTGGATGTCAGCAAGGATCGTAAAACTTTTGTCTTTATCCTGCTCGGCATTGCCTATTCGGCCAGTATTGGCGGGCTGGGCACCATGGTCGGTTCCCCTCCGAATGCCATTGCCGCCAAGGCACTCGGCTATGATTTTGCCGACTGGATGAAAATCGGCTTGCCGATGATGTTCATTATTCTCCCCGCCATGCTAGTCAGTTTATATCTGGTACTACGTCCAAAACTAAATCACAAAGTACAATTTGTGACCGAAGATATTCCCTGGACCGGCACCCGTATAGCCACCATGATCCTCTTTCTCTGTACTGCAATTGCCTGGATTTTCAGTAAAAAATTCACCGAAATTTTTGGTATTTCTCAGCCGGATACCTGGATTGCAATTTCGGCTGCCTGTATGGTGGTAATTCTAGGTACCGCAAGCTGGAAACAGATTGCAGAAAATACCGACTGGGGGGTCTTGTACCTATTTGGTGGTGGTCTGACCTTGAGTGCCATTCTGAAGGATTCAGGCAGTTCGCTGGTACTGGGGCAAACTCTGGCCAATGCCTTTGGTGATGCCTCCCCGCTGATGATTATTTTTGTAGTCGCCACTTTTATTATCTTCCTGACTGAATTTACCAGTAATACCGCTTCGGCTGCCCTGCTGGTACCAGTATTTGCCGCAATTGCGGATCAGATGGGCATGCCCAAAGAAATTCTGGTGATTGTCATTGGTATTGGTGCCTCATGTGCCTTTATGCTGCCGGTAGCTACCCCGCCCAATGCGATTGTTTTTGGAACCGGTCATATCCAGCAAAGCGAAATGATGAAAGTCGGTTTTGTACTGAATATTATGTGTATCTTTATTATTTCACTGTTTATTTACTGGTTCTTCCTCTAAACCAAGTCCAATAAAAAAGCACGTTTTGGCGTGCTTTTTTATTGGCAAGTATCGCTGCTTTTTAAGCAAAATCCTTGCTCAAAGCAGATGCATTAAACTCAGATAATTTCTCTAAAATCATCTTATTCAGTTCTGCTTTTGATCTTAAGTTGATTGAGTTCCTGATTCAGTGCAGCAATGATATCGGCACGACTGATAATTCCCACCAGCTGTTGTTGACTGACCACCGGAATATAATTAAAAGAACGTTCAACAAAATAAGGCACCAGATCCTGAATCGGCTGGGTCGGCTGCACCGTGACGACTTTTAAGCTCATAATATGCCTGACCTGATCTTCCCAACTGCTGCGAATATCCGAAGCACGCTTAAACCATTCCACCACGTCATACATGGCCAAAGTGCCGACCAGTTTTTCTTCTGCATTGACCACGGGCAGGCTCATCAGGTTCATCTGTTTAAACTTGTCCAGCGCATGATGAATATTGTCATTTTCATGCAGCGTGACCACATCTTTGGTCATAATATCCTGACAAGTAAATTCATGCACCGCCCGCGCATTGGCAATATCCTGTGCTTCCAGAATAATCTTTTGCAGGTCATATTCACTGATATCCAGCAATTCTGTTTGCTGGTCTAGCACGTCCTGAATATCCTGCGGCTGAATGGTAACTTTCTGGGTCGGGGTTGGATCTTTAGAACGGGTATTCAGTTGCGCCTGCTGCGGATAGCTCTTGCCAATCATGCGGTTAAATACAATGGCGATGATCATCAGCAGCAGTGAATTTAAGAGCACCGGATAAAACACAAAGGCATAGCCCAGATCATGTACCGCATTTCCGCCCAAGACCGCAGTAATCGCGACCGCACCACTCGGGGGATGCAAGGAATCTGTGGTCATCATCAGCATAATCGACAGAGCGACGGCGACACTAAAAGCTTCAGTCGGATTGGCCATGAATAATGCGCAGGTTACGCCGACCACAGCCGCAATGGTATTCCCCACCATAATATTCCAGGGCTGTGCCAGAGGACTGGCCGGCACTGCAAACAGCAACACCGAAGACGCCCCCATCGGTGCAATATACCAGGCCTTAAAATCACCCAGAATCCACAAACTCAGCAATGAGGATACGGCCAAGCCGATCAGGGCACCGATGCCGCATAACAGACGGTCTTTGAGCGGAAGGACTTTGAAGTTTGGTTTTAAGGTATTGAGCCAGTCTAGATTTGAGTGAAACACAGTCTACCTGATTTACTTTTTATCGATTTTCCGCATTATAGAACCAAGCAGCCTTAAAGGTATATTTGTTTTATATCTTTTAATGCTGCAGGTATGCCTACTTTTTAGAAAAAAAATGTCGGCATGATTGCTCATCATCAAAATGGTTTTGAAGGGCTGAGGCTTTATACTTCATGCATATTCCAACAACATCGTGACTTACAATGAAGCTGATAAAACTGTTTAAAATCATGTTATTTTGCAGTAATTTCAGTGGGCTTTGATAGCGGATTTTCATCTGATTCAGATCGAATAATCGGCTCGATTTTAATCAGCTCGACCTCACCATAGAAGGTCGAAAATGCCACATCTCCGGCATCGATGCCAGTGCCAATCCGAATTAAATTTTCTACAGGCGCCAAACGGGTCGGATCAAACAGTACCCACCCACCCTCTAAATAAGCTTCAAAAATGGCGTGAAAATCGGGTAAAAACTTTTCGATTTCGACATAAC
The DNA here is from genome assembly GCF_013419125.1 of Acinetobacter sp. YH12102. Lineage (NCBI taxonomy): Bacteria > Pseudomonadati > Pseudomonadota > Gammaproteobacteria > Moraxellales > Moraxellaceae > Acinetobacter > Acinetobacter sp. YH12102. The sequence goes on along the minus strand of NZ_VPAS01000001.1, from coordinate 296,352 downwards.
CGACCACCATGCGTGCTGGAATGCCTAAAGCACGACACAGCGCAATACCTAAATGAGCAAAGTCACGACAGACGCCCGCCCGATGGATGAGCACATCTGTTGCAGTACTAAACTGATCCGTGCTGCCAGAAACATAAAATATATTGTTATAAATCCATTGTTCAATCGCTTTGACCCGCGCATAACCCGGCGTCATCCAGCCAAAGGACCGATTGGCCATTTCTGCAAATAAATCCGAATTACAGTAACGGCTGGCCAGCAAATAAGGCAGCACCGCATCAGGCAAATCCGGAATCAGCACTTCATTCAGATTATGCTGCGCATCTGCATTGATCACCGGATGACGTTCAACTGTCGCGTTATAATGCACTTCAAAGACATCACAAGGTTGGACATGCAGACGTATATAACGATTTTGATGATTTAAATCCTGGAATTCACGCCATACGACAGGCATATTAAATGTCAGTTGTTGTTCAAGAATAGTTTGATCGGAATGATGTGCCGCCTGAATCAGAAAAACAAATTCTGTGGTCTGGACAACCTTATATTTTAAATGACATTGAATTTGATAAGTGGTCATGAATTTCCTTATTTTTAAGCATTATTATATTGTGTGAATATTAAACTAATTTTAGGATGCTAATCGTATAAGATCAGTTGAGCTTTATAATGCTCCGGTTAATCGGATGCCATATATCTGATTTATTCTTGATTTTTAAGTTAGCCTCAATCGGCCAGTAAAGCTGAAATCACGACAGATGCATAGATGACTCTTCTTGTTTAAAGGTATTCTGGATTTTTTCAAAAAAGGTTCCACACATTAACCCTTTGCCACTCCCCTGCAAAGTCCTTATAATTGAGCACAATTTTTCTCTAATTTTAAGTGGATGACCATGAGTCGCGCCATATCGCATATTGATACCTTCCAAGGCTTAATTCTTGCCTTACAAACTTACTGGGCGGAGCAAGGCTGTGTAATTTTACAGCCTTACGACATGGAAATGGGCGCAGGAACATTCCATACAGCGACTTTCCTTCGTGCTTTAGGGCCTGAAACCTGGAACGCAGCCTACGTTCAGCCGTCACGTCGTCCGAAAGATGGCCGTTATGGCGAAAACCCCAACCGTCTGCAACATTATTACCAATTCCAGGTGGTACTGAAGCCAAACCCGGACAACATCCAACAGCTCTACCTTGACTCGCTTAAAGCGATTGGGATCGACCCACTGGTACACGACATTCGTTTTGTCGAAGACAACTGGGAATCTCCAACACTCGGCGCTTGGGGTCTAGGCTGGGAAGTCTGGCTCAACGGTATGGAAGTGACGCAGTTTACTTATTTCCAGCAAGTGGGCGGTGTTGAATGCTACCCGGTAACAGGCGAAATCACCTACGGTCTTGAGCGTCTTGCCATGTACTTGCAAGGTGTAGACTCGGTTTACGATTTAGTTTGGACCAAAGGTCAGTTCGGTACTGTGACCTATGGCGATGTGTTCCATCAAAATGAAGTTGAGCAGTCAACTTATAACTTTGAATATGCAAACGTTGAAAAAATGTTTGAGTTGTTCGATTTCTACGAAGCTGAAGCAACACGTTTAATCGAAGCTGAACTGCCATTGCCTGCTTATGAGCAAGTGATTAAAGCATCACACTGCTTTAACTTATTAGACGCGCGTGGCGCGATTTCGGTGACTGAACGTCAACGTTATATTTTACGTGTGCGTACTTTGGCACGTGCCATTGCAAATAGCTATGTAGCAGCGCGTGCGAAATTGGGCTTCCCTATGGCAGAACCTGAGCTTCGTGATGAAGTGTTAGCGCAGTTAAAAGCACAAGTTGAAGCGGAAGCAAAAGTTGAATCTAAGGAGAGCAAATAATGTCTAAACATACCGTTTTGTTCGAATTAGGCTGTGAAGAACTTCCACCGAAAAGCCTTAAAAAATTACGTGATGCATTGCAAGCAGAAACCGTAAAAGGCTTAAAAGATGCTGGTCTTGCTTTTGATTCTATCGAAGCCTATGCAGCACCACGTCGTTTGGCATTAAAAATTACAAATGTTGACGGCGCGCAAGCAGATACACAAAAGCGTTTCGACGGCCCTGCAAAGCAAGCAGCATTTGATGCGGAAGGCAACCCGACTAAAGCGCTTGAAGGCTTTATGCGTGGTCAAGGCATCACGGTTGATCAAGTATCGACTTTCCAAGCCGGTAAAGTTGAAAAAGTGTGCTACCTAAAAGATGTCAAAGGCCAAAGCCTTGATGCACTTTTACCACAAATTTTACAAAATGCATTAGACAACCTGCCAATTGCAAAACGCATGCGTTCTGCGGCGAGCCGTACTGAATTTGTACGTCCTGTGAAATGGGTGGTATTGCTTAAAGACAACGACATTGTTGATGCAACCATTCAAGATCACAAAGCAGCTAACGTGACTTTCGGTCATCGTTTCCATGCACCTGAAGCAATCACTTTAACGCATGCTGACGAATACTTAGCGAAATTAAAAGCAGCGCATGTTGTGGCTTCTTTTGAAGAACGTCAAGCCATTATCGACCAACAAGTGAAAGCGTTGGCTGATGAAGTCAATGCCATTGCAATTGTACCAAGTGACCTTCGTGACGAAGTAACAGCATTGGTTGAATGGCCTGTTGCGCTTCGTGCCAGCTTTGAAGAACGCTTCCTTGCTGTTCCGCAAGAAGCATTAATTACCACCATGCAGGACAACCAAAAGTACTTCTGTTTAGTGAATGCTGACAATAAACTGCAACCGTACTTCATTACGGTGTCGAACATTGAGTCGAAAGACCCAACACAAATTATTGAAGGTAACGAGAAAGTGGTTCGTCCACGTTTGTCGGATGCTGAATTCTTCTTCCTGCAAGATCAAAAGCAACCGCTTGCATCGCGTAAAGAGAAATTGGCGAACATGGTGTTCCAAGCAGAATTGGGCACGCTTTGGAACAAGTCTGAACGTATTGCAAAATTGGCTGTGGCTTTAGCGCCAATTACAGATGCAAATGCTGCCGATGCTGAAAAAGCAGCGCTTCTTGCAAAATGTGATTTAACCTCTGAACTTGTGGGTGAGTTCCCTGAACTTCAAGGGATCGCGGGGACTTACTACGCACGTCTTGAAGGCGAAAATGATGAAGTTGCTGAGTCTTTAGGCGAGCAGTATTTACCTAAATTCGCGGGTGACGTTTTACCGAAAACCAAAACAGGTACAACCATTGCCCTTGCGGATCGTTTAGATACTTTGACGGGTATTTTTGGTATTGGTCAAGCGCCTACAGGCTCTAAAGACCCGTTTGCACTGCGTCGTTCTGCGATTGGTATTTTACGTCTAGTCACTGAAAATGAACTTGATGTATCAATTGAAGATTTGATCAAACTTGCTTTAGCTGCTTATGGCGATGTATTGAAAGATCACGACAAGACTTTAAATGATGCTGTTGCATTCTTAGAAGGTCGTTACCGTGCCAAATACGAAGACCAAGGCGTTGCAGTTGATGTGATTCAAGCTGTTCAAGCCTTGTCGCCAAAGTCACCACTTGATTTTGACAAGCGTGTCAATGCAGTAAATCACTTCCGTGCCTTGCCTGAAGCTGCTGCCCTTGCTGCTGCCAACAAGCGTGTTGCCAATATTCTTGCAAAAGAAGCTGCACCTGAAGGTGAAATTGTTGAAGCAAACCTGGTTGAAGATGCTGAAAAAGCATTGTTCGCTGAACTTGCGAAAATTACACCTGTGGTTGAGCCGTTATTTGCTGCCAAAGACTACACTGCTGCACTTTCAGCTTTAGCTGCACTTCGTGCGCCAGTCGATGCGTTCTTTGACGGTGTAATGGTGATGGCTGATGATGCAGACCTTAAAGCAAACCGTTTACGTATGCTTGCTCAGCTGCGTGATTTGTTTACGAAAGTCGCTGATATTTCAGTGTTACAGCACTAAGTTCCGATTTAATAAAAAACCCGCTTTAAAGCGGGTTTTTTATTTCATACTTTTCATCAATTTCAGCCATTAAGCTTTTGAAATAGTCATTTTTTTCATTAAGATAAAAATTATATATTCGTCCAGCTCGTTCATCATTGCTCCGCATTGCTTTTCTCATTAACTCGATTGCAACTAGATAATCTTCAATTTCATTAAACCAATATTCACCATGTAATAATCGATTTTCTAAAGATTGTTTTAACGCTAAATATTCTCTCTGGATATTATCTAAAGCTGTATAAGCAAATAGTTTATTCTGCTCATCATAAATACTATGAATTTTTTCAAACCAATAAGAAATTGGCAACAAGCCAACTAATTTTTCATTTTCAAATTTCTTTTTAACTTCATTTTCCATAATAATTATTTCTTTATTCAGTCTTCTCAAGAGAACAATTGCTTCATCTAATTGCTTCTTGAGTAACTCATAAATAGAAATTTCTTCATAAACTGTATCTTCTTTCTTTTTAGAATATCTCAACAAGTCAAAACCAGATTTATTAATTGTGATACGAGAAATAAAATTATTAAATTCATCCTTATCTTTTTCGCTTCTTCCTCCTTCATTATTTAGGATTGTGTGCCCAATCGAAGCATTCCGAACCTTACGGATCTTTTTCAACTCACTATTTGCTTCCCATTGAACTTTGAATACTTCATATAGATGCTTCAAGCTATCTTGTTGAAGAATGAAACATTGTAAAATTCCATAGCAATGAATGTATTTAAGCCCTGTTTCTTTAGGAAACTCCGTTTGCAGATAATCCTTAAAGGCTAAGGATGTGTCTCCTAACACATCTAAAGCACTGCATAGCATCCACCATCTGTGCTTATCATTTAATAATTGGTAATGAAGAACTCCACAATTAATATAATTACGCAGCTGATTTTCTAAATTTTCTATTTGATCTAAAGAGTCTAGTAGATGAGTCTAGTAGATGATCCATACTTATATCTATACGGGTAGAGTATTCTTTAAAATTAGTTTTCAAATCATAGGCAATTTCATCTGAATTGCCTATACTCAACCTAACAACACTCAACAAGAAAGAATCATATGAAATTTAAAGCTCTTATTTTGACGGGTCTTGCGAGTATCGCAGTTACAGCTTGTACATCTGCACCAAAAATCCCGCAGCTTGAAGTTGGCGTCTTACAGGAAGTACAAAACCTCGAAGTATCTCCAGAAACCACCAACAACAAGGCAAAACTGACCAAGTTCCTCGACAAATGCGTGATTGAATTTACCGGCGATCTTGGCAATAACCGTGTCGTTGAACAATGGTCATTTAAAGGCCTTACCCTGATGGATGCAGGTTCAGCAACTTTCCAGCGCGACGGCACCAGCACTGCACAAAAGTTTGATCTACATGCCAAAAATGTACAAAAAAACTTTATTTCACTCCGCCATCACTTTGCCAAAGATGCATTAACTCAATGTGACTAAGCATCCTGCCCTGTTTTTATTCAGAAAATGGGGCAATTCTTTATCTAAAATAAATAAAAACCGGTTTCATATCTCACCGCGCCGTCTTTCATTACAAAAAAGCTAAATTGTACTTCTTGGAAGCGCTAGCGAATCCATCAGTTCTTCATTGTTTTCGTGAAATTATCCGCTACACTCAAAATCAAACAAAAGATCGCTATTTGACTACTTCGAGGTCGATCACATTATGATGATGAAAAAATCTATTATTCTCGGCACTGCATTTTTAATCTGCATTCCGGTATTGACACAAGCTGCAACCGAATCAGAAGCACAAACCAGCAAACCTATTGCGCCATATGGCACCAATCCAAATCTTTTGCATGTCTTTGCCTATAAAGCTCAGGAAGGCGTCATCAATACCGCAGAAAAAGTCGGTGAAGTGACTGAAAAAGGCATTGCCAAAGTCAAACCAGGTGTAGATCGTGCTTGGGGAAATACCAAGGCAGCGGCTTCAGAAACCGCACAAAAAGTCGATCAGGGAGCTACGCAAGCAGCCCAACAAACCAATCAGAAAATCCAGCAAACCAAAGAAGTGTGGCGCGCCAACCCTCAACAAGCAGCACCGATTGTGCAACAGCCTTTGAGTGAATCCTCTGCGCCTCAGCAAACCACAACACCGCAGATGCAGCCTCAATCCGGTTCCGGCACTGCCACCAGTTATGCAGTGACTGATTTATAAGAAAAGCCCGTCATGGGCTTTTTATTTATCTTTCAGCAAAAAATATTCACTTCAAGAGAAGGGTTAAAAATCAATTCACCTGCCGTATCGGCTGGCCATTTTTAAAAGCTTCAATATTTTCGACCATCTGATTCACAATGCGCTGCCGTGCATCAACACTGCCCCATGCATTATGCGGCGTCACAATCAGGTTTGGGATTGTTGCATCGAGTAGGACATTGCCTTCTTTCGGTGGCTCCACCGTTAAGACATCAGTCGCTGCACCAGCAATCTGACCCTCACGCAGCGCCTGCGCCAAGGCTGCTTCATCGACAATACCACCACGCGCACAGTTAATTAAAAATGCGCTTGGCTTCATCGCTTCGAGTTCAGCATGACTGATCAAATGTCGAGTGTCTTCAGTAAGTGGACAATGCAGACTGAGAAAATCAACTTGAGCAAGCAACTCGGTAAATGGTACACGGGATGCATCTGCTGGACGGTTTGGCAGCGCCGCAATGAGAACTTTCATGCCAAAAGCTTCAGCCAGTTTCGCCACCGCATGGCCCAGTTCACCATAACCGACAATGCCCAGTGTTTTTCCGGCCAGCTCGACAATTGGCGCATCCAGCAAACAGAATTGTGAAGATTTTTGCCACTGGCCTTGTTGTAGCGCACGTTGATAAGACAGAAATGAAGTGGCCAGATTGAGCATTAACATTAAAGTATGTTGCGCAACCGCAGAAGTACCATAGGCCTGACAGTTACAGACCACAATGCCGCGTGCTTTGGCCGCAGCCAGATCGACATTATTGCTGCCGGTCGCAGAAATCAGGATCAGTTTCAGTTCAGGAGATTGCTGAATGGTCGCAGCATCAATCAGTACTTTATTGCTAATAATGACCTCAACCTCGGCCACGCGGGAAGCAATCTCGGCAGCCGAAGTCGTTGGATACAACACAAGCGGATCAAAGGCTGCATGCAGTGCCTGAAAGTCCAAATCCTGTTGGTCTAGAGAAGCATAGTCTAAATAAACGGCTTTCATGGCTGTTCCCTCAATCCTGTTGAACCATTGATCTTTATCATTTAAAACAAGTCATTGAGGCTTTTCAAGCAGTTTCCGCTCTGCCAATCTTAATCTAGCGGTTTATCGAGATGATTGCGCAATGAACGCCGGATTTTATAGATCACATACACCGCCAGAATGATCATGAAAATAATCGATGCACTCATCATAATCACGGCTGGATGTACACTTTCTGCATGTGCCAGATTGGGCAGCGCTAAACCGACCATGAAACAGACTTGTATCATCTGGGCAGATTGCATCATATAGAGACCCCCTGGTTCGTTTCAACTATCGGGAGCAGTACGGGTGGATATTATTTGTACCGCCTATCTCTATATTATGCCTAGCCAATCACATGTCAAGTAATTGTTTTTTATTAAAAAATAAAGCTAGTTTATCTCATTGTGCGTCACAAACTGCGTATTTTTGTCACTTTCATCGATAAAGGCCGCAGCGCCATACTCATTGGTACTTAAATTCAAGTGCTTATAGCTGAACATATAATAATCGCTATAACGTTTCATGAGAATCGGGTGCATGCCCAGACTGAGTTCATCCTGCTCCTTGATCAGTTTCATGACATGCCGGTCATTCATCACCACCAGATAACGCTCATCATTCAAGCTGATGCTCAATAGGCCATTGCCTTTGGCATAAATCGGAATCAGGAATTTATGGTTCAGGGCAATCGCGCCTTCTGCATAACTTTCGATTTTATGACTGATGACATTAAATACCAGACCATGTCCATATTGATCCAGAAGCAACTGACGATTTTCCTGCGGCAAATTGACATGAATGCCGAGCTTGAGCAGGTCATGCTGATCGACCTGTTTATTTCGCAATAATTCTCTTAAGATCACCTGTTTCTGGCTGGCATCAAAAAACTGATTATCCAGTTGCAGATCATTATTTTTCAGGATACGCCCCAAGGCCATACGATGGCGTGGCAAGACATTTTCAATGACTTTGCGATAATAGAACTTGCTGTTTTTCTTGACCCGACGCATTTTCTGGTAAAAATAACTCGGTTCGTAATCATGTACCAAAAAGTCATACAGCAATTCGGAACTGGCCAGAACGGCAATGGCATCATGTCCGGTAAATGGCAAATGCAGCACATGATGCTGCGGAATCAGGGCCTGTAATTTCAGATAATGCGCACGGTCTTCGGCACAATACGGATCATAAACAATAATATATTCGCACGTGCTATCGATATCTTCGGCTTCAACCCGCATTCCTGCATTCAGCTCTGGTTGATAGAACATATTGTAGCGGGCATCGTGTACATCATCCGGATTGATCGAATATTGCGGCACCATCGCCACCACGCGCTGCACGCCTAAGGCGCAGGAATACTTGATCGCGGCATAGCCACCCATCGAGCCGCCATAGGCAACCCGCTGCTGAAACGGCGCAATCAGTTCAGCCACTGCCTCTAACATGTTCCACATGGAACCTTGCGGGAACCAGGATTTGTGCTTGGGCATAATACCCAGAACATTGAATTCAAATTTCTGTAGCGACTTTTCTGCATTGATGTTGAGGCCCTTGGCACGGGTAATCAAATCGCCAAATGAAAAAATCAATTCTGAAGATGACCCCGGCATAAAAATCGCGCGTATATGCTCATCTTCAAAAACAATCTGCTTGTCCATAACTTTCCCGTGCTGGTAAATCGAACCCTTCCACAACAATTCAATCAATGAATGCTGTCAAAAAAGTGAATATGCTATTTTATATCGATCAAAAAGATTAAAAAGCGCAAAATATGACACAATCATTACATCCGGCAGCAAAACGGGGTTTTAGTGCATCTGCCGAGCTGTATCAGCAAGTGCGTCCCGATTATCCGGCAGAGATCAGTCAGTGGCTGGCCGATACTTTGACTTTGCCTGTCGATGCGCGTCTTTTGGATTTGGGCAGTGGGACCGGCAAGTTTATTCCTTATTTACGCCCGCTCAGTAAAAACATCATCGCTGTCGATCCGGTTGCGGAAATGCTGGCACAATTAAAACTGGCCCATCCGGACATTGAGGCTGTTGAAGGCCTGAGCCATCAACTCCCCTTGCCTGATCATAGCCTGAATGCGGTATTTTGTGCACAGTCATTTCACTGGTTTGCGAATGCAGAGACCTTACAGGAACTCAACCGAGTCCTCAAACCCGATGCTTATCTGGTTCTGGTCTGGAATCAGCGGGATACCCGGGTAGCCTGGGTTCAGGCACTGGCAGAGTGTATCGCCCCATTAGAAGGTGATACCCCGCGTTATCATAGCGGAGCGTGGCGCAAGGTATTTGAACAACAAACCCTGTTTCAGCCGTATGCAGAAATCAGCATGACTCGGCAACAACAGGGCAGTGTGGAGCAGGTGGTATCAAAACGGCTACTCTCGACCAGCTTTATTGCAGCCATGCCAGCATCCCGGCAAGCACAGCTCAAACAACAGTTTGAACAGATTATCTGGGACTATACAGCCAAAGGTATAGAGGAAATGATTGATTTTCCTTATATTACTCATATATACGTATTTAAAAAAACTAATTAAAAACAGGAGTCAATCATGCATAAAATATCAGGAATGACACGCACTGCCCTGTTTGCAGCAGTCATGCTGCTCATGGCATGTGACCAGAAAACATCAGAAAGTACCGAACCGGCTGCAGACAGTACGGCTTCAGATCAGGTGATGCAGGAACTGAAAACCGAGCCGCTGAAAGACTTCCCCAAAACCACTGAGGATCCACATGATATTGCAGTACTGACCGATTATGAGCAACGTTTTCAGGAAATGAGTGCGGAGCTGGAAAAAGAATTAAACAGCATGCGTGATGAAGATAGCTTGAGTCCGGAGTTTATTCAGCAACGCCAGCGCGATCATGTACAGTCAGCCCTGAATATGCTGAAGGATTTAGAACTGAAAACCGAACAGGGCCGTTATATTCAGGGCATGATGTATCAATATTGGCAACATCAGGACAAATTGGTAAATAGTCCTGAGACTCAAACCAAAACAGTGAATGAGGCCAGTGAAAGTGTCAAAGGTTTAGGGAAATATCTGCATGCGCAAGAGCAACTAGAACGCTGGCGTTCGCAATATCCGGATCTGAATGCCAACACAGCACCTGCCCGCCCAGCCAATTAATTCCATGGAGCTCATTGCTTGCACCCAGCTTGACTAAAATACACAGCGAACATCTAAGCTCAACGGGTGCATACAGGCACCTTGAATAAGCATGATACTGTCCAGGCTTGGTCTGCATTTCAGAATAAGGGCTTTTTCTCCCTCAGCATAAAATGACTTAGCTGGCCTCTAGGAACTGATGCACCCCTTGACCTGCCGCCCGGCCTGTAGCAAAACAGGCTGTCAGCAGATAACCTCCAGTCGGTGCATCCCAGTCCAGCATTTCCCCACAAAGAAATACATACGGATTGGATTTAAGTTGGAGCTGTTCCGACAGCACTTCACGCTTGACCCCACCTGCACAGCTAATCGCTTCTTCAATCGGACGAAAGCCTGTAAGTGGAATGGTCAAATGTTTTATCTGCTTGGCTAATTCAGCAGCATCTTGCCACCAAGTCTTGGCCACCAGTTCACGCACCAAAGCCGCTTTGGCACCATCCAATCCGGCTTTACGCCAAACATTGCTTAAAGACTGCTTCTTAGTCGGCTGTAATTTTTTCGCCAATTGCCCCACACTTTGGTCAGGAAATAAATCCAGACTCAGTTGCATTTGCTGACTTTGTTTTAGCTGTTCGCCTAAACCTCTTCCCTGCTTATAAATCAAACCACTTTCTAGCCCATAATGACTGATCACAATGTCACCCATGGTTTTTTCACCTTGCCCGACCCAGGCTTCTACACGCTTTAAAGGCTGACCAAAGACTGGCTGCATGAACTTGGACCATGGATATTCCACCCCGGCATTACTGGCCTGAAAAACTTCAATCTCATCGGGTTTTAACCAGGCTTGCCATGCGCCGTCACTGCCCAGTTCTGACCAGGATATTGCGCCACAGGCCAAAATAATCGCATCAAATTTTTCAGTGCGAAGTTCATTATTTTTTAGATCGTGCAGCTCAAGCTGTTGTTGATGCAGGCGGCTGACTTTATGCCGGTAATGAAACTGGATGCCATGACTGGCCAAGCGCTTGAGCCAGGCACGCAGCAAGGGAGCAGCTTTCATCTCTGTGGGAAATACCCGACCGGATGAACCAATATAAGGCTCAATGCCGAGTTCCTGCATCCAGTTTTGAATCCAGACAGCATCCCACTGTTTGACCCATGGCGACAACCAGTCCACCTGATCATAACGCTGCACAAATTGCTCAACCGGTTCCGCATGAGAGATATTCAGGCCGGTTTTGCCTGCCATCAAAAATTTACGTGCAGCAGACGGTTTTTGCTCATAGACGTGCAGCTCATAATCAAACTGACTAAGGACTTCTGCGGCCATTAACCCGGCAGGGCCAGCGCCAACAATGGCAATACGTTTGCTCATCTGATTATTCCGCGATGCTAGCATTCTGCCCTTGCAAAGGCTGGAAATCATCAAACCGTGTCACATAAGCTTCAGGTTTAGTAATAATAAGTTGCTGACACAATTCCCCACGTTCCAGATATTTAATTTCAAAATGGGTGCGTGCTGAATCCTGGGCAATAACTTCTTTAATAAAAGGTAATTTCCACAGTTGTTCTGCCTGCTGTTCTGCTTCTTCGATATAGGCAGGAATATTACTGGCCAGTGTAATGGTTCCACCCGTCTTTAAACGGGAAAGTAAAAACTCAAAAAATGGCATATTGACCCAGCGCTGCGCCGGATTATGCGGTTCCGGATTTGGATACAAAATAAAGAATTGTTCTACCTGCTCTGGATACAATGCATGCACGATCCACGGCAAAGCATCGGCATGAACGGTCTGTAAATTGGCCTGACCTTCAATCCCGTGCTGTTTTTGCATGGCCAGGAATTTTTCGCGGGTACGTTCAATCGCAATCAGTTGAGTATCGGGGTGGGTTTTGGTAAATAACAAAGCATGTTTGCCTTTACCCGCCCCGACTTCGATGCAGACCGCTTCAGGACTGATGCTTTGAAAATCACGGGGTGCATGCATACGCTGTGCTTGAAATTGACGAATCGGCATAATCAGATCAAACTAATAAAAACCGCATAAGTCTACCAAGTGCGGCTATATTTGCCTAATCGAAGCTTTATTTTTCTTTGGAGTTGATCTCATGCCCACTACTTTAAACTGTCCGCGCTGTGGCAAACTGACGACCTGGGAAGAGAATGATTTCCGTCCTTTCTGTTCAGAACGCTGCAAGATGATTGACCTGGGCGCATGGGCCAATGAAGAATATAGCTTGCCCACTCAAGATGCACCGCAGGCGGACACTTCTGAGGATTAGAAGTTCTGTACAGTAAAAAAACATTTCTGAACTGAAGACTATGTAGAAAATTAGCCAAAAATCACATAAAGTTTATAAAATCACCCTGAAAAGCCAACACGAATTAACACCATTCATCGTGCCTTAGCATTATTGTTCTACTCTAAATCTTCACATTATTTTTAGAGCAATAATATGAGCTATATTATTTTAAAAGTCATATTAGTTGGGGTGGGTCTACTGGCACTTCTCTCTCTGGGAGTCGGTATTTTCCAACAAGATAGCTTATTTATTGTACTGGGTGTACTTTTTGCTTTTATGGCCTGGCTAATTCACATGCAAACTCGTCAATTTAGCAGTGATCCATTTTCAAAATAAAAGACCAAGGATACTTGGTCTTTTATTCACGTCGATATTTAACCCGCTTTGCCTGCAACAAAGGGATTATGCTGCTTTTCAAAACCAATGGTGCTGATCGGTCCATGTCCTGAAATAAACTGGGTTTCATCCGGCAGGCTAAAACATTCACGCTGAATTGAATCCAAGAGCTGCTGATGATCGCCACGCGGGAAATCCGTACGGCCAATCGAGCCTTTAAACAGCACATCGCCCGTCCATAACAGGGCATGATTGCTATTATAAAACATCACATGGCCCGGGGTATGCCCTGGCGCGAAACGCACTTCAAATTCTTCATTACCGAGCTTCAGTATTTCCCCCCCTTCCAGCCATTGTGTCACTTCAACTTTTTCTGGAATCGGAAAACCATAACGCGCTGAAACCTCTTGAATCATGTCCAGCCAGAAAGCATCTTCCTTATGTGGCCCAATTACTGGTACATTCCAGGCCTTTTTCAAGGCGCCTACTGCACCTGCATGATCCAGATGTCCATGGGTCAGCCATAAAGCTTTCACGGTTAAGCCCAGAGCTTCGACCTCAGCTTTGAGTTTTTCAGCTTCGCCCCCTGCATCAATCAAAATGGCTTCTTTCGTGTCCGTATCCCAAATGATCGAACAGTTTTGCTGAAAAGCAGTAACCGGAACAATTTTGACTTGTAACATAGGGCAAAAAACCTCGGAAAAATTAATGAGCAAGCGTTTGTGTCAATGCATCCAGATTAGCCTGTAGCAAACTGTTCAGCAATCGCAAATGATCTTCACGGCTATTTAAAGCAGGAATATAACGATAACTGCCTCCCCCCAGAGATTTAAAAGTTTCGGCATTTTCTATGGCCAGTTCCTCAAGCGTTTCCAGACAGTCAGCCGAGAATGCCGGGCTCATCACCTGCACGGATTTCACCCCCTGTTTGGCCCAGTCTTCCAGCACAACATCGGTATAGGGCTTAATCCATTCCTGTTTGCCAAAACGTGACTGAAAGCTAATCGCATATTGCTCTGCACTCAGACCTAACGCCTGTGCAACCAGTTGTCCGGTAATACGACAACGATCGGCATAAGGATCGCCTTTGTCGGCATAAGGCTGCGGAATACCATGAAAAGACATTAACAGTTTTTCCGGCTGACCATGCACTACCTGATAGTCACGCACGCTTTGCGCCAGAGCCTGAATAAATAAAGGATGTTGATAATAATCCCGAATGATGCTCAAACCAGGCAAATTGCGTTGCTTCACCACCCATTTTGCCAGGGCATCATAGAGAGGTGCAGTCGAAGTAGCAGAATATTGGGGAAATAGTGGAAATAAGATCACATGGTCCTGCGGCTGTTCAGACACTCTGGCCAAAACCTGCTGAATATTCGGATTGCCATAAGTCATTGCTGGCACCACATTCAACTCAAACTGCGGATAGAGCGGGGTCAAATGGGTTTTGACTGCATTGACCTGCTGCAACAGGATTTCACGCATCGGTGAATCCTCTCCCCAGACCTGTGCATAGGCCTGTGAAACCCGCTTAGGCCGAAATGGCAAAATGAATAAACGCAGGATTATTTGCCAAATGGGTTTCGGAATTTCAATCACCCGCTGATCAGACAAAAACTGCTTCAGGAAACGGCGTACTGCTGGAATCGTGGGCGCATCTGGCGTACCCAAGTTGGCCAATATAATCGTCACTTTAGCTTTAGCAGGAGAAGACATTCAGTTTATCCGTCATGGTATCAACCCCTGTACTTTAACAGTTTTTGATTGATTCTCTATATGGATTAATACACTGACTTAGATTGAAAAGTACGATCTAAATCCAGCAAACTGCTGTCCAGTAATTTTTGAGCTTTCGGCGTAATCTGCCAGAGCATGCGCTGGCGGTCATCCCGACCTGATGGCACAATCCAGTCATTCTGGCGCATCTGAATTTTCAAGCTATGCAAGGCACGAATATTCATCTGGGCACGAGCCACGGCATGTGCACGTGGCATTTCTGCCCGTGCATCTTCCAGACCGTTTTCATTTAAATATTCATTCATCCGCTTGGAGAAAAACTCTTCCGGTGTCGGGTTCACAAAGGTAGAGCCCAGCAGGGCCAATAATTGCGCCCAAGTCAGCTTCTTCTGAACTTTAATTTCCTTAAAGTTTCCATCCTGATAAGCCTGCATCCGGTATTCAAAAGAAAAGACTTCATGCATGGATACTTTAGGCAGGCTCAGGAACGGATCTATTTCCGCCGTTCCACCATCACGCTCCAGTTGGCTCACTTTAGCCTTGAGCTGATCAATCTCGTCATGCAGCGCCTGGGTATTTTGCGGACGCACCCATCCGGTCACCGGATAACGCTCCAGCATTTGCGGCATATTAAAACGTACTGCCATTTCCAGATCGCGCAAGCTGCGATAAGTAAAGACCTGGTCTACTTCCTGCTGCAGTAATTGACGAAATTCCTTAAACTTTTCCCGTAATTCCGGCTTGGTATCATGTAATGAGCTTTCACGTGATGCCGGATCGTCATGCATAAACACAATAATCGGTTTTTGCTTGGTCACTGCATAGATGTATTCGAGGTGCATATAACCGACACCCGAGACAGACTGTTCCCCATACTGACTACCTAGCAAAATCACTACATAGTCACAATCATCAATCTGGCGGCGTGAAAAAGCAGTATTCAGCGGCGTACGCTGTTCCAGTCCCCAAGAGAAGAACCCCATACCCACTAATGTTTGAGACAAAATGATACGTTCCGGCTGCATTTCTGCCCCAGAGGTTGAGATGAACACTTGGTATCGTTTATCCAGCATGGGCTATCCTCTTCTCCTGTACATTTGCATAAAAAATGCATGAATTCATGCATTTTGACACAATATGACCACCCCAAAATGAAAAAATATCGTTCTTTTAAAATTATAAAAATGAGTTTTAAACTGCACTCATATTACTGATCTGCCATTTTAAACCGGCAGGAATCAGGTGCTGCAAAACCGGCCGGAGCTGTTCAGCATTCTGCCCACTCACCACCAATTCAATTTTCACGCTTTCTTTACGCTCATGCTCAAATAATAACTCATTTTTAATTAAAATTCGGGCCGTTTGTCTCGCAACTGCGAATCCTGAGTCAATTAATGTCAGCTTTTGACCAAAAATATACTGAATTGACGCTTTTAGGAAGGGGTAATGCGTACATCCCAGTACTAAATAATCAGCGCCTTGATCCACAACTGGTTGTAAAATCCCTATTAATATCTGTAAACAGGCTTCACTCATCTGCTCTCCAGCCTCAACAAAAGGTACCAGTTCTAGACTGGTCACAGGCAGGACTTTAACCTGAGCGGGTTCGGCAAAACGGGAGATCACATCTTTAATCAGTTGCCCGCGAAAAGTGGCCGGTGTTGCCAAGACCGCAACTGTTTTCGACTGGGTATTCAAGACTGCAGGTTTAAGTGCTGGCACCAAACCGATAATTGGAAAGTTCTCGCCATAATAGTCACGCAAATAATCCAGACTAAAGGCAGAGGCCGTATTACAAGCCACGACTGCCACTTTACAGCCCTGACGATACAGCCATTCAATCGCCTGAGCAGTCAGGCTACGGATTTCCTGATCATCTCTCGGGCCATAAGGCACATGTGCAGTATCGGCATAATAGACAAAGCGTTCATTCGGCAGATGGCGGGCAATTTCCAGAGCCACCGACAAGCCGCCTACGCCCGAGTCAAAAATACCAATCGGTGCATCTGCTGTTGCGTTGGGCATCGGGTCTAATAGCGGGGAAATGGGTTGAATGGCGCTCATAACGGTCTGAATTGCGGTGTCAAAAACTCTAGCGACCAAGCTTAAACCTCAGGTGCTCAAATGCAAGTCTAAATCGCCACTTTTCAAACTTAAAACGGCTTCACCTGCCGGATTTTCATCAAGCTCTCCCATCTCGACCAGATGCAAAAATGCGGCACGCTGGATCAGGGCATTGATTCCAAAACGTACATGCACATAAGGTCGCAACTCATCTTTATATTCACGCATAAAGATCGGATGTTCAGCATCCACAATAATCAGGTCTTGGGTTGTGGTGCCCAGTTGCAAATAGCTCAGTCCATTAATCTCGACCTGATCGACCTGATTGACCAATAAAGGTTCATCTTCCACTTCAATTTCAATCATTTCTACCGGTGTTTTTAGGTAGAATTTTCCCTGCTCTTTCCAAAGGACGGTTGCAAACAGGTCAATCATGGCTTGGCGTTTGATCAATTGACCTTCGTGCCACCATTCTCCATTGGCCAAAACCTTCAGATCCATTGTGCCACAATGCTTTGGCTGCCATTGCTCCAAAGGAGGAATTGACCTTTTGTGACCGCCCTGTGCATCTTTTAAGTATTGCGCGATATCCATTAAATTTTTATCATCAGGAGAAGTTACTTTTTTCGTCAGATGTTTGCTGGGTACTGGCTTATCCATAAAAGAAGACCTTAATGACGGAAAAATAATATGTTTCAGCCAATTGGCTAAAACTCGGTTTAAAACTATACTAGCCCAGATTATCAAAGACACCAGTATTTTTGTGTCTAGGAACCAAGAACACTTATGGCAGCACCCAATCATCCGATTATGGTTGCCACCGAATAGTAATATGAGGAGTCCTACATGGAACACATCGAACGTGAATCGATGGAGTTTGACGTCGTCATCGTCGGCGCAGGCCCTGCGGGTCTATCTGCTGCGATCAAAATCCGTCAACTTGCAATTGAAAACAACTTAAATGATTTGTCCGTTTGTGTCGTAGAAAAAGGCTCCGAAGTTGGCGCACATATTCTGTCTGGTGCTGTGCTAGAACCGCGTGCCATCAATGAATTGTTCCCGGACTGGAAAGAACAAGGCGCGCCGCTCAATGTGCCGGTGACTGAAGATAAAACCTTCTTCCTGCTTTCAGATGAAAAATCACAAGAAGCACCACACTGGATGGTGCCAAAAACCATGCACAATGATGGCAACTACGTCATCTCGCTCGGCAATGTGGTGCGCTGGTTAGGCCAAAAAGCAGAAGAACTGGAAGTTTCAATCTTCCCGGGCTTTGCCGCCTCAGACATTCTGTATCATGCAGATGGTACGGTAAAAGGCATCCAGACCGGTGACATGGGCATTGGTAAAGATGGCGAACCGACGCATAACTTTACTCCGGGTTATGAACTGCATGCCAAATATACGATTTTTGCTGAAGGCTGTCGTGGTCACCTCGGTAAACGTCTGATTGAACAATTCAATCTGGCCAAAGATGCAGATCCACAGCATTACGGGATCGGCATTAAAGAACTCTGGGAGATTGATCCTGCCAAGCACAAACCGGGTCTGGTGATGCACGGCGCCGGCTGGCCATTGAATGAAACCGGTTCTTCAGGCGGCTGGTGGCTGTATCACGCTGAAAACAATCAGGTGACTTTGGGTATGATCGTGGATCTGTCCTACACCAACCCGCATATGTATCCATTCATGGAAATGCAGCGCTGGAAAACCCACCCTTTAATCAAGCAGTATTTAGAAGGCGGCAAGCGTATTTCTTATGGCGCCCGTGCCGTGACCAAAGGTGGCTTTAACTCGTTACCGAAGTTCACTTTCCCGGGTGGCTCACTCATTGGTGATGATGCCGGCTTCCTGAACTTTGCCAAAATCAAAGGCTCACATACCGCAATGAAATCCGGCATGCTCTGCGGTGAAGCGGTATTTGAAGCGATTGCGGCTGGTGTGGAAAAAGGCGGTGATCTGGCTATTGCACGTGTGGTTGAGGGTGACGATTTCTTTGTTAAGGAACTCACCGCTTATACCGACAAGTTCAACAACAGCTGGCTCAAAGAAGAGTTATACAATTCACGTAACTTTGGCCCGGCGATGCACAAGTTCGGTCAATGGATGGGTGGTGCATTTAACTTTATCGACCAGAACGTGTTCAAAGTACCATTTACCCTGCATGATCTGGTGCAAGACCATGCTGCACTGAAAACCCAAGCCGCTGAAAGCTTCAAGCCAAACTATCCAAAACCGGATGGCAAGCTGACTTTTGACCGTTTATCTTCTGTATTTGTATCGAATACCGTGCATGAAGAAAACCAGCCTGCGCATTTAAAGCTGACCGATGCCTCTATTCCGGTTGAAGTAAACCTGCCTAAATGGGATGAACCGGCGCAGCGTTACTGCCCGGCGGGTGTCTATGAAATCATGGAAAATAATGACGGTTCAAAACGTTTCCAGATCAATGCAGCCAACTGTGTACACTGCAAGACCTGTGACATTAAAGACCCATCTCAGAACATCACCTGGGTAACACCGGAAGGTGGCGGTGGTCCTAATTACCCTAACATGTAATTAGTATCCGAATATGTAATTCGGCTAGTCCTTGCGCGAGCTCATACCCTAACATGTAATGTTAGGGTAATCTTGCGAATGAGGAATATATTCCGCAAGTTCTCATATCCGAATATTTAAGCTCTCATGAGAACAAAATAAACCCGCTCGAAAGCGGGTTTATTTTCTGGAGAATGGCGATAATATTATTTTTAAGATCGAATAGGAACTCTTATCAGATCATAAATTTCAAAAAAAATTCGGCCAATTTAGCCGCCCTTTTTCACCAGATAATGAAATTCTTTATTGCCGTTTTCATCCAGACACTCTTCCTGCAACAGCAATTCATGTCCCAAGTGCATGCAAAATTTTGGAATATCCCAAGAGGTTGAATTATCGGTAGCAAACACCTCAACCACATCACCGGCTTTAGATTTACGAATGGCCTGATGCAACATCATGACTGGCTCAGGACAGCGTAAACCTCGGGTATTTAATTGCAGGCTTGGGATAATTTCAGTTGGGGGCATCGATAGACTCAAGAGTGGAAGACTGAAAATATTTTAGCATAATCCCGCTCGGGCATTGCGGCTTTGCCAAAGTACACACGACTAAACGCAGCCCTGACTGATACGATCATGCCTGCACATCATATTTACAATAGACAAGCGTATTTTCTGCGGTATGATAAAACCACGTTTTTTTAGATATTAAGAGTCTTCAGGAAAAATCATGCACGAGGAATCAGGCCCGTCGTGGGGTATGCGCGGCTTACGTAAATGGCTGGGAACTGCACCCGAAACTCGCGACGAACTGCTAAAATTAGTACAAGATTCACGTCGATTTTTAGAACCCGATACTGTTGCCATGCTTGAAGGTGTACTTGACCTTCCGGCAACCAAAATTCGCGAAGTCATGACGCCTCGCACGTCGATGATCAGCTTACAGGAAGATGACCAACTGCTGGATATCCTGCATGTGTTGGTCGAATCTGCGCATTCGCGTTTTCTGGTCTTTTCCTCCGATCAAACCGATAATGTGGTCGGCATTCTATTGGCCAAGGATTTATTGCCTTTTCTGACCGAACCAACCTCCAAAGTCGATATTCGCGCACTGATGCGTCAACCCTTATTTGTACCAGAGAGCGCCCGTTCCGATCAGGTGCTGCGGATGCTGAAAAACACCCAGACCCATATTGCCGTGGTGATTGATGAATACGGCACCACCTCGGGTCTGGTCACGCTGGAAGATATTCTGGAAGAAATTGTTGGTGAAATTGAAGATGAACATGACAATGCCGATGAAGAGGCACAATTCATTGTTCCGGATAACGATCCAAACACCGCCAATACCTGGATAGTACAAGCTCTGACCCCGATTGAGCATTTCAATAATATGCTGGATGCGAATTTTTCTGACGATGAAGTGGAAACCATGGGTGGCTTGTTATTACAGGAAATTGGTCTGGTGAACGATCTTGAAGGCCAGACCATTGAACTGGAAAACTGGCAATTTACCATTCTTGAAGCAGATTCACGCTCTATTCACCTAATTCGAGCCGTGCGCCAATGAGAGCGTATTTCGACAAGCTGTTGAGTTCTGATCAACAGCAAAAACCGTTGCCGCTGATCTATCCTGTTTTAATTGCCTTATTTGCAGGTGCTATCTTCAGTTTGGCATTGGCTCCCTATCATTACTGGTGGCTGGCCATCCTGTCTCCGGCACTACTCTATGCCTGCCTGCGTGGACGTAGTGCCAAACAGGCCTTTGGAATTGGCTGGGCCTATGGAATTGGCCTATGGTTTGTGGGCGCATTCTGGCTGTATACCTCAATTCATGTCTACGGCGATACCAGTGCATTTCTCAGTGTTGTAATGATCTTGATCATGGCACTGGTGATGGGCCTGTTTAGCGCCGTTCAAACCTTTGTCTATCGCCGCTTTTTCCCGGAAACCCCTCTGACCTTTGCCCCGCTTTGGGTTCTGTTTGAATGGTCTAAAACCTGGGTCTTTACCGGTTTCCCGTGGTTGTTTGCCGGCTATGCCTTTACCGAACGCTACCTAGATGCCTATGCACCTCTGTTTGGGGTGTTTGGGGTATCTTTTGTCGTGATTATTCTGGCCTGTACACTGGTCGAAATTCTGAACCGACGTCTGTTCTGGGCGGTTCCTGCTGCAATTTTACTATTCGGTGCCTGGGGCGCGGCTCAATTGAGTTTTGTGCAACCAAAGAATGAAAAGCCGCTTACGGTTTCTCTGATTCAGGGCAATATTCCGCAAGATCTGAAATGGCTGACTGAATATCAGGTAAAAACTTTATTGATTTATGCCAATCTGAGCAAGACCGAATGGGGCCGTGACCTGATTGTCTGGCCAGAGTCCTCGATTCCGATGTTCCAGACCGATATTGAAGCTTTTCTCGAAGCGATGAAAGTACAGGCTGAAAAATCCGGTACTGCATGGGTCACCGGCATTCCGTATTGGGACTTACCAGAATCACAAGCTGCGGGTTATCCGAAATATTACAACAGCATTATGGCCACGGGTGATGAGTCGGAGGGTTTGTATAAAAAGCAGCGCCTGGTGCCCTTTGGTGAATATATTCCGCTGTCAGGCTGGTTAAGCTGGGTATTGCCAGGTCTACAGAATGATCCCTCTATGAGCGGCTTTACCCGTGGGGCGGACAATCAAAAGCCCTTGAATGTGAAAAACCATCCTTTAGGTTCCGCAATTTGTTATGAGGTTGCTTATCCAAACCTGACACGCCGCAATGCCAGTCAAAGTGACTTTTTAGTTACGGTCTCGAACGATGCCTGGTTTACCGGCACGGCAGGACCTTTGCAGCATCTACAAATGGTACAAATGCGCGCCAAGGAAAATGGCCGCTGGTTTATCCGTGCCACCAATACCGGCGTGACCGCCTTTATTGACCACAATGGCCATATTGTGAAAAAAGCCCCGATGGATCAGGAAGCGGTACTGCGGGGTGAACTTCCAGCCATGCAAGGCGAAACACCTTATATGAAACTGAGTGATTGGCCGGTGATGATCTTTTCAGTTTTACTTTTGCTCTTGGGATGGCGCTTCCGTCCCCGTAAAGTGGATGTCAGCTTTAAGTCGAGAAGATAATTTCTTCAAGTCCCTCTTTTACAAAAGGGGATTTAGGGGGATTACTAGATATAACATCTTATCAATCTCTCCTAAGCTCCCTTTACGAAAGGGACGGACACTCAAGGCAATAAAAAACCGAGGTCAATGCCTCGGTTTTTTATATTTCAAATTTTAGAACTGAACTGCTAGATAAGAAATCATACTGGCGAGGGATAACATTGGAAGATAGCGGTAAGTTTGCACCATCATATTTTCGAATACAGACATCTGCCGTTGTTTTAATTGCAATACCGAGGCTTTCAATGCCGACCAGAAGCACAATGCAAATAATGAACTCATCAAACTGATGGCAAAAAAACCTACCATAATCTGGCTGCTACCCTCGGTAGTCTGCCATAAATGCAGAATGCCCTGACTAATCGGTAACATGCTTAAAACCAAAAGAACAGATTTCAGCATCGACCAATGAAATTGGTTTATTTCATCCCCTAAGATTAATGCTTTCATATTCTTCTCCGTTGGCTCGTCAAGTGCCGTTCAGATCATTATGAGCCTTTTTGGGTAAATAGAAAGTCTATATTTATTCATATTTTATGATAATTGTAATAGATAAATATGGGAATAATTCTTATTATAACTCGCATATACAACTCATTAATTAATTACAATAAATATCAAAAACTTAGATTATAATTTATAATTAAGCGTTATTATCACTTCACTTAGTATTGAAAACATCTATTAAGTGAAGTGATATATTCCATCTATTGAGAGTTTATATTGATTCTCAATCAAGGCTGATAATAAATATCAGCATCGGTGCCTTCACCACCCGACTGACCATCTGCACCGAATGAATACAGATCAAAAGTACGACCATTGGTGCCCGGCATCACATATTGCAGATCATTATCCCAACTGTCTTTAGGATAGCCGCCCTTGACATAGCCGCCCGGCAACCAGTTTTTCGCAGTCGCAGGCTGGTTCACCAGTGCATCCAGACCACCTTCCTGCATGCTTGGATATTTGCCATTGTCCAGCTTATATTGGTCCAGTGAACCAGCAATACTCTGTAACTTGATCACAGTGGTATCCACTTTGGCCTTTTCACCGCGTCCCATCACGTTCGGTACAATCAGTGCAGCAAGCACACCGAGAATCACAATCACCACCATCACTTCGATTAAGGTAAAGCCCGTCTGTTTATTTAATTGATTCCTTTTCATTCAATCTCTCTCATTCATTTGCATCATTCACAACATTCAATTTAATTTTAATACCACAGGAATTTTAACTTGATTCTGTTTAAATCATATTATTCATATTCACAATTGGCAGCATCACCGCAATCACAATGACCAAAACAATACTGGCCATTAGCACCAGCATTAAAGGTTCCAATAAGGCCAGTAAAGTCGAAATCAGCGTGGTGACTTCCCGATCCTGCATCTGTGATGCACGCTCCAGCATGCGATCCAGTTCGCCCGAGGCTTCGCCACTTTTGATCATTTGTACCATCATCGGCGGAAAATAACCACTGCGCTCCAGCTGGGTTGCCAGGTTGCCGCCTTCGGTGACTTTTTCCGCTGCCAGATTGACCGCATCACGAATCACCCAGTTATTACTGACTGCAGCGCCAATCCGTAGGGCATCGACCAGAGGCACGCCTGACTGGGTCAAAATGGATAAGGTACTGGCAAAACGTGCGGCATTAATCCCGCGTGATAATTTTCCAAATAAAGGCAGTTTCAGGGTTAAACGGTCGAAGGCATAATGCCCGGCTGTGGTTCTTAAGAATCGTATCAGCAGGGAGATGCCCAAGAAACCGCCAACCAAGAGAAATGGCCACGCAATACGAATAAAATCACTGGCTTTCATCAAGGCGACCGTAATCCACGGTAAGGCATCTTTGCTTTGATCAAAAGTCTTGACGATATCTGGCACCACATAAGTCATCAGCCCCATCACGATGGCAAAAGACATCAGCATCAAAATAATTGGATAGACCATCGCGCCTTGAATTTTTTTCTGCATGGCAAAACGGTTTTCGGTATAGTCAGCCAATTGATCCAGAATCAGATCCAGATGCCCGGAACGTTCACCGGCCGCAATGGTGGCAATATACAATTCTGGAAACCGCCCGGACTGTTGCAGACCCTGCGCCAGACTATGCCCCTCCAGAACCTTGGAACGCACCGACATCAGCAGATTTTGTACATGTACTTTTTCGCTTTGCTTGCCGACGGCGCGGATGGCTTCTTCCAGCGGAATCGCGGCGGCGACCAGGACAGATAATTGCCGGGTCATTAAGGCCAGATCATAAGCGGTAATGCTTTTTTCAAACCATTTCCGCCGATCATGTTTGTCTTTTTTCTCGACAGGATCAACAGAGACCGGAATAAGTGCTTTATCCCTTAACTGTTGCCGGATCTGACGTGCAGAATCCCCCTCCAGCACGCCTTTTTGCTGCTTTCCTGAAGCATCAAGCGCAATAAACTGATATACAGGCATTGTAATGCTCTAATTTTCCAAAATTTTGCTTAACGCTGTTGCGTCAGACCACCGAAATCATTCATATTCTTTGATATAAATTATCTGCTCACTCTACCATAATCGAACTTTAAGCACGACGAAATTTCTTCAGGATATCCAGCGCCAGATATGCAAAATTCTCATACCGATTCTAGTCCACTTTATCGCGTACGCGTTGCTGTACCTGTGCATGTATTCGATTGTTTTGATTACAGTATGAATGCAGAACAATTTGAGCAGGCCCAGGTCGGCGCACGCGTATTGGTGTCTTTTGGACGACAGAATCTGGTAGGGGTGATTATCGAAAAGCTCTCCGCAGATACTCCGGTCGACCCACGTTTTAAACTCAAGCCTGTCACTGAATTGCTGGATGAACGTGCCATCATAGACCCTAAAGCTTTAAGTTTGTTGACATGGTCGGCACAGTATTATCAGTTTCCGATGGGTGAAGTGGTGCACAGTGCCCTGCCAACGCTGTTACGCCAAGGTAAGCCTTATAACCTGCTGGCTCGCACCTGGAAACTTCTGAACCCTGATGCTGAAGCTAAAATACGCCGTTCGGAAAAGCAGCAGGAAGCCTACCGGATTTTAAAACTGCATCCGGTTGGCACCACTGAAAATGTATTGAATTTGGCCGGAATTGAAACTGCGACCTTAAAAGCACTGGAGAAAAAAGAGATTTGTATCTGTGTGCTGGAGCCACAAGATTTCAGTCCACAGCCGATGCAATTGGCGCAAATGCCGCTGACCGCTAATCCTGAACAGAAACATGCCATTGATCAGGTATTAAAGTATCGCAATCAATATCAGGCTTTTTTACTGGATGGTCTGACCGGCAGTGGTAAAACCGAAGTCTATCTACAAATCATGCAACAGGTGCTGAAACAGGGCAAGCAGGTTTTGGTGCTGGTGCCGGAAATTGGTCTGACCCCGCAAACGATTAGCCGTTTCCAGTCGCGTTTTCAGTGTCATATCGCGCTATTGCATTCAGGCCTAAATGATACAAAACGTCTGCAAGCCTGGCAGGCAGCAGAGACTGGCAAAGCTTCAATCATCCTCGGCACACGTTCCGCCATCTATACCCCCATACCGAATTTGGGTCTGATCATTCTGGATGAAGAACATGATTTGTCTTTTAAGCAGCAGGAAGGTTTCCGCTATCATGCCCGCGATGTGGCGCTGTACCGCGGCCATTTACAGCAATGTCCAGTGCTGCTGGGATCAGCGACACCAAGTATCGACAGTTATGCGCTGGTTGAACATGGCAAAATGCAGGTGCTGGAGCTGAATCAACGTGCCGGCACAGCCTTAATGCCGAAAATCCATATTCTGGATTTAAAGGTGGCACAGAAAAAGCATGGCATCAGTCTGCAACTGATTCAGGACATCAAAAAGCGTCTGGAGAAAAAAGAACAGGTACTGATCTTTTTAAACCGCCGTGGCTATGCCCCCGTCCTGCTTTGTGGCAGTTGTGGCTGGCAGGCACAATGTCCGCACTGCGATGCCAATTTTACTGTGCATCGCCAGCCTTATCAGCATCTGCATTGCCATCACTGTGGCACCATTCACCGAATGCCGGAGCACTGTCCGCAGTGTCAGCATCAGGAACTGGTCACACTGGGTATGGGCACTGGCAAGGTCGAAGAACATCTGAATGAACTTTTTCCAGATCATGAAGTGATTCGGGTCGATCGCGATTCCACCAGCCGGGTGGGTAGCTGGCAAAAAATCTATGACAAGATTCAAAAAAGTGAACCCGCGATTCTGCTCGGCACCCAGATGCTGGCCAAAGGGCATCATTTTCCTTATGTGACGCTGGTGGCGATTCTGGATATTGATTCCGGTCTGCTCAGTGTGGATTTCCGTGCCACCGAACGTACCGCACAACTGATCGTTCAGGTCGCAGGCCGGGCTGGACGTGGTGAACACAAAGGCGATGTCTATTTGCAGACGCTCAGACCGGATCATGCCCTGCTGAATACCTTGGTCAATGAAAATTATCGTGTGTTTGCCCAGCAGACCTTAAAGGAACGGCAAATTGCCCAGATGCCGCCTTATCGTTATGCCATCCTGATTCGCTGCGAATCCAAGGATCAGGCACAAAACACCGAATTCTTACAGAAACATGCGGCATTCCTCAGGCAATATCCTGATCTGGCGCTGGACATCTGGGGGCCCATTCCTGCGCCGATGGAACGTAAGGCTGGGCGCTATCAGTCGCATATGGTGCTTTTGTCAGCAGATCGTCCACGTTTGCATTACTATGTGCGCAGCTGGTGGCAGAATATGCTGCAGGACAAACCTTCCAGCATGAAGCTGACGCTGGACATTGACCCGCAAGAACTCAGCTAAGAGAATTGCATCTGAGTCCATGTCCGGGACATACGCATCAACGTCTGGATCAAGCATAAAATTTAGGACAGGAAAATGTCGATACTGTTACAAATAACACTGGTTTTGGTGGTCGCACTTTTAATAGTGCCACTGAGTAAAAGGCTCAGACTACCAAGCGTACTGGGCTATCTGTTAACAGGACTGATCTTAAGTCCCGGTATTTTGCATCTGATTCAGACTCCAGACCTGATGAACAGTTTCATGAACGTCAGCCTGTTGGCACTGCTGTTCTGGATCGGGCTGCAACTCAGACCACAACGCATCGCCCAGATCAGTCAATCTCTGTGGATGACGGCTGCTTTGCAGGTACTAATGAGCACCTTGATTTTTAGCCTGCTGGCCTGGATTTTTCTACAACAAAGCCTGCTGGCCAGTATTGTGATTGGACTTGCTGGCAGTCTATCAGCCATGACCTTGGTGATTCAACAACTCCACAATCAGGAACAGTTTGCCACCAGCTATGGTCAACAGACCTATTCAATCCTGCTGCTGCATGCCCTGCTGGCCATTCCTGTGATTGCCGCCATTCCTTTATTTAGCGGAATTCCCTCGACCGAACACGGAGTGGCTTATTTTGCCGCAATGATCACCACTTTTACCGGCTTGTTCCTGTGTAATCGCTATCTGATGCAGCCACTATATCGCTGGATTGCTAAAAGTGGCAGTCACGAACTGCACACGATTGTGGCGATTGCGGTAACTTTGGCACTGCTGCTCTTGATGAATACGCTTGGACTGAATCTGTTTCTTGGCGCTTTATTTGCCGGGATTTTACTGGCAGATTCAGATTTCCGGCCCGCGGTAGAAAGCACCATTCGGCCTTTTCAGGGCTTATTGATTGGCTTAGCTTTTATGAGTCTGGGTATGTCACTGCAACTGCCCGATCTGTTGAATTTCCTCTGGATCATTTTAGGTGGCACTTTTACTTTGATCTTGGTCAAGTTTGCAATCAGTTTGGCATTGGCGCGTTATCATCAAAATAGCTGGCGCAATAGTACCCTGCTGGCAGCCAGTCTGGCACAAGGTGGCGAGTTTGCCTTGCTGGCGCTGGTGATTGCGGTATCCGACCAGATCATCGCAGCCAATCTGCTGTCTCCCTTGCTCTGGATGGTGAGTTTCTCATTATTACTTAGCCCGGCATTTTACTGGTTATTACACAGTCAGGTTTTACCGCGTCTGGATCAAAACAATCATCTGGCAGCCACCTTCGAAACCGATTCCAGTCCTCAAGCCAGCCCCCCTATTTTGCTGATTGGATTTGGCCGCTTTGGACAAATTATTGCCCGGATTTTACTGCAACAACAGCATGCATTTAGTGTCATGGACAGCAATGTGCCAGCCACTGAACTGCTTGCGCAGTATCAAATTCCTTTCTATCAGGCCGATGCGACAGAGCCAGAAACTTTGGCACATGCAGGAATTGCGATGGCCCAGCAAGTGATTATTGCCATTGATGATATTGAAGATTCGATGCTGATCGTGCGGTATATCCGGCTGAATTATCCTGAAACTTGTTTATGGGTACGCGCGCGTGATCGTCATCATGTGCATCTGTTACAGGATTTAGGTGTAGAGAAAATCTGGCGTGAAAACTACTTTTCAGCACTGGAAATGAGTGAGGCTTTGTTAAGCCAGTTGAATACTGCTCCGGAAGAAAGTCGGCAACAGGTTGAATACTTCCGCGCACATGATGAAAAATTACTCAACAGTCAATACCATCTGGATTCGGATCAACACGCAAGTTATGAACATCAGCGGAGCAGTTTGGCTGAACTGGAGCATCTGTTTGCCGAGGATCAACGCAACAAAGTTCAAAAAACAGATACACAGCCGCAACAGGATACAAACGGCGCAGGAATTGATGCGTTAAGAGATGATCTGTCATAACTTGTGTTTTACAATAATGACACCATTAAAGCAGGGTTATGGAGAATTTTATGTCTGATTTACGCCAACGCTTTTTTATTGAAGATAGCCCTGTTCGTGGTGAAGTGGTGCATCTTGAAGAAGCTTTACAAACCATTTTAGCGCAACGTGACTATGCACCTGCGGTCAAGATTCTGTTGGGTGAAATGCTCACTGCGACTGCACTGCTTGCCAGCACCTTGAAGATTAAAGGGCGTATCAGCCTGCAAATTCAGGCATCGGGCACATTTAAATGGGCAATGGCTGAATGCAACCACTTGGGTGAAGTTCGCGCTTTGGCGGACTATGAAGAAGATCCGCACTTTCTGGTGGGTGAAGATAGCAGCACCATCTTAAAGTCACTGGTTTCTCCAGTGCTGTTTATCAATATCGAACCAGAATTTGGTGAGCGTTATCAAGGTATTGTGCCGCTGGACAAAGAAAATCTGGCTGGCTGTCTGATGCAGTATTATGACCTGTCTGCACAGATTCCAACGCGCATTGTACTGGCAAGCGACTATCAGCGCGCCGGTGGTTTACTGATTCAGCTATTGCCACGGAATAGTGAAGAAGAACAGCGCCGTGTTGATGAAGATTTATGGCCGCGTCTGACCATGCTCACTGAAACCTTGAAAACTGAAGAACTAATCGGCCTGCAAGCCACTGACATTCTTTACCGTTTATATAATGAAGAAGAAGTGCGCTTGCCAGAAACTGAAGCCTTGAAATTTGGCTGTACCTGCTCTAAAGAGCGCTGTGCAGTGGCCTTACAACAGATTGGCGTAGAATCAATACGTGAAACACTGGAATTCCAGAATCCGATCAAAATGGATTGTCAGTTCTGTAATAGCCAATATACCTTTACAGCCGAAGAGGCCTTAGGTCTATGTGGTGAACATCTAAGCTAAACGGTGCTAAGCATGAGTTTAAAAAAGCATTCCTCAGGAGTGCTTTTTTATGTTTTAAAATTTACATGACGAAGCTCAACAGAGCATATTTACCTCCAGTAGAAAACCTGCCTATTCACTGAATCAGATCCTCAGATAAACCCCACCTCAAAATCCCATTTAAATTATAAGACTATTCACATTAACAAAGACCAAATAATCATCGTTTTAAAAAAATTATGAGAATACAATCACATTTTATAGTATTGATTTAATTATGCTTTTAAAATAAATTAGAGTAATAATTCTAAAATGAATACAGTATCAAATTTAACAGGTATGTTATGAAAAAATTATTGAACACTCTAGTGATGGGGATAAGTTTGGCTGCGGTTTCTAGCTTGGCCTTTGCCTATGAAGATCCGTTAGTGGGTAAATGGAAAA
This sequence comes from Acinetobacter sp. YH12102, assembly GCF_013419125.1. Taxonomy (NCBI): domain Bacteria; kingdom Pseudomonadati; phylum Pseudomonadota; class Gammaproteobacteria; order Moraxellales; family Moraxellaceae; genus Acinetobacter; species Acinetobacter sp. YH12102. Next base: position 265,761 of record NZ_VPAS01000001.1, on the reverse strand, counting down.
CCATTGATGATCAATCAGGCTATTCTCGTGCGGATGTAGAAGTTCGTAAGAAAGCGGATGGTAGCTATGAAGGAATAATTGTCGCAACACGTAGCTTGCCTGGCGCAGAGAAAATGGGCATCTGTCATAAATGTCCAGGTCAGCTCAAAGACAAACCGTTTATAGGCCTGCCGTTTATCTGGGATTTTAAAGCAGATCCGAAAAAGCCACGTGAATACCATGACGGCAAAGTGCTTGATCCGATCAGTGGCAAAATTTACAAAGGCAAAGCACGCCTAAGTGCCAATGGCAAACGTCTAACCTTGCGTGGTTATGTCGGTGTCTCAGTAATTGGCCGCAGTGTAACCTGGATAAAACATTAATTTCAGAAAGATTTTCAAAGCCTCTGTATCAGGGGCTTTTTCTTTGTCATGTTTTGAAACAATAAGGTACAAATAAAAACTGTTTTGGCGCAGCTAAAGTCATAATAATGGATCGAAGACGGTTATTTTTTATCCATTTATGATGATCAATCTTCAGCCTTGTTTAATTCTGTCATCAGGTCTGCTTTGCTGTCCTCATAGGGCAGCGTATATTCAACACAGGAAAGTGTTTGAACACACTCGGTCAATAAAACATAAAACTATAAAAACAGCGTTCACTTTCACCTTCTCTTATTCGCGCGTTCCTGATGCATTGAATACCGGAACATACCGATTTTTTTCTCGTGATCATTTGAGTCATCACTCTGAGTCTGCATATCCGAAGAATAGAAAGCGTTTTACTTCAGTACCTTTTCATTCTCTCAATTTTGCACACTTGGCTGTTTAAGGAGTAGAGCCATGACTACAATTCAGTACCAAGAAAGCTTTTCACAGGACTATACCCCGTCAGAAATTATGGACGATCACTCATTTGACCTCATCCACTTCGCAGAAGCATGCGGACAAAGTCCGGAATGGGTCATGCAATTGATTGAACATGGAATTCTGCCCGATCGTTCTCCTGTCACGCCAGCCAGCACTTTCCTCGGTGAGGATATTTCGCGTGCACAACGCGCCTATCGCCTGCAACGCGATTTTGATGCGTCATTTACCGCAGTCGCGATGATGCTGGACCTCATCGATGAAGTGCAGGAGTTACGCCGCGAGGTCAAACATTTGCATTTTAAGTAAGTCCTTTGATGCTCTGTCTATCTGCATCTTTCGCTGCAGGTCAGGGCATATTTATTTTTAATTTGATGATTAGAGTATAAAAAGCGCTATGAAAACCAAAGATTGTAATAAAAAAATGAAATACATGTTTCCCGAATACCGCGACTTGATTGTGCAACTTCGCGAGGAAAATCCATACTTTGCCAAATTATTTGAGGAACATAATGAGCTGGACAGGAAAATTAGTCAGCTTGAACTCGACCCGGTCAATCATATCAACAATGATATTGAAGCGATCAAGCGTAAAAAGCTAAAATTGAAAGATGAAATTTATCGTCTGCTAAAAAGTTCTGAAGCCGATCCCCTGACCTAAGATCAACTGCTTAATACAGACTCAGATCGTGCGACAATCGTTGACAGCCTGTGGGCGATTCAAACATTTTGGCCAGATGTGCGGAGATTTTCCGAAGCATAAAAAAAGCCCTGAACAGCCAAAGTAAGCACTTTGATCAAGCTCAGGGCTTTTGATATTTCATTCCCATGAGCTAACTCATGGGAATATTCAGATGATTAAACTTGTTCGATGTCTTTCATGGTCAATTTGATACGGCCACGGTTGTCAACGTCTGCAACCTGTACCTTCACTTCTTGACCTTCTTTCAATACATCTGCAACGTTCGCAATGCGTTCGTTCGAGATTTGAGAGATATGAAGTAAACCATCAGTACCCGGAAGAATATTCACGAACGCACCGAATTCAACGATACGAATCACTTTACCCACGTAAATTGTACCTGGTTCGATCTCAGCAGTTAATGCTTGAATCTTCGCAACTGCAGCAGCTGCTGCCGCTTTAGTTTCACCGAATACGCGAACTGTACCGTTATCTTCGATATCGATTGCAGCTTTCGTTTCTTCAGTAATCGCACGAATCGTCGCGCCGCCTTTACCGATTACATCACGGATTTTGTCCGGGTTGATGTTGATCACTTGGAATGTTGGTGCATGCATCGAAATTTCAGGACGAGCGCGTGAAATTACTTGGTTCATCTCATTAAGAATGTGCATACGACCGGCATAAGCCTGGTTCAATGCAGACTCCATGATCTCTTCAGTAATCCCTTCGATCTTGATGTCCATTTGCAGTGCAGTAATACCGTTTGCAGAACCTGCGACTTTAAAGTCCATGTCGCCAAGATGATCTTCATCACCCAGGATGTCAGAAAGAACTGCGAAACGCTCGCCTTCTTTCACTAGACCCATTGCAATACCCGCAACTGGTGCTTTAAGTGGCACACCTGCATCCATAAGTGATAGAGAAGCACCACATACAGAAGCCATTGAAGATGAACCGTTCGATTCTGTGATGTCAGATACGATACGGATCACGTACGGGAAGCGGTCAGCTGCAGGAAGAACCGCTTGAACACCACGGCGCGCTAGACGACCGTGACCGATTTCACGACGCTTAGGACCAGATTCACGACCAGTTTCACCTACAGAGTATGCAGGGAAGTTGTAGTGAAGCATGAAGTTGTCAGTTTTAGTACCTGCAAGAGTATCAACCATCAACGCATCACGGGTATTACCCAAAGTTGTTGTAACCAATGCCTGAGTTTCACCACGTGTGAACAATGCAGAACCATGAGCACGACCTAATACGCCCACTTGTACATCGATTGCACGAACAGTTTTAGTATCACGACCATCAATACGTGGCTTACCAGACAAGATGTTGTCACGAACCGTGCGGTATTTAAGATCTTCGAAGAGTTCGTTTACTTCGTCAGCAATACCTGTTTCATCTTCTTCAGGAACGAACTGTGCCACTGCTTCTGCGTGAAGTGCATCAAGCGCCGCATAACGGTCTTGTTTCACAGCAATTGTGTAGGCTTCAGAGATTTTCGCTTCGAATGCATCTTTTAATTGACCAAGAAGCGCTTCATTTTTGCTTGGAGCAACCCAAGTTGACTCAACTGCGCCAGCTGCTGCAGCAAATTCTTTGATCGCTTGAATCGCGATTTGCATTTCGTCATGACCGAACAATACAGCGCCCAGCATTTGGTCTTCTGAAAGTTCTTTCGCTTCAGATTCAACCATCAATACTGCAGCTTCAGTACCTGCAACAACCAGATCAAGATCAGACTCTTTTAACTGTTCGTGGTTCGGGTTCAGGATGTATTCACCGTTGATCAAACCAACGCGAGCGCCGCCGATTGGACCACGGAAAGGCGTACCTGCAATCGACAATGCAGCAGAAGTACCCAGCATTGCAGCAATGTCAGCATCCATGGTTTTGTCAGATGAAATTACTGTTGCAGTCACTTGAATTTCGTTGAAGTAACCTTCTGGGAACAATGGACGAATTGGACGGTCGATCAGACGTGAAATTAAAGTTTCAGCTTCAGACTGACGGCCTTCACGCTTACCATAACCACCCGGGATACGGCCTGCAGCATATTGCTTTTCTTGGTAGTTAACAGTCAATGGGAAGAAGTCTTGACCGGCTTTTGCTTTAGGTTGCGCTACAACAGCAACAAGAACCTGTACGCCGCCCATGGTAATCACAACAGTGTTTGCTTGACGTGCAACGCGACCTGTTTCAAGAATCACGTTGTGTTGACCGAATTGGAATTCTTTACGAATAATATTAAACATCGACATGTTTTATTTTTTCCTAGTTCTTGTGAACAATTATTCTAGTGGAGACCCCTAAGGTTTGGCATTCACGACCATATAGACGAACAAATGACAAAGCTTAGAAGCCGACCTCACCAGATTAAATACTATTTTTAAACACAAAGAAGGAGCGAAACATTCGCCCCTTCCACTGGCCTAGCCAAAAGCTAAACCGACTTTAGTTTTCAGCAATAAAGCACAAAGCATGCAATAACCCGAAAATAAAGTTTAAATCGAATTAACGACGTAAACCTAAAGCACCGATCAATGCTACATAACGACCGTGGTCTTTACCATTTAGGTAGTCAAGCAGCTTACGACGTTGGTTAACCATACGGATTAGACCGCGACGGCTATGGTGGTCGTGTTTGTGCTCTTTGAAGTGACCTTGTAAGTCATTGATTTGAGCAGTCAAAAGAGCTACTTGAACTTCTGGTGAACCAGTGTCGTTTTCAGCGCGTGCGAATTTAGCAATGATCTCTGCGCGATCTGCGTTAGTTAAAGCCATTCGATTTCTCCGAGATGCTTATATATTTTGATAAAAATCAATGTAATGAGAATTCAAAACTTTGACTGCCGTGCATCACTACAGCAAGTTGCATATTTTAAGGGAAAATGCGCCAAATTGCAAAAATAGATCAGCACTTTTAAATGTTTTCAATCGGTGATTTATTTAAAGCGAAGCTGTTGTCCATTGATCCTGAGTTATTCAAGATCTGTACTGTTTTAAGCGAGATCATCTAGACCACTTAAATAGAGAAATCGACCTAAGCAATTAGAACGCTTTTTCTATTGTTTTAATGTACCGTCGTCTGTCTGAATAAAAAATAGATAAAAAAAAGCCCGAGTTTAGTCGGGCTTTTTGGCGCTGTAGTTCTTTCTCTTATCATTATTATTTATTGTGTTTTTTATAGCGTTTTACGCTTGTTATTATTTTCAAACATCCTGTTGAAAAATCACCTTCCTTGTGTGGTAGATTTTGCCATATTCTACAAAGACAAGTAGAGGCATTTAGCGTATCTTGCTGTAAGCTATTTCGTACAATAACTAGCCTAAAAGTTGCATAATATTACATTAATACCACTTTATTTAACCTAATTCGCTTAAATCCAGCCATTCCACAACAATATCCAACTTTAGAATTAAGGTAAATATCTAGTATTTTGAAATATAAATTAATTAAATATAAAAAAGCCTTGTAGTCTCTCCCAAAACTACAAGGCTTAGCGGCTGTAAGTTTCCTCTTTTTACTTACCTCACTGTAAGTTCGCTGTCTACTGACATTCTTTTTATAATTATACGATTATGCTCAACTTTCCGTGTTGAGTTATTTTGTAGAACCAATCTTCTCAAAAACTGAGCAAAAGCTCTATGCGTCAATTTCCTGAATCCTTGTAAGCTTTTACCTACAAGATTTGATTATTTTTGCCAATTAAATTACTGGATTGTTCAATGATTTTTTGGCTCAAACCACTTTTTCGGGTGGTTCTGACACAAAGTGCTTGTATAAAAGCATCACAATCCACCAATAAACTGACCACTTTTTTGGCTCGAGTAATCGCGGTATAAATCAACTCTTTGCTCAATAGATTTTTTGCATATTGATCCAGCACCACTGCCGTATGGGAAAATTCTGAACCTTGAGATTTGTGAATAGTCAGCGCAAAAGCGGTTTCAATACTTTTAGGTAAACGGGTCGCCAATACCCATTTTTCCAGACTTGGGAAATACACTTCAAACTGACGCTGACCAGACTGCTCACGTAAAAAACAAATGCCAATATCACCATTGGACAGACCCAACTGATAGTCGTTATAGCTCATCATGACAGGGCGTCCAACATACCAGTCGCCCTGTTTCAATTGGCCTTGCGCTGCTAAAAAGCGTTGCTCAATCTGCAGGTTGATCTTGAGCAGACCCAGATCACCAGAACGGATTGCGGTTAAAATCCGGTAATCATCAAAAGTTTTGACCACCTGTTGTACGTACTGCTCAAAATCAGCTGAGTTTCGTTCTGTTTTTATGGCCTGTACATAAGCCTGATAACCATACATCAGCTGATCATAATACTGATTCAAACTATGCGCGGTCTGTTCGGCGCCAGCGAGCAGGTATTGCAGCTGCAACTGGTCGATTTCAACCTGATTCAAATCGATCGCCTGTAACTCACTAGCCGGCACAATCTGCTGCTCAAATTTCTGCAAGACGTGAGAAGACTCATGATTCTGCTGGATAAACTCCGCCATTGCACCAATCCTGGCTCCAGTCGCAAAACGTCGCGTGGTGATTAAATTGACCCGGTTATCCTCCAGAGTCACCACTTGCTGTAAATCTGCCAGTACCGTTCCGACATCCACAGAGGCCAGCTGGTCTGCATCACCGAGTAAAATCAGCCGTGCATGAGGCGGTACGGCGGCTAGCAACATCTGGGATAGGTTTAAATCCAGCATCGAGGCTTCATCGACCACGATCACATCATAGGGCAAAGGCTGTTTGGCATGAAAGCGTGGCTGTCCGCGAGTACCTAGACCCAATAAGCGATGCAGGGTCACCGGTTGCAACTGTTTTAATGCTTCTAGCTCAAACTGTTGTAACGCTTCACTGTGCAAGGCTTTTTGCAGTGCTTCTTTCATGCGCTGTGCGGCCTTTCCGGTAGGTGCTGCCATGGCAATCCGGATATTTGGCAAGGCTTCATGCAGGACCGCAATCATATGCGCCAAGGTATAGGTTTTACCGGTACCCGGACCGCCGGTAATAATATTCAGCGCCTGCCGCGCAACCATTTCCAGTGCCAGTTTCTGCTGTGGATCTGACAATAAATTGCGATCACGTTCGGATAAATCAATAGCGGCCACCGGTTGGGCTTTAATCCGAGCAATATGTGAGGCTACCGCCTGTTCCAGTTGCCAGTAGCGGTACAGATATAAATGCTGATCTGCACAAATAAATGGTGCAATTCCTGCACTCTGTTGACGGCGGTCTAAAACCAGATTATGCAATAAGGCAACCTGCTGAGGATTAACTTCGATACAGCTATCTCCCGCTTGCATCGCTTCAAGCAGTTGCTCGATCAATAATTTTGCTGCCGGATCAAATGCAGCTGTACTGAATGGAAGCTGACACAGATAGTCAATCCAGGCCATTAAATCGGAATGTTGCTGTGACACGTGATTCTGCTCATTTTCCACACAGTTATCCTCAAAGTTATCCACAGGATAATTTCATGTTTAATCTATACATATTTTATAAAACAGTAAAATCATGCTGATTTTTTCTGCTCAAAATAGCCCAATATTTGATCCAGTTTTTCTATGAATTCAGAGTCCGGTTGCCAATGATAAGCTCCTTGCTGCGCCTGTCCATTCATCCCGCGCAAATACAGATAGGTTGCGCCGCCCAGATGCTGTGTGATCGAATAAGTCTGCATATTGGCACTCAGGTACCGATGCAGCGCCACCAGATACAGAGCGGCCTGCAACCAGTAACTGGACTGGCTCATATTCTGCTGAATCGCCTCAGCACTATAGTGCTGCTGATCAGGTCCGAGGAAGTTACTTTTATAATCGGCAATATGGTAGCGCTGGCCATCGAAATACACCAGATCGATGGAACCGGTCAGATATCGCGCCGATTTGGCCTCATTAAAATCGCTCATGACCATGTCATGTTCGAGAAAAAGCTGATGGATTTGCCGAATCTGCAAAGGGGCATCGGTCAAAGACAGATAAAAAGGGAATTCTGACAGATACTGTTTAGCCTCCAGCTGTGCCAACGCAAAATCTGCCTGGATCGGAGTGGCCAGAATTTCATGTACCCAGTCATGCATCAGGTTCAGCAAAATATCTTCTGTAATTTCGTCCAGCAATCCCTCAAAAGCAGTCTGGAAAAGACTGTCCACATCCAGCGATTCAGTGCTTGTAGAGCGTGCGAGTTGGGCTACTTCCTGTTCAAAAAACTGGATAAAGCTGTCATCATCCAGCTCGGTGAAATAACGCTCAAACTGGCTTAAAAAAACCACCAAGGCTGATCGGTCTTGCTGTGCCGATTGAAATAACTGTCGCCATTGTTGACGATAAGCTTCGCTCTGATCATGCAGGCGAATGCCACTCAGCAATTTATAGTTCAGGCTGGACAAAACGCGTTGTATACTCTGTTGCAACTCATCTGCTTTGAAATTTGCCTGCGCTGCGGCTTGAAACAGGGTACGCAGATTCACCGCTGCGGCCTGATAATGCGGCGCAAAGGTCTGCTCCAGCACAGTACGCAACTGGAAGGCCTGTTCAAATTTTTCTTTCAGTTCTTGCCAGATTTGCGGTGCAGTATTTTTAAAACGACGGCGAATTTCCAGATTCCAGTAACTGCTGTCCTGAAAATTGATATGTTCAAAAATACTGTGCAAGAAAGTCCCGGCCACCGTACCTTTGGGGAAATTCAGCTTGATCCAGTCCAACGGTGTGACAGCCGGCTGATCTGCTAAAGCATTCAGATTGATTTCATCCGCTGCACTATCCGGGTGTTCCTGTGCATTGACCAGATCATCCTGCAAAACTGGCGCATGTGACTGGTGTTGCGACAATGCGGTAAAACTGGTTTTGGTGCGTGGATAGAACTGTCGCTCTGGCAAAGGTTGCGCCAGCATGTCGATCTTATGATGGTGTGACTGCTCGACCAGACGTGCCGGTTCCTGAGACAGCGGCTGCTCGACCAGAGATAAAGCATGTTCGAAGATGGCATCGCCCTGGCCACGCCAGAACGCCAAGCCCGAATCGGATTGTGCAGCGTGGTCTTGTAACATGGCATACACCCGATGACTGGCACGGGTCAGCGCCACATACCAAAGCCGGTGATTTTCCGCTGCATTACGCGCTGCATTCTGTAAAATCGCCTGCTCGTGCAAATGCTTATGATTGACTGCAATCACCCGGGATTGTTCTAAAATACTTTCAGACAGTGTGCCACTTAATGAAAAGTTCAAGTTGCCTTTATTTACATCAAAAGCAGCATCTGCGCCCAATAAAAATACCACTTTAAATTCCAGCCCTTTAGAGGCATGGATGGTCATCAGCTGTACCCCATGATCACCAGACAGCTTGCGTTCTTTTTCACTGTCTTTGCCTGAAGGGGACTGTAACTGACGCAAATACCAGTGATAGAGTTTTTGGGCACCCTGATAATATTCACTTTGCTGGCTCAGAATTTCAGTCAGATGACGCAAATTCACAACCACCCGTTCATTATCCAGACTTTGACTGGCCACCAGATGAGTCCAGACCTGAAACAGGTTTAAGGCATAATTCCATGCCGTGAGAAAACCTTTTTCGAACCACATTTCCCGAATTGCATCCAGATCGGCAATATAGCGACTGAGCCCTTCACTCTGCGCCTGTAACTCAATCAGTTTTTTCAGGTTGAAGCCCAGCAGGCGGGTCAGTAAGGCACGTTTGACCTTGGATTCATTAAAAGGATCCATGATTGCAGTCAAGACGGCCGCGACATCCTGCGCAATAGCACTGGCAAAAACACTTTGTTTGGACTCTTTATAACAAGGAATACCCATACGCTGTAGGCGCTGCTTGACCTGTTCCAGGACAAAATGTCCAAACCCCAGTACTGCAATATCATCGGCTTTCAGGCTTTGAATACTGTTCTGCTGCTGAAAATATAACTGCTGTTGAGCAGACTGATTGAGGAGTGCACGGATTTTCCAGGCCACCTGATCGGCTTCTACATCCGACTCACCTAACTGAATCCAGCGTAAGGGCTGCGGATTGCAGACAGCGCTATCGATGAGATCCGGATGTGGCCGACTACCGGCCTGAATCAGGGTGTACTGCACCTGTTCACCAAAATCCATCTGGCATTGAAATAAAGCATCGACCACTTCGACCAGCGCTTTGACCGAACGATGGTTCTGCATCAGGGTATATTCGCGGCCCTGCTTCTGCCGCACGTCAGCATGTGCCTTGTTATAGGTCAGCATGTCGCCACCACGGAAACCATAAATCGCCTGTTTCGGATCGCCGACCATAATCATGCAGCCGGATTGAACCCGGCTGGCATCCCGCCAGATCTTGGCCAGCAGGTCATCCTGATCCTGATTGGTGTCCTGAAATTCATCCACCAGAATCAGCGGATAACGTGCCTGTACAAACTGGGCAAAGCGCTGACCCTGCTGTCCTTGCAGTGCTTCCGCCAGTGTGCGGATTTGCTGGGAAAAAGTCGTTTCACCCTGCTGTTGCAGGGTTTGTGGCAAACGAGTCTGCACACTTTGAATAATATGAAATTCCAGATAGGTCGTGAGCTGCTTCAACTGCTCATCCAGATCCTGTTTGACCTCACACAGTACATCAATTGCCACGATCAGGCTGTGTTGCAAAATCAGCTGCTGCTCCGCTTCCGGACAGCTCTTGTTAAAAACCTGAGTGGTCGGCTGGAAATCAGTTTTTTTACGGCGTAAATGGCACAGATTCAGTAAAATCGGTTGCAATTCTGCATCAAAGAAACTCATGCCACCCTGAGTTTGCAGGGCTGCACTCCAGGTCATAAAGTTTTCACAAACGTCGGTTAACTTGGTCAAAAAACTCTTGTGAAAATACTTCGGACTTTCCTGACAATAGCGCCGCATGACTTCGAGATCATGCTCATGAATATTCAATAATTGGGTAATACAGGCTTCTAATTTACCTAAATCACATTCAGCCGGCTCGACCTTCTGGAATTGCTGCTTGCTAAAATTCAGGGCATCCCGAACCAGCCCGGTATAATGCTCGACCGGTTTCAGCAGATTCTGCACATACAAATGATTGACCATATATTGGGGCTGCTGCTGAATCCAGTCACGCAGCACATCATGAATCAGTTGCTGGATATATAAATCCTGATCTTCGGTCAGTTCTGCACGTTCAATCTTGCCACTTTCAAAAGCAAATTCACGTAACAGTTTCTGGCTAAAGCTGTCCAGCGTCCCGACAAACAGTTCATCCAGCTGGTTCAGTACCAGACGCAAGCGGCGACGGGCATAGTCCATCCGTGTGCCATAATCTTTCAATACCTGCTGAAATAAAGGATCAGTTTCGCTCTGAATCTTCGCTGCAATTTCCACAGAATTGAGCTGCTGATGACGCTGGATATAGGCCAAAGTTTCTTCGACCCGCAGCCGTACCCGGTTTTTCAGTTCGGCCGTTGCCTTGCGGGTGAAGGTGGTTGCAATCACCTGATGCGGATAATACTGATCCAGAAAAATCCGCACCATCAAACTGGATAAAGTATAGGTCTTGCCGGTGCCTGCCGAGGCCTCAATCCAGTGTAAGCCCCGGAACGTCATGTCCTGAATCGGATTGGTAGAAATGGCTTTTTGCATCTGCTGCTTTAACACGGTCATATTGCTATTTCACCCATTCCAGATGTTGGTGAATCGGCGCATACAGAGCATGGGCGAAATCATGACAGCAGCGCTGCAAGGCCAGATCCGGGTCCTGATCCTGCAAAATAAACTGCCAGTCCTGATGCAACAGGCTGGATTCATCCGAAGCCAAAGGCTTGGCACTTTCATAGCTATTATTCCAGGCTTTTAGCAGTTCCGGCATTTCCACAATGGTCATTTTGCCCTGTTCATTTTCGGCCCACTGCCACTCTTTTTTCATCAACAATTCCGCTGGCAACACCAGCGGCTGCTGTTGACCAATTTCCCAGGCTTTGAACCAGAACTGTAAATATTCTCGCGCTTTAGTTGAACTCAAGCCGGAAAATTTCAGGGTCTTATTACTGAAAATCACAATACGTTCCAGTTCTGGTGAGCGTGCATCATCATTTAAGTAAGCCAGCCATAACAGATATTCCAGCCAGATCTGGGCACGGCGTTTTTCCGAGGCCGAAGAGGATTGCAGACTTAACCAGTAACTGCTGTGCGAGGCTTGTGGTACGCTGATATGAATGATCAGTTCAGGACTAAATTGCAAGGATTGCTGGGTCACCGGCGTCAGTTCTTTGCCGAGCTGTAGCAAACGTTCTTGCAACAACTGCTGTTCCTGCTGACTGCTGAGCCAGGTGGCTTGCTGGGTTTTGCCTACTGGCAAACGGTCTAGCATCAAGCTCGGCTCAATCTGCTGATCTTGTTGTAATAGAAAATCCCGCACCTGATATTGTTCCAGCTTGTTTAATAACAAGGGCTCACGGGAACTCGGCAAATCTGCATAGCGAATTGTGGAAATTCCGACACTTTTCAGAAATAAACGCGCCGGGAAAATCATGTCCCGAATCCACTCATCGCCTTTTAGCACCCGCAGTTCTTTTTGTTCAACTGCCGGATAATGCGCATTGATCCAGCTGCTGCGCTTGCCTTCGGCGCTGCGGATATATTCTGCCACCGCAAACCACTGATCCCGATAACGCGGTGTTTGCACATCTGCAAATCCGGCTGGATCAAAAGGCTGCAAGGGATGTACATGATAAAGCTGCTGGATATGTTTAGCCACTGACAGACCATTGATTTCCACCACAGAATCGACCTCGGCATCCGGCTGTTCCGACTGACAGATGAATGCGATATGCTGAATCAGTTCCTGCAAGGCAGTGGATGGATCGCGAGCCTCGCCATCGTCCAGATCAAAGCCATTATAAAACAGCCATAAATTATCCTGCGCCAATAGCAAGGCATCCAGAAAAGCACCCTGCTCATCATCCAGACGCGAACGATCACCGAGTTGCGGCTTCAGGCTGCGCATCAAATCAAACGGCACCTGCTGATTCCGGCTCGGAAACTTACCACTATCCAGATTTAGCATCACCACCAGCTGATAAGGGAGCGGCCGGATCTGGCCAATCTGGCTAAAAGTGATCTGTCCGGTTGGTTCAGCCTGATCCAGCTGCATTTCTAGCGTATTCTGAATTTCTTCCAGCACATAAGGCAAAGGCAAACTCAGTGCCACCAGCTCCTGACTGGCATGTGAATCATCCTGCTCATGATAATCGGCCAGGGTCAGCATCCGCATCTGCTTGTCGATAATCTCGGCCACAGTTTTGAGCGATTCCACCCCGGCATCACGAAATTCATTCAGATCGGCGCGCAAATATTTCAGCCAGGTTTTCACCGGCGTGCGCTGTCCGGTCTCATGCAAAGTCAGCCAGTCACGGCGCTGCACCAGATCCTGATAAATCTGGATCAGGGTTGAAATCAACGGGAAATCACTGGTCAGAACCTTGGCATAACTCAAGGTATCCTCAAACATTGTATGTTCAGGAATGGCCAGGCCCAAAGCCAGACGGTCTAGCGCGAATTTAAAACTAAAACGGTAATCATCATCGCCTACGCTCAGGCTTTGCTGTAAATGCTGCTGGTCCAGACCGCGCTTGAAGCCAGCCTCCGTCAGCAACTGCAACATCCGTTCTACCTGACTATAGTCCAGAGCATAACGTTGCTGGGTGGCATTCAGGCTGAGCCAGTCGGCAAAGTCCTCAATACTGAAACGGCGACGTACCCACTGGATCCGGCCCAGTACCGCGCGCCAGGCATTGCTAACATCCAGACGCGACACCCCGGCAATCTGGATCGGTAAATACAGGTTATCTTTCTGCAACCGTTGGCTGCCGATCTCACGCTCACGTGGTGGCGGGGCAAAGACACTGCGAATCGCCGGTTCCAGTTCTTTCAGATTCGGACTCAGCACCAGAATGTCGCTCGGTTGCCGTGGCTGCTGTTCCGTGCCTTGTGCCAGCCAGTGAATGAGCTGTTCTTTGAGTACTTCCAGCTGACGCAACGAGGAATGACAGACATGAATCTGCACCGAATCATCGGCCGGACTTAAAGCATATTGATGCTGTTCAGGTTCGAGTAAATATAAAATATCTGACTGGATTTTTGCCAGCAGCTTGTCCTGATAGTCATCGACAAAAACATCGGCCCAGAGACCTTCTTCTCCCGAAGACAGTTTGGAGAGTAAAGAGAAATGATCCCGCGCCTGCTTGCCAAATCGGGTCAACAGCGGATGCCGCGATTCACGATCTTCGGCATTAAAGTTAAGCTGCTTGATTCGAAATTCTTTCAGTTCAGCATCATTCGGTTTACGTTGGCGAGTTTTTTCAAAGCGCTGAATAAAGCGCTCTTCGCGCTGTAAATCAAATCTGGCTTTCCAGTCCGGATCGACACTGTCGGCCCAGTATTCCTGCGAGGGGTTAAAATGAAAGATATAAATGTCTATGTATTGCCCTAGACGGCGTAAAAAATCCAGCTGGCTGGGCGGAAGTTCCAGCAGGCTAAATACCACTATCTGTGCCGGCAAGCGTTTCAGGGCTTCGCTTCGGGTTTCCGGATTCTCCAGCCGTTCCCAATACAGGCGCTCAATCTCCAGAATTTTGGCATAATCATCCTGAAATACATGCTGCCACAACCAGCGTTGCCAGGCTTCCAGCTCACGCGCCTGAATTTTGACGAAATCGGCCACCTGCATTTCGTGACCATTTTCATCTTTGGGACTATAAATCATCTGCTCGATATCCAGCGCAATATCCTGTCCCCAGGCCTCTAGCCAGTTGGTCGGGCAGCTGCAGCTTTGCGGTGGACAGTTACGTGCACAATAACCGCGATAATCCATATAATGGCTGAACAGGCGCGATACCTGCTCGGCCACCCAGTACAGCATGCTCTGTTTTTTCAGCTGTTTTTCCGTGCCCTGCTCCAGCCGGTCGGCACTGTCGTAAATCCGCTTTACAATTGAATACAGCGGATGATCGACGTCTAAGGGAATATGTTCTGGCAGAATACATTTACGCAGTGCCTGAAACACGCGCCATTTGATGATAATACGCGGAATATTGGCTTCTCGAACCTGTTCGACTTCTTTAGGCGCATTCAGCACCCACTGATAAGACGTCCACTGAAAGGCACGAATCCGGTGATGGAACTGGCTATTGGCACTGATGCCTTTCTTCTCGGCAATTTTTTGAGTCAACCAGCTTTCTACGGCCGGAGACGGCACAATAAAATGCCGGGGCTGTAACACTTCAAACGGATGCCGGGCAGTTTGATTGACAATACGCAGCATACTATCCAAAAGCACATCAATGCGTTGACTCTGAATAACATGGATTGCCATCGTTTCCCCTGAACTGCTGAACTAGTTTTACTACAAAATGATAAAGATTAGTTACTATACATCTCGAGCGCTGTATGACACTTTAAAATCACACTTCAGTCGAAAAATTTCTTTGAAAAAAGCATCTTAATGATGCTTTCATAGAAAAAAACAACATAGAGCTTAGGTAGTGCCCATGAAATTAGATAAAATTCCTGAACGTATCGATCCAAGCTTAGATTTGGAACAAATTCGTGCCGAGTGCCTGGAACTCACCAAAAAACGTGCCTACTATTCTGCGGGTGCCGCCATTATTCCAGTGCCGTTTATGGATGTCGTCATTGACATCGGCATCTTGTCGCAATTGATTCCCGAGATCAATGCCCGCTTCGGACTGGCGCCTGATCAGATCAGTGTCTATGATCCCAAAACCCGTCAGGTGCACTGGAATGAGCTGCGTAAACGCGGCGTAGAATTTTCTGGTCTGGTGGTCGCGCGAACTGCTGTCAAAAAATCTTTGAACAATGTTGCAGCGAAAGTGATCACAAAGCAAGTGACAAAATTCATTCCCCTGGGTGGTCAATTGATTGCCGCCAGTCTGGGCTATTTTGTCATGAAAAAAATTGCCGAAGCCCATGTCGAGGAATGCTACCGTGCGGCTAAAAATATCCAGCAAAAACAGGTCGCTCAAGGTTAAGCACATTTGAGCTCAATATTTTAAACAGCTGAGCCCGTGCTACTTCAGGCAGATTATTCTGCCTGAAGCTGTTTTAAAATGGCCTTTAACACCTCGACCCGTGCGGTATTTTTATCATCGGTCGCAATAATATGCCAAGGCGCATAATCGGTCGAGCTACGTTCAAACATGTCGGCTGCCGCTTTCAGATAATCCTCCCAACGTTCCCGGTTACGCCAGTCATCCTCAGTAATTTTAAAACGCTTATGCGGTGTATCTTCGCGTGCCTTGAAACGTGCGGCCTGTTCATCTTTGGAAATGGCCAGCCACAGTTTGATCACCACGGTTTGATGCTTGACCAGACTTTGCTCAAAACGGTTAATTTCCGCATACGCACGTTGCCATTCTGCGGCACTGGCAAAACCTTCTATCCGCTCTACCAGCACCCGCCCATACCAGGAACGGTCAAAAATACAGATATCATCATCGCTTTGCAGTTTGGTCCAGAAGCGCCATAAATAGGGACGGCTCAGCTCATATTTTTCTGGTGCGGCAATGGTATGAATTTCATATTCACGCGGATCCAGTTTTTTCACAATGCGCTTGATCGCGCCGCCCTTTCCAGCAGCATCCATGCCCTCAAACAGAATCACCACATTCCGCGGATCGGACCGCATCGCCTTGGCCACCTTAGCTGTTAATTTTTTCAGCTCCGGCTTGTAATCCTCTGCCTTGGCTCGAGTTTCGGCAGGATGTTTTAACAGTTCGGGAATCTTGGCCTGTTTCCATCGTCCACTGGCTCTGGCCGGATGATTGGGGCAATGCTTGAGAGCACCCAGAATATGCTGGGCAAATTGCTGGTCACGCTGCTGTTCATCTTCACCCTCAATAATGAACCAGTCTTCGGTAAAATGCTGACGCAAGCGCTGCAAGGTGTCGTACTGTTTTCTGTCGCGCCAGTCCAGACCATGCAGCTGATGCCAGTGCGCTTCACTCGGATCCATGGCATCCAGCCGTTTTTGCAGGGCTTTCCAGGACAGGTCAAACCAGACCTTGACCACATCGACATGATTATTTTTCAGGTCCTGTTCAAAGGCTTGCATCTCTTGCAGATAATGATTGAACTGTGCATTAGTGATCGGATCTGAAGCTTGCATAGCCCTGCTCAGCAGGTCGCTGTACCAGTTGCCAAACAAGACCATGATCTGTCCTTCGGCCGGAATAAAGCGCGCATAAGGCTGCCACAAAGTCTGTTTAGGCCCGGCCACTTGCGGTGCATCTGCTTTCACGCGCAAATAGCGCGGATCGACCCATTCACGCAGTTGCTTGACCGCTTCACCCTTACCGGCCAGCTCAATCCCGTTGACCAGAATCAACAGGCTTTTGGCATTTTTCTGGCCGCGTGTTTTTTTTAAATCATATTGAGCATCAATCAGCTCGACCGATAACTGATCTTCATCCATTAACTGAAATTGTGGTTGTTCCATGCGTATCTTCAACCCTGATGTTTTATTCTGTTTGCAGTATAACGATGAGTTTTGGCGCAAAAATAGCTCTGGCAACGTTTTTCACACGATTAAATTGGCTATTTAAACAACAGATTGACAGACAAATGCCCGATCTCTGTTCAATTTGTCATAGCAGGATTGCCCGGCAGCCTCTAAGATTCTTGCATTCTCAAACTATAATTGAAATCTCATGTCCAAACTTGCCGTTCTCGATGATCTGTTAGCGCATTATTATCAGCTGAGCTATCATACCCAACCGGACATTCTGAGCCGTTTACAGGATGTACAGGCCTGGCAGAAAGTTCGCATGCAGCGAACTCATCGCGCGCATTTTGCGGAAAAACCCAATCAGTTGATGGCCGAATATTTCCTGAACCGTCTCTATGGTGGTGCCGAATTTGATGCACTGGCAGCACAGATTGCCCGGCTGATGAAATATGCCCATAAAGCAGAAAAAGTGATTCCTGAAAATGCCATCAAAACCGGGACATTGGGTGTAGAACTGGCGATTCTAGCGGTACAGCTGGATGAGCAGGTCGCGATTCAGTTATTACAGGATTATCATCCGCATGAAACACTGACCGATGAGATGATGCGCCTGACCTATCTCAAACTGGATCAGGGTCAGGCACGGTTAAAACAACTGGCCTTGCTGGATCAGCTCGGTATGAGTCTGGATAAATACATGCGCTCCTTCGTGGTCTATGCGGCCTTCAAGATGTGTAAAGGCGCGGCCAATAAATATAACTTTCAAGTGATGTATGCGTTTATGCAGGATGGTTTCCTGGCCATGAAGCCGCTGAAATCGGCAGAAAAATTTGTCCGTGAATTTACCGCAACCGAACGCCAGATTATTGAGAAAGTGCATTCTGGCGATGCGTTGCCATTTCAATAAATAGCAGCGCAGTATTTCTGCCAAGCACACATTTTTCTGTATATTATTCATAACAATTGCATCATGATTGCTGAATAAGCCTTTAGAATCTGTCATGATGCAGACAATGCAAGATTAACCCGATTGATATGTTAGGAGTGACTCCAATGTCGAATGAAAATACAACGCCTACCCCTACCCCTGAGTCGGCACAACAGACAGACAAAGTGAGCCCATTCTTAACTGAACCTCTTCCACAAGGTACGCCGCAAGGTCAGCAACAATCCCTCGAACAACGCCTGACTGATACGCCAGTCACAGGCTCGGTGCCGAAATATAACCTGCCACGCGGTGCCAATACCGGCAACGTGGGTTCAACCACACATTTTGGTTATCAAACCGTAAACAGCGAAGAAAAGGCCCAGAAAGTGGCTGAAGTGTTCCATTCGGTGGCCAGCAAATACGACATCATGAATGACCTGATGTCTTTCGGGATTCACCGTCTGTGGAAACGTTTTGCAATCAATATGTCCGGTGTACGCCGTGGCCAGCAGGTGCTGGATATTGCCGGCGGTACCGGTGACCTGGCCAAAGTGTTTAGCCGTGAAGTGGGCCCGACCGGTCATGTGGTGCTGTCTGATATTAACGAATCGATGCTGAATGTCGGTCGTGACCGTCTGATCGATGCCGGCTGTACCAATGTCGATTTCGTACTGGCCAATGCTGAAACCTTAGAACCATTTGCAGACAACAGTTTTGATCTTTTGACGATTTCTTTCGGTCTGCGTAACGTGACTGATAAAGATGCCGCACTTGCATCGATGTATCGCGTACTCAAGCCAGGTGGTCGTTTACTGGTGCTGGAATTCTCTAAACCGGTATTTGAGCCATTCTCTAAGCTTTACGATCTGTACTCATTCACAGCCTTGCCAATCATGGGTAAAATCATTGCCAATGATTCTGAAAGCTATAAATATCTGGCTGAATCGATTCGTATGCATCCAGACCAGCGCACCTTAAAAGGCATGATGGAAAATGCCGGCTTCCAGAATTGTGACTATCACAACCTGACTGGCGGGATTGTTGCAGTTCACCGCGGTTTTAAACTTTAAGGTTCATTCCCTATGTGGTCAATTCTGGCACTCGGTGCTGTTGAACGCGTGATTCACCATGTCATTGATCTGGATGCGATTACCCGCATCCAGTTAAATGCCTTGTCTGGTAAAATGCTGCGGGTGGTGATTGCTTCGCCGCAGCTTTCGGTCGATGTGTTTTTTGATAAAGACAAGCTTCGTCTGGAGCCGACCGCGACTGGTCATAGTGAAGCATCTTCAATCTTTGAACAGCGTCCATTTGATGCTGGCTCATCTACAGTCACCGAAGCGACTGCAACCTTGCAGGTCAGCAATGTGGTGGAATTACTCAAGCTGCTGCTGTCCGATGAAGTCGGCAATATTCCACTGCAAGGTGACTACAAGTTATTGCAGGAAATCCAGCGCATCATGCAACAGGCCGAGCTGGATCTGGCGGCGCATTTAAGCCCCTGGATTGGCCCTGCACTGGCACATGAAATTGGCAAATTGCAACTGCTCCCTCAGCAACTGAAACGCACGTTGCAAAGCCAGCTGTTCTTTGCCGAAGATGCCCTAAAAGAAGACAGCGGTCTGTTTGCCCCACGCTGGCAAATGGATGACCTGAATCAGGACACCCGGATCCTGAATCAAAATCTAGATCGGGTTGAAGCGAAAATCCAGCAGCTTCATACCCAGATCGATGCTTCAAATCACTCTACTCAAGACTAGGTACGCCGCTTTATGATTCCGCATGTTTCACGTTTACTCGAACTTTGGCGCATCGCCGCGCACTATCGACTCGACACGTTGTTTCCTGCGGAAGAATTACCAGAAAAAGCCCGGCATATTCTGTCTCTGATCCGTATGCATCCGGCCGCCTGGTCCAGTCGTGAACGTAAAAACCCGCTCAAGCTAAAACTGGCTTTAGAGGAAATGGGTCCGCTGGCCATTAAAATGGGTCAGTTACTCTCTACACGTCGCGACCTGATTGCACCTGAACTTTTACAGCAACTGGTCTTGCTCCAAGATCAGGTCAAGCCCTTTGACAATGACGTGGCCAAGATGCGCATCCAGGAATCACTGAAAGCCGATGTGAATACCCTGTTTGCCCGTTTTGACACCCAGCCTCTGGCTGCTGCCTCGATTGCACAGGTTCATACCGCTGCCCTGCATGATGGCCGTGAAGTGGTGGTCAAGGTGACCCGTCCGAATATTCGCCAGCAGATTTTGCAGGATTTTGAAATTCTGCAATGGCTGGGGGACTTTCTGGAAAAACGTCTCGAAGCAGCGCGTGCCTTACATTTATCTGAAATCATTCAGGATTACCGCCAGATCATTTTAAATGAGCTGGACCTGACCCTGGAAGCGGACAATACCCGCCGCATGCGCCACCACTTTACCGGCTCCAGCATGATGTACGTGCCGGAAGTGTATATGGACAGCAAAGATGTGCTGGTGGCCGAGCGCATTACCGGAGTGCCAATTTCAGATATCGCGACCTTTGACCGACTCGGCATGGATCGTGCTGATCTGGCACGTAAAGGCCTGACTATTTTCTTTACCCAGGTCTTTCGCGATAACTTTTTCCATGCCGACATGCATCCGGGCAATGTTTTTGTCGAAACCATCAATCCGAGTAATCCGCGTTTTATTGCGCTGGACTGCGCGATTATGGGCGAGCTGTCTAAGCATGACCAGATGACCGTAGCACGCATGCTGCTGGCTGTCATGAACAGCGACTTCATGCAACTGATTCAGGTGGTGCATCAAGCTGGCTGGATTCCACCGGGTACCGATCAGGATGCTTTGGCTCGTGAAATGCGCCGCAGTGTCGGGCCGATGGTCTCTAAACCAATGCATGAACTGGATTTCGCCGGTATTCTGATTGAAGTGATGGACATTGCCCGTCGTTTCCATCTGGAAATTCCACCTCAATTAATGTTGTTACTAAAAACATTAGTCCATGTCGAAGGCTTGGGAACCGACCTGTATCCGGAACTGGATATCTGGAGTCTGGCCAAACCGATCCTGACGGACTGGATCAAGGCACAAATGAATCCGCAGAAAAACCTGAAAGAACTGGGACAAAAAATTCCGGATTTGCTATTAGGGGCACAGGATCTACCAACCTTGATGATTGATAGCCTGAACGGTCTGAAAAACCAGTCAGCCTGGCATGCCAAACAGCTCAATGAACTGCAAAGCATGCGCCTGCAAATGGAACTTCAGCAAAAACGTAGCTGGATGTTTGGCAGTATCATGGCCATTCTGCTGTCGATTGCGATTATTTCACCATGGTTTGTGTCGGTGCTTCTGATTGTGCTAGCGAGTGTTCTTGCCGTCTGGCGAATTGCGAAATAATTTTTTAAATAGCCTGATTCGTCAGGCTTTTTTATGCTTAAATTATTGAAAAAATAAAACAAGAATATCCAAATGAAATATAGTTTTTTATGCGCACTGTATCGCCAGAATAGACAAAAAACCTTTCTCACTGCACTACTTTACAGCTTCCCAACATGGATAGATATTTTTTTCTATATCAACCAAACAGCCCATTGGCTTGCATGGTCCCCTGCTGCCAATACCACATTCTACCTCCTGATTCATAGTGACTATTTCTGGCTCATTGTCAGCTTTAACCTGCTTCCGTTGTTATTTCCATTCTGTCTACGACAAACACAGCTAATACTAGCTTTAAAAATATGGATAGGTCTTGCAGGTAGTTTGTTTCTAATTCATGCTTTTTACTGGCCAAGCTATCCTATAACCACGCTTTTGATTATTTCATTTAATCTACCTTTTTTTAATTTACGCAATAAAGAACTCATGCACACTTACATCAACCCGATGCCATGACTCTCAAGTCACCTTAGGACATATCTTGCCATTGGGTCTAAAGACGCATCGATTAAAATAAGCACACACTTGGCTGGTATGGGTTGAATCATGGTACAGATTTTACAAAAACGGGCGCCTGCGCTGACGATTCGTGCTGGCCATCTGGCACGTGAGCTGATTCTGCAACAAGGATTACAACCTGAACAGGTCGATATTATCCCCGGTGCTGCAGGTGGCCCAAAAGGAATCGGGATTCAGGGTCTGGATCAGGCAATTTTTGGCGAGTTTTTCCCACGTGCCCCACAACGGCGTACTCTCGTTGGTTCCTCGATTGGTAGCTGGCGTTTTGCCAGTATGGCTGCACATGGGGCTCAACAGGGAACCGAGCGTTTAGCTGAGCTGTATACCAACCTTTATTTCCATAAAAAAATGACCCGCCAGGAGGTCAGCGAAGTTTGCCGCGGCATGCTACTCGACCTGGTACAAGGCAAGGAAAATGATCTGGTCAATCATCCGGATTATCATCTCGCTGTGATTTCAATTAAAGCCAAGCACATTTTCCAGAGTGACAAAGCGCTGCCTTTACTGGCTTCTGTAGCCGGAATCGTCGGAACGACTGCTGTTGCACGTAAACACAGCCGTCATTTTATGCAGCGTGTGATTAGCCAGCCGAATATGGGGGAACAATTTCAAATCGCGGAAGATGGATTTACTACACATTATCATGCCCTGACCGAGCAGAGTGTATTGTCCTGGCTGATGGCCTCGGCGTCGATTCCCGGGGTAATGGCAGCGGTGAACAATATTCCGGATGCACCGCAGGGTTATTACCGCGATGGTGGCCTGATTGACTATCACATTGACCTGCCCTTTCAGAGCAAAGGCATTGTGCTCTATCCACATTTTACTGACAGCATTACCCCCGGCTGGTTTGACAAGTTATTTAAACGCACCTCAAATCCGGAAAATCAGGCACGCACCTTGTTGCTTTCTCCATCGCAGGACTATCTGCAAAGTTTGCCTTTAGGCCGCTTACCGGATCGTAAGGATTTTACCCTGAAGGGCCTAGATCAGGCAGAACGGATCAAATTATGGAAAGCCTGTATTGCTGAAAGTCAGCGTTTAGGCGATGAGTTTCTGGAGCTGGTCGAGAAGCAGAATTTTGCTGAGGTCATGAAAAGCTTGTAATTGACCGAGAGTGCCCGATTATTTGTATAATTGCTTTCATTTTGTGAACTGTTGAGATTTATGCAGAAGTTTTTAGTGGTCCTGCAATACCTGTGTCTGGCCTTTGCCGTCTATCTGACTTATAGCGTGAGCATCTCGCTGTATAACCAAGATTTTGTCCTGATGGAGCTGGTCGCTGATATTGGTACGATTCTGATCTGTATTGACTTGGGCGTGTTTTTATTTAGCAGTAAAACCAAAGCAGGCATTAGCATGGAAGAATATGCCAAACGACTGGAACAGCCACCGTCGAAACTGGTTTATGTGACACGAAAAATGGGGCATCTGGGTATTTTGCTGATTATTACCAGCTGGATTGTACCGATGATCAATTCATAAAAATCAGATATAAAAAAACCTCCCGATGGGAGGTTTTCTTTTAGCAATTAAAGATTACTTTGAACCTTTAATCCCTGCTTGTAATAACAATGCGCCTAAACCACCAATTTTTTGCTCTTGTGGTTTAGCCACTTGCGGTTTCTTGCCCTGAGGACGCTCACCTTGCGGACGCGCTTGCTGTGGACGTTTGCCTTGAGGCTTACGCTCACCGCGCTGTTCATTGTTTTCACGACGTGGCTGACGTGGTGCTTTTGCCGGCGCTTCAGAACCTTCAGGACGCATCGATAAGTTCACACGATTACGTTCAGCATCCACATTCAAGACCCGCACTTGCACGATTTGACCCGGTTTCACCACTTTATGCGGATCCGCGACAAATTCATTGGCAAGTTCAGAAATATGTACCAAACCGTCTTGATGCACACCGACATCGACAAATGCACCGAAGTTAGTGACATTGGTCACCACACCTTCAAGCTGCATGCCTTCAGACAATTGCGCAACTTCAGTAATGTCATCACGGAACTTCGCCGTACGGAATTCTGGACGCGGGTCACGACCCGGTTTTTCCAGTTCGCTTAAAACATCTTTGATAGTTGGCAGACCGAACTTCTCATCTGCAAATTCTTCAGCATTGACCTGACGAATGATTTCAGTATTGCCAATGATATCTTTCACTGTCGTCGCTTTCGCTTCAACAATTTTAGATACAAGTGCATAAGATTCTGGATGCACTGCAGATGCATCTAATGGCTCAGAACCATCTTGAATACGCAAGAAGCCTGCTGCCTGCTCAAAAGTACGCTCGCCTAAACGTGGCACTTTCTTCAAGGACTGGCGATTATCAAAACGGCCATTTTCCTTACGGAATTCCACAATTTGCTGTGCAATCGATTTATTCAGACCTGCGATATAACCCAAAATCGCCGCAGATGCCGTGTTGACATCGACACCCACCGAGTTCACACAGTCCTCTACCACTGCTTCAAGGGTTTTCGCCAGACCAGTCTGATTCACATCATGTTGATACTGACCCACACCTATCGATTTCGGATCGATTTTTACCAGTTCAGCCAATGGATCCTGTAAACGGCGTGCAATTGACACTGCACCACGAATCGACACATCCAGCTCTGGCAGTTCTTGAGAAGCCAGTTCTGATGCTGAATACACCGACGCACCTGCTTCAGACACAGATACACGCGTCAGTTTAAGATCGCTATTCGCCGCCATCATTTCAGCCACTAAAGCTTCAGTTTCACGGCTTGCCGTTCCATTACCCACTGCAATCAGGTCAACATTGAACTCGCGGCATAAACGTGCCAGTTCAGCCAATGAACCTGCTTTATCATCTTTGGGTGCAAATGGATAAATCGTGCTGTGTGCCAGCACATCACCCGATGCATTCACCACAGCCAGTTTCACACCGGTACGGATACCCGGGTCAACGCCCAGAGTGGTGCGCGCGCCTGCAGGAGCAGAAAGCAGTAAATGACGCAAGTTTTCAGCAAATACGTTCATGGCTTCTGTTTCAGCAGCCAGACGTTTTTCAGTCAGCAATGAGTGTTCAATGCTTGGACGCACTTTGCCAAGCCAGAACAGTTTTGCAGTTTGCTTCAAGAAGTCCTGACGTGCTTGCGGCTGAATCGTTTCTAAATTGTATTCAGTCTCAATGCGTGCCAATGGTGCAGCATCTTCGCCATCCACTTTCAGGCCCAGAACGTTTTCTTGACGGCCACGTAGCATCGCCAATAAACGATGTGAAGGCACTTTGTTCAGGTTTTCAGAGAAATCGAAATAATCACGGAATTTTTTACCGACTTCTTTCTTTTCTTCAGAAGCAACCAAACTTCTCAGCACTGCAGTTTTGGCAAAAGTGGCTTTCAGTTCAGTGGTCAGCGCGATATTTTGTGCCCAGTCATCAATCAGGATGTGCTGGATCGCATCAAGCTGGCTTTCAGTATCTGGATAATCGTCATGGCTAAAACCGGCCAATGCGTCGCTTGGATCTACCGCTTCAGCAAAAATTTTCTCAGCGATTGGGCCTAAACCGGCTTCCTTGGCCTTAAATGATTTACTGGTACGTTTTGGACGGTACGGTGCGTAAATTTCTTCTAATGCATTTTTGGTTTCAGCTGCATTCACACGCGCCAACAAATCATCAGACAATTTATCTTGTTCTTTGAGTGATTCAATCACCTTGTCACGGCGCTCATACAAATCACGCAAGTATGATAGACGCGTATCGAGTTGACGTAATTGCGTATCGTCTAAGCCTTGCGTTACTTCTTTACGGTAACGTGCAATAAAAGGAACACTGGCACCTTCATCAATAAGCTTGATGGCAGCTTCAACTTGGTTTGGACGTACGGCAAGTTCTTTTGCCAACTGCTGAACTAAGTCAGTCATCGTGTTTGATCCCACAAGGATAAGTACTAAATGGCATGATTATAAAGACCGGGCCTATAAAATCCACCATTGTTTTTATTAATTTGTCTCAACTTTATATTATGAAGTGCGACAGTTTTCAGCTTTTCTGAATATAGTTTGCATGAACTTTGCTTTTTATGTTGCTCCAAATCATATTTTTTGTCCATTTAGATGTATATATTTGGTATCTATGTCTTGATTTTAACTGCAATATTTGGTGCTTTAGAGCATAGTCAATTAATATCAATGAATCGTATACTCAAAGCATATTTCATTTTTTGTTTATGACGACAATAAAGAATAAAGGAGCATCTCATGAGTTTAGTTGTACCTGCTGAAAAAGCCGATGCCGTACATACCGAAACAGACCGAGTCGAACGCATCTTGGTTGTTGATGATGATGTTCGTCTGCGTACCCTATTGCAACGTTTTCTCGAAGATAAAGGCTTTGTGGTGAAAACTGCACACGATGCCACGCAGATGGATCGACTTTTACAGCGGGAACTGTTTTCTCTGATCGTGCTCGACTTTATGCTTCCGGTCGAAGACGGTTTAAGTATCTGTCGTCGTTTACGCCAATCCAATATCGATACGCCCATTATTATGCTGACCGCGCGCGGCAGCGATTCTGACCGTATTGCAGGGCTTGAAGCCGGTGCGGACGATTACCTGCCTAAACCGTTTAATCCGAATGAATTGCTGGCGCGTATTCGTGCGGTATTGCGTCGTCAAGTGCGTGAAGTACCGGGTGCACCGAGCCAGCAAATGGAAGTGGTCTCATTTGGCCCCTGGTCACTGGATTTATCAACCCGTACATTGACCCGTGAAGGTCAAGTCGTGACTTTAACCACAGGTGAGTTTGCGGTATTGAAAGCTCTGGTTCAGCATCCACGCGAACCGCTCACCCGTGACAAGCTGATGAATCTGGCACGTGGTCGTGAATGGGGTGCCATGGAACGTTCGATTGATGTTCAGGTGTCACGTTTACGCCGTCTGGTTGAAGAAAATCCGGCGCGTGCGCGTTATATTCAGACCGTTTGGGGTGTGGGTTATGTGTTTGTTCCAGATGGTGCGGAGTAAATTAATACCTTGATTCATGACGGAGTCTTATGGTTTAAGCTCATTTATAGGGTTTAACCTGCGGTTCGCCTTACTTTTGTTTCGACAAAAGTAAGCAAAACCATTGTCATCCGCAAAACTCGACAACCTCCGTCATTCAAGCAATTCTCTCGCAGAAACATCATTGACCATCTTGAGTCCTGCCTCAAACAGTTGCGGATGACCTTAACGTGTATCCAACTACGAGGGGAAGCCTCCCCTTTTGAGCAAAAGGACGCAGTGTGAAACTCGACCCCATCGACCCACAAAAATTTACCGATTTTGTTACCTACTCAGAAAAAAAACGCACCCGTGGGGAACGCTTTCTAGACAAGATCAAACCGCGTTCTGCCGCCATGCGTACCACAGTTCTGGTGGTCTTTGTGGTCTGTTTCAGCCTGTTCATGTCTTTGTGGTTCTTCTGGCGTACCTTATTTTTACCTGAAATCCAGCAACATGCGCGCTATCTGGCCATGGAACTGGAAATTCTCAATAATCCCGATCTGCGCCTGTATCATAAACAGCAGGAAGTCGATATTGATACCTGGTTAAAAAACCGCGTTGGTATTGAATATGTGACCAATCCGGCAGAGTATCCCACTGTCCGGGAAAAAGTGATTGCAGAATTTTTTACCCGGCAGATCGAAACCAAGCTGGCCAAAGAACTACGTATTGAAGAGGCCACGGTCTATTTCCAGTTTAAACCAAGCCCGCGCATCTGGATCCAGACCCCTGAAATGAATGGTCACTGGGTGCAAGAGCCTTTAAAAACCTATGCCAATTATAGTAATGAGCTGATTCTGGGCTGGTTACTGGGCACGCCGATTATTGTCGGCATTATTATCCTGACCTTGGTGCGTCAGCTGAACCGGCCTTTACGCCGTTTGCAGGATGCTGCCAACAGTTATAGTCGTATCGGTTCGGCGCCCTATCTGGATACCAATCATGGTCCACTGGAAATCCGTCAGGTCAATCATGCTTTTAACCAGATGATTTATACGCTAGATCAGACTGAACGCGAACGCCGCATCATGCTGGCCGGTATTTCACATGACTTGCGCACGCCTCTAACACGGATTCGCCTGAGTGCCGAAATGATGCCGGATGAAGACTTTCTCAAAGAAGGCCTGATTTATGATGTCGAAGATATGGATGCCATCCTGAATCAGTTCATCTCCTATATGCGTGATGGTTCTGATGAAGAGCCGCAGGATACCAATGTCAATGTGCTGCTCCAGGAACTGGTCAAGCAGTTTAAACCGCTCGATATCCGCTTTACGCCACAAGACATCCCTACCATTCAGGCACGCAGCATGTCGCTAAAAAGGCTGATTGGTAATCTGATCAATAATTCGAAACGTTATGGTTCAGAACCGATTGAACTGTCTGCTCATGTAGAAGACGGGCACCTGTTGATTTGTGTTGCAGACCATGGAGAAGGCATCCCGGAAGATCAGATTGAAGCCCTGATGCAGCCTTTTGTACGGGGTAATTCTGCACGGACTGTACAAGGCAGCGGCTTGGGACTGGCAATTGCCAAACGGATTGTCGATATTCACCATGGTCAGTTGCGTATTCATAATCGTCCTGAAGGCGGACTTGAAGCCATCATTTCATTGCCCTTAAATCAGGCTGGCACAGAGACGCCTCCCCCTGCCACCACACTCGATAAAATCCGACAAACCTTGACTGATCACTTTTAAGAAGTGATCAATAATCCAACAAACAACTTTTTAGTTTTTCTATACAATTCATTTTATATTTCATTAAATCAACAATTTAAAAATCATCATTTTTTATTATACCTACATTTAGCTAAAAAATTAGACCTTAGCCTAACACCTATGCACAATACATTTTTTGAGCGGTACAATCCGTCTCATAGTTTAAGAATTAATGAGAGTTAAAATGTCTTTAGATCGTATCCGTTTAGCCTCCCTACACAACAAAGTCATCAGTCCAGAACAAGCGGCTGAATTCATCAAAGATGGCATGACTGTGGGTATGAGTGGCTTTACTCGCGCGGGTGAAGCGAAGGCGGTTCCTTTAGCTTTAGTTCAACAAGCAAAAGCAAATCCATTAAAGATCACGTTAATTACTGGTGCATCACTAGGAAACGATCTAGACAAACAACTGACTGAAGCTGGCGTACTGGCACGTCGTTTACCGTTCCAGGTCGACAACACTTTACGTAAGGCGATCAACAACGGCGAAGTGATGTTCATCGACCAACATTTGTCTGAAACTGTTGAACAAATGCGTAACCAACAGCTGAAAAAACCAGATGTTGCGATCATTGAAGCGGTTGCAATCACTGAAGATGGCGGCATCATTCCAACCACATCTGTAGGTAACTCTGCAAGCTTTGCAATCTTTGCTGAAAAAGTAATTGTAGAAATCAATACCAACTTAAGCCCGGCATTTGAAGGCTTACACGATATCTATATCCCGTCATACCGTCCAACGCGTCAAGCGATTCCTTTGACTCAAGTGGATGAGCGTATCGGGACACATGCGATCAATATTGATCCAGCAAAAATTGTCGGTATCGTATTCAACAATGACTTGCACGACTCACCATCTACAGTGACTGCACCAGATGATGAGACGCAAAGCATCGCCAATCATTTGATCGCTTTCTTTGAAAAAGAAGTGGCTGAAGAGCGTCTACCGAAAAACTTAGGTCCATTACAGGCGGGGATTGGCTCAATTGCCAACGCAGTATTGACCGGTCTGAAAGATTCGAACTTCGAAGACTTGATCATGTACTCAGAAGTACTACAAGACTGTACCTTTGAGTTGATTGATGCAGGCAAAATGAAGTTTGCTTCAGGTTCTTCGATTACCCTGTCTGCTAAATATGGCGAGAAAGTATTTAACAACCTGGAACAATACAAAGACAAACTGGTATTACGTCCACAGGAAATTTCGAACCATCCTGAACTGGTACGTCGTTTAGGTATTATCGGTATCAACACGGCACTTGAGTTTGATATTTACGGTAACGTGAACTCGACTCACGTCTGCGGTACCAAAATGATGAACGGTATTGGTGGTTCAGGTGACTTCGCACGTAATGCGCACCTGGCGATCTTCGTGACCAAATCTATTGCGAAAGGTGGCGACATCTCTTCTGTAGTGCCTTTTGCTTCACATATCGACCATGCGGAACACGATGTAGATATTCTGGTAACTGAACAAGGTTTGGCAGATCTTCGTGGTTTAGCGCCACGTGAGCGTGCCCGTGCAGTGATTGATCACTGTGCACACCCCATGTATCGTGATGCCCTGAATGATTACTTTGACCGTGCTTCTGCAAAAGGCGGCCATACGCCTCATCTGCTTCGTGAAGCGCTGTCTTGGCATTCAAACTTCGAAGAAAATGGTCACATGCTGGCTGTTGAAGCTGCAGTAAAAACTGCATAATTGACTGCATTCGAAAAACGCCCTACGGGGCGTTTTTTTATGGGATTTTTATCTTTCTTGAATAGCCATAAGCAGACTCTCTGGACAAAATCATCAGGCTATCATTCATATTCTCGTCCAATCTTCATGCTGCCAATATGCTGTAGAAATCCCCTTCTGATGCTCAAGGACTTTAAATTCTGATTCTTCACCCTCATACTTAAACACAAGAGTAAATTAGAGACATGACATGCGCGTAGATATCTGGTCAGATGTGGTTTGCCCCTTCTGCTATATTGGTAAAAAACGTTTAGAAGCAGCTGCACAAGAAGCAGGCATTGAACTTGAAGTGCATTGGCACAGTTACCAGCTCGACCCTGAAGCACCAGTGCGCCAGGAAGTGTCCAATTCTGAGCGTCTGGCACAAAAATATGGTCGTAGCGTAGCTGAAGTCGAAGAAATGCAGCGTAATATTGCCGAGATGGCCAAAGCTGAAGGCATTGAATTTAACTGGGAAGGTGCCAACTCAGGCAATACTTTCAATGCGCATCGTATTATTCATCTGGCGCAAAGCAAAGGTTTGGGTACTGATGCACAGGAAGCTTTCTTCTATAGCTATATGACGCAAGGCTTGGCCATTGGAGAGCGTGAAACACTGGAAGATGTCGCAGCACGTATTGGCCTGAATCCGGTCGAGGTCGATGACTTACTGGACTCTGATGAATTTTCCGATTTTGTCAAATTTGATCAGGAAGTGGCACAGGATCAGCTCAAAGTGACTGGTGTACCTTTCTTTGTTTTTGATCAACGTGTGGCCTTGGCAGGCGCGCAGCCTAAAGACGTGTTCTTGCAGGTTTTTGAGAAAGCGCTGGAGACTGCAGCAGAAAATCCGGCTGAATAATACTCAACAGAGAGTTGCAATACGCCTAGGCAATCGAACTCAGAAAATTTATAAAAACATCCCCATTTCAGATGGGGATGTTTTTTGCATGTCATTTACACTCATTGACTTAGTCGACCAGAAAACTAATTTTTAAATTTACACGATATTCCGTGATTTTATTTTCTTTGATGACCACCTTCTGTTCATTGATCCAGGCACCTTGTACATTTTTGATGGTTTCTGTGACTTTTTGAATACCGGTTTGAATCGCATCTTCAAAGCTTTTCGTACTGCTTGAATTAACTTCCACCACTTTTGCAATTGCCATAATGAAACTCTCATTGTAAACATGAATGAAAATCCATCTTAGTTCATTCCCACAGGATTGCAGCAGCGCGTAAACAAGCGACAGCAAAAACTTACATGGATTGAACAAAGCTTTCATCTGAGCAGATGAAAATCTGTTGACCTTATTTTGGCAGTTCATGATATTCAAATTTCCATTGTGACTAACAACCATAAAAGCCCCGTAAACAGCCGAAACCCAGACTAGAGCAAATACACTAATATATTGTTTTGTAGAATAATTTTTCTAATTTTTAGGTGCTGCTTTTGCCGAATCTATCATTTTCTATTCAGCCTTATTTGCTATGATTTCACCCGAATCAAGTTTAAATACTCTCCCCTCTGTTCAAGTTGTTGAACACCCTGATATTAAAGGTCGTCCCATGAATGCTCTTAAATTTGCTTTCGCAGCAACTGTTATGGCTTTTTCTGTTCAAGCATCAGCGCAAATGGCACAAGTGGTTTATCTGCCAGACTTTCCGGCAAGCAAAGCACCTGCTGAAACTGTAAATACAGAAACTGCAACGCCGGCAACTGAAAAAACTGCTTAATACCCAACAAGTTTTTATGCAAACAGGCTGATTGATTCAGCCTGTTTTTTTATATCGATTTAATTTAGCTGCTCTCTGAAGAAAATCTGTATTTTAAAAATTATCGATCATTTCATATTTTGTTATTTTCCATTGATATTGATCGCTTTTTTGTCATTAAATTTACTAGTTTATAAATATAAAACAGTTAAAATAAATCACTATTTCATGTGATCTACGCATATAATTGTAGCAATATAAAAATACTGATAATACAAAAGCATTGTTATGAACAGACTTCAGGCATTGGTGCAGGGCAAAATTTCACCTCAGTCCATTTCTATTGATTTTCTGATTGAAATGGCAGAACGCCATACAGATCCTCATTCTGCTGAATACAAATTAATCGAGTTGGCGCTGAATATGGTGCTGGCCCAAACTTTGGATAAAGCGCTAAAACATATCTAGAGATATAAAATGAATGCTTTAAAAAAAGCACACTTAGTCAAGGAATTACATGAATTGATCCAGCAACTGGAGCATCAGGCTCTACCTCTGTACGACGTGGCCCGTTTCAAAAAAAGAATTCGTGATATCTTTAATCTTTGTGATGAACCTATTTTTAAAAATCAGATTTTAGCGTTTAAAGCCCAGACCCAGCCTGAACTTGCTGCCTATCAATTTTCCGCCAGTACCCCCTATCATCTAAGTTTTTGTGGTTATTTCACTGAAATTCCAGCTCTGGAAAAGGCACTGTATACCCAGCCAGATATAGGCTGGGCAATTCTACATCATCCTGAGCGTGGCTGGCAGGTCTGGCTAATTCCGGCACCGAAGCATCCTGCACTAAACAGTGAATGGAATGAGTTACAACAATGTTCTATCTGGCTGTCACAGCAACAATTGACAACCGGTCTGCAAGCGGCTCCTCCATTGACTGTACCGGCCTTATCCCTGAATGAAGCAGAAGCCAGCTTAAAAGCGGCGGCAACGACTCGATATCATCGTGGCCGACAAAAAGCAAAAATCAACTCATTAAGCTTAAATCATTCAGATGAACCACACATTCAGATACAGGCCACGTCTGAGTATCTAGATCATCCATTACCCACTGAAACTGCGATTGTGCAGGAAAAAATTATTGTCCCAGAAGTGATCGATTTTCCCACCGAGATTCAACTGGGAGACGTGATTGCGCAGGTTCAGCCTTTGACTCCGGAAGATACCAATCTCCAGCGGCTTTGTGCTTTAGAATTGGAACCTGATGTCGGGCATCCAGCCTATCTGGATATTGTGCTGTATTATGCCGCAGAAGATCACTGGCAGGCACGCCAAGTTTATTTGGTGGAGCAGCTGAATCTGCAAGGCCAGTTTATTAAATATCTGATGCTTTTGGGTGCATCAAGTCAATTACAGGCGCACTATTGTATTGAGCATTGGTTGAGTCAGCATCAGTATCAGGCTGCTGCGATTAAATCGCTGTCGTGGCCTCAATTAAGTACAGGTTTCACGCAATTGCATCTGTTGTCAAAAGCCTATTTGCAACAAGCAGAAATAGTCTGGACACAACCCGATTATTATCCTTATATTCCGGCAGATTCGATTCAGAAACAAAAATTTATCTCATTTGAGGAAGCCCTTGCGGATTTCTCTACACCGATACTCTTATTGCAAGAACATCAGCGAATACGCGTGATTCATGGTGAAAAACGCCTGTCTCTCGCAGAGGATGAACTGGCCTATCCATCTATCTTGCTGCAACGTGATCAACAGCTAAACTGGCAAAAAATTCACACGATTATTTTAATGATGTCGCAACCCATTCAGGTCATGGAGCTTTATCAGGCAATTCAGACTCAAATCATTGAATAATTGCTGTTATTTTGTAGCTTTAACTTGCTTTTTATCGCTATATTTAAGAAAACTACAGCTGAATAAAAGAATACAAGAGTAATAAATATCTCATGCAAATAAATCGAATTACTCAGATATTCCTGCTCTCTCTTGGCGTGGGAATCAGCAGTAGCATGTCTTGGGCAAATTCAGTAAAAGATGCTTCTTCAGACCAAGAAAAAAAATCGGAGAGTGTTGAGCCGGCACGTTCAGGACTTCTGGATCAAATTCCGCGTTTGATTGATGCAACACCAACCATTCTTCCAGAGCAGTCGAATACCGCCATCGTCCCGCCAACGTTAGAAACGGAAAATCATTCATGGGCCGATCAGAAACAGAAAGGCATCCGAGAATGGGCAAATCGTACTGCGCATAAAATTGATAACTGGTTTGGTGAAACTGATCCGGATCAGCCGGCTGCCGCCACACTGCGTGTCATTTTGGATAATCGCTGGGATGAATATGAGGGTTATGAGATTAAGCCCCGTATCCGTGGCAGAATCAAACTTCCCACTTTAGAGCAAAAGCTGAGTCTGGTCTTCGGTGATGACAGTCTGGACAATGAATTAGACAGTAATGTCGCGATTACCAATGAAAATCCGGCAACATCTGGAGATAAGCGTCTCGATACCAAGCGCGCACGCCAGGATAACAGCTCATTCGCCTTACGCTGGTCGGAATGGTCAGACCGGATTCCTTTTGAAACCGATCTGGATCTGGGTTTACGCTCCGGAGATGATATTTACCTGCGCGTCAAAGCCAGTAAAGATTGGACACTGGAAAATGACTACTTTTTTCATGCCGAACAGATTTATCGCTACGGGATTCAAAGTGAAAACTATTTGCGTACCAATCTGGAACTGATCCATACCCGTCCCAATCAGGCATTTTTTTCCAATCAGCTCAGTCTGACCTATGCAGATGATCAAGATGATGATCTGACCTGGGACAACTATACCTTTAGGCAACATCAGTTTTTTCAGGACAACCGTTTTAGCTATGGTATTTATACCGGCGGTTATCTAAATGACAAAGATCTACGTCTGAATCGCTGGGGACCATATGTGTCTTGGAGACAGCCTTTTTTACGTGAATGGTTTTTTGTCCAGACCGACCTCAACTATCTGAATGATCATCGCGAAGATCGTGATCACTATGTTGGTGCTTTGGTGCGTTTAGAGGCATTGTTTTAAACTCAAGCGCGGTGCAAAGCTAAAAAATCCCTCCGTAGAGGTAATGCTGACCAGTTAAAGAGTTTAGAAATAGACTCTTTAATTTTTAGTCATTCACGGCGGAGTATTAATGTCATAAATCAAAGTCTTGTAAATTATTTGTTACTTTGGTTTCGCCCAAATGAGAAGCGAAGCTTCGCAAGGAAGGCATCTTGCGGAGCAACACTCCTCACCGCAAAACTCGTCAACCACCATCGATTAGTAAATTTGTCGCAGAAACAATCATTTTTAAATCTTGCAGTGCAATACACCTCATGCCTCAAACAGTTGCGGATGACTTTTCTATCTATCAGATATAATCATGAATTTGAAAAAGAAAATGCCAGTCAATTCCTTAACTGACTGGCATTACTCCGTAGAGGGATTTTTTAGCTTAGAGCATCATGTGTTAAGCAAGCAACAAGCTATTGATACGCTTCACATACTCAGCAGGATTTTCTGGTAATCCACCTTCTGCAATCACCGCCTGATCAAAGATCACATTGGCCAGATCGTCAAACTGCGCTGAGCCATCCAGTTTTTTCACCAAAGGATGTTCCGGGTTGATTTCCAGAATCGGCTTCATATCCGGTACAGGCTGACCTGCATCTTTTAGCATACGGATTAATTGTGGAGATAGTTCCCCTTCTCCAGTCACCAGACAGGCCGGTGAATCGACCAGACGCGTAGTCACGCGCACTTCTTTGGTCTTGTCTTTGAGTGAATCAGTCAGCTTCTCGACCACCGGTTTAAACTGGGCTGCGGCTTCTTCAAGTGCTTTTTTCTCTTCAGCATCCTGAAGATCGCCCAAATCAACTGCACCCTTAGACACGTTTTGCAACGGCGTGCCATCGAACTCATTCACAAAGTTCATCGCCCATTCATCTACGCGTTCGGTCATGAGCAGAACTTCAATGCCTTTTTTCTTGAACAGTTCTAACTGCGGTGAATTCTTTGCAGCATTCAGGCTGTCTGCAGTCACATAATAGATGGCTTTCTGACCGTCTTTCATGCGTGCTTTATAGTCTGCCAATGACGTGCTGACTTCATCATTGTTCGAGGTTGCATAACGCAGCAGTTTCAAAATACGTTCACGGTTGGCAAAATCTTCACCCAGGCCTTCTTTCAACACTGAAGCAAATTCCTGATGGAAAGTCTTGAATTTTTCCTGATCTTTTTCATCTTCAGATTTGGCCAGATGATCCAGAATCGTCAGGATACGGCGGGCATTCCCGTCACGGATGGTTTTCACATCGCGGCTTTCTTGCAGTAACTCACGGCTGACGTTCAGTGGTAAATCGGCACTGTCTACCACGCCTTGTACAAAGCGCAGGTAATTCGGAATCAGATTATCCGCATCATCCATAATAAAGACGCGTTTCACATACAGCTTGATGCCGGCTTTTGATTCACGGGTGAAAATGTCATGTGGGGCTTTGCTTGGAATATACAATAACTGGGTATATTCAGTACTGCCTTCCACCCGGTTATGCGCCCAAGCCAATGGCGCCGTGAAATCATGGCTTAAGTTTTTATAGAACTCGACATATTGTTCTTCAGTAATTTCAGACTTGCTCCGTGTCCAGAGTGCGCTGGCCGAGTTAATCGCTTCCCACTCATCAGTCTTGACATACTGGCCACCTTTCGGTGTTTCACCTTCAGCCGCTTCTTCCTCCTGCCAGACTTCTTTTTGCATCTGGATTGGCAGGCTGATGTGGTCTGAGTATTTATTAATAATTTGCTTAACCTTATGGCTTTGCAAATAGTCCAGCGCATCGTCACGCAGATGCAGAATAATATCGGTACCACGACCTGCTTTTTGAATTTGTTCAACTTCAAATTCACCAGTACCGCCACTAATCCAGCGTACACCTTCAGATGCATCTGCACCGGCACGACGTGATTCTACCGTGATCTTGTCTGCCACAATAAAACCTGAATAGAAACCGACCCCAAACTGGCCAATCAGCTGGGCATCGGCCTTCTGGTCACCGGTCAGTTTAGACATAAAGTCTTTGGTGCCCGATTTGGCAATGGTGCCTAAATTATCAATAGCTTCCTGTTCGCTTAGACCAATTCCGTTATCTGAAATGGTAATGGTCTTATTCTCTGCATCAAGGCTGACACGAACACGTAAATCCGGATCATTTTCATAAAATTCGGGATGATTGATCCCTTCAAAACGCAATTTGTCACAAGCATCCGAGGCATTCGAAATCAGTTCGCGCAGAAAAATTTCAGGGTTTGAATAAAGCGAATGGGTCACGAGATGTAGTAACTGAGCCACTTCAGCCTGGAAACTATGTTTTTGTGCGTTAGACTCACTCATTAATCACTCCTTTTATTTTAAATACAGGTCAATACTGTTGCCTATATGAATGGAGTGAGTTCCTCAATTTTCAATAGTCAGTGGTATATTTTTTCACAAGATATTTTTGAGCACTTGATCTGGCAGGGTTTTAATCTTTGCCAGACCGACTGTCAGACTTAATAAGGCCCAAGCTTATAAATGCGCTGAAACTGCAAGTCCAGTTGCTGTTGACGCATATTATAGACTTGGTTCAGGCAAGAGACCGATTCCAGACACTGGTCGCGAAACTGCAACCATTTGACCTGATCGCGCTGTATCACTGAACGCGTGCCCATGGGAACCATACGCCGTAAGATATGATAGCTGGTACTCATTTTGACATCGGCATCATTAAGCAGACGATGTTCACAAATGGCTTTTTCGGTCACGGTTTCAGCTTTCTGACAATCAAAACTTGCGGCATAGGCAGGTGCGACCAACAGGCCGCAGAAGATCACAATACTCTTCATTAAAAATCTCATGCTGATCTTCCTTATTATTCAATTATTAAGTCGTATTCAATTAATATTTACTTTATTCGTTTTAATATATTTGAACATTGCCAATCTGCTCAATTTCAATAGGTTATAAATCGTTGTTATTTTGAAAAAAAAGCCTCATACAAGATGAGGCCTTTGGAAAATCAATCCAGAAATATGAAAGCTTAGAATTTATAGCTATAGCCGACTGTATATACCCAAGGATTTACCTTTAATTCACCCAAGTCGACTTTTGTACCATCAGGCGTTGTCAAAGTAAGATCTGTTTCAACTTGAGCGTAGCGAACATCTGCAAATACACCCCAGTTTTTAGCATCGGCTGGCTGGAAGTTAAAACCAACCTGACCGGCTACACCATAAGCGACATCTGCATCAAGCTTATGACCTGGTAATGCAATTTCCTCATCCCAAGGAACCACTACGGTTGCACCAATACCGACATAAGGAGTAAAGCGAGTTGAATTTTTAAAGTTGTATTTAGCAGTAATCGTTGGTGGTAAGTGCTTAAACTCAGCTGTTTTCTCACCAAAAGCTTCAGTTGCAACATCATGCGTAAATGGCGTTGCTAAAAGAACTTCTACTGACAGAGGTGAATTTTCAAAAAAATACTCAACAGATGGAGTAAAACCAATTTCATTACTTACTTCTGCTTTTCCAGCAATATTCAATGTCCCGTTGTCGTCATTCTGTGGCGCCAATACAGAACCACCGACTTTCACTTGCCATTGACCTGCCATCGCAGATGCAGAAAGACCCATTAATGCAATTATAGCAACTTGTTTTAACATTTTAAAATACCCCACTGGAAGATTATTTATTAAGAATTTAAATATTAATTTAATGATAAACGTGGAGGGATTTAATATGCAATAGAGATTATAAAACTAAATTACAAATATTATTTAAGTTATTGTTTTTATATATTATTTATTTTAAATATACTAAATTGGTTGGTTTTAATACCAACTAATCTAATCAGATTTAAATAAGGTTATTTAAAGAAATAAACTCATTTTTATATTTAAAACTATTAAAACATGTATTTTAAATATATATTATAAAGCTATTTAAAATACTCCTTGAGTGAATTTAATATTCACTCAAGTCCGTATAATTAAATTACAGCACCATCGCCGCAATCCAGCCAAAAATCATCAGCGGGATATTAAAATGAATGAAAGTTGGAACCACACTGTCTTTCATATGGTCATGCTGACCATCCATATTCAGACCGGATGTTGGGCCTAGAGTTGAATCTGACGCTGGAGAGCCGGCATCGCCTAAAGCCGCCGCAGTCCCGATAATGGCAATGGTCGCAGCCGGGCTGAAACCAAACTGGATACACAGCGGAACATAAATAATCGCCAGAATAGGAATAGTCGAGAAAGACGAACCAATGCCCAATGTGATCAGCAAACCAATCAACAGCATCAGAAATGCGGCCAGTGCCTGACTATTACCAATCCAGTTTACTGATGCTTCAACCAAGGTTGGTACCTGATTAGTCGCTTCAATCACCGCGGCAAAGCCTTGTGCCGCAATCATGATAAAGCCAACTAGCGCCATCATGCGCATACCGGTAATGATCACATCATCCGCTTCTTTCCATTTAAAGATCCCGGCACAACTCAGGATCGCGACACCGACCAGACCAGCCAGAATCATCGAGTCTGAATAAAGCTGTACCGCCAATGTGGCAATAACTGCAAGACCTGCCATCCAGATGGTAAATTTGGCAATCTGCGGTTTAACCTGCTCAGCCACACCCAATTCAGCGGAAATACTTTGCTGTTCCTGGACATGAATATCTTGATATTGACGTGGTTTGCGATAGCTAATAAAGATCGCCACCAATAAGCCTACAAACATCCCGAATACTGGAATTGCCATCGCAGATGGAATCTGGTCATAGCTAATTTCAAATCCGTATGGCTTACCAAAGGTATTGATGTTATGACCCAGAATGTCATTCAGGAAGATTGCACCAAAACCGACTGGAATCAGCATATAGGTTCCCACCAGACCAAATGTCAGCAAACAGGCAATCAAACGACGGTCGAGCTTTAAATGGTTAAATACAGTCAATAATGGTGGAATCAGGACTGGAATAAAGGCGATATGTACCGGAATCACGTTCTGGGAAAATACCGCAGCAATGGCTACTGTAAAAAAGATCAGATATTTCACCCGGTTTTGTGCTTTAAAATCAGCCTCACCTTTTAAGGTGTTGATCATTTTATACGCCAACAAATCCGGCAAACCTGAACGTGCCAACGCCAAAGCAAATGCACCTAAAATACCGTAAGCCAAGGCAATTTTGGCACCGCCGCCCAAGCCATTGTTAAACGCGTCCAAGGTTCCCTGAAGGCCAAGACCTGCCAGTAAACCACCCGTAACAGCACCAATGACCAGGGCAAAAACCACAGGTACACGTGCCAATGAGAGTCCGAACATGACTCCAATAGCAGCAAGAATTGCGAACATAATGAATCGGAATAGAGAGAAAGCGGCTATTTTATCAGAAAATTCGGATAAAAATTCCGCCACTTTTCCTTTCAGCAGTCATGTTCAGTGCTGAGGCTGATTAGACGACTTCAGCAGATTGACGCTGAATAAAGTGATCAATTAATTGAGCCACTTGTTCTGGCTGGCTCAGAATTGCCCAGTGATTGGCGTCCAGTTCCACTTTAGAGAAATTATCGACCCATTTTGCCATCTCATCGACCAGATCAGGCCCGACAAACTGGTCATATTTCAGTACAATCGCTTGTACCGGACAGATGGCAAAGCGCTGCCGTGGTCGGGCCAAACGCGGTAAAAAATTGGCCCGATACAGGTTTACCCCATACTTGCCATCTTTGACGATCTTCGGGTTCAGCGGCAGATCGTCCCGTCTTTCTAATTGCCGGACAATCTTGGCCCAGCGCTGCGGATTAAAAAAATTCCAGGCCAAGGGGGCTAGTAAAGGCAACTGAAATACCGCGATATACCAGGACTTGCTCATTTGCTTTAAAAATTTTGCTTTGTCTTGATTGAACTGCTCGCGCATCCAGAAAGCAGCATGATCCAGACAAGGGCCAGACAGCGTGCTATAAGACAGAATTCGGCCTTTGAATCTTAAATCTGTGACAGATTCCCAAGACTGAATTGAACCCCAGTCATGCGCTGCCAGATGAAAACCACGATTCGGCAATACCTTACTCACTACCTCTTCCAGATCCTGACTTAAGCGTGCCAGGCGGTAATCCGAAATTTTTTGAGGAATACTGGACTCACCTGCGCCACGTACATCATAGCTCACAACAAAATAATCCTGACTCAAATAAGCAATGACTGGCTCCCAAACCGCTTGATGATCAGGATAGCCATGAACCAGTACCAAGGCCGGCTGTTCTGGTTGTCCATAAGTTTTGACACAGAGACGCTGCTGATCCGTGGTATCGACCCATTGCATGTGCATTTCCATCTTTTGATCCTGTTTTTATTATTGACCACTTAGTTTATAAATCGGCATGATTGATCAATGCCAGCGCATTTTTGTTGCTCTAGTATGCATAATCACAGCCGCAAAAAGAATGTCAGTATGAGCCTATTCCAGAAAATTCAAAAACTGCCTCTGGTTTCAAAATTTATTCTGAACCGCTATGCCCCTTATCGTGGTGCAGGCATTGAAATTAATAAGATTGATTTTAATCATTATCACGTTCGGGTCAAAATGCCGCTGACCCGTAAAAACCAGAATATTGTCGGTGTGCATTTTGGTGGCAGCCTGTATTCGATGGTCGATCCCTTTTACATGTTATTGCTGATGCATCATTTGGGGCCGAAATATCTGGTCTGGGATAAAGGCGCCAGCATTCAGTTTTTGGCACCGGGTCGCGGCACAGTGGTGGCGGACATTCGGATTTCTGCTGAAGAAATTGCCACGATTATCAATCTGGCAGCCGATAATGCGCCAGTGTATCGCCATTACCAGCTCAATATCTATGATGAGGCTGGCGTTCGAATTGCCGAAGTACAAAAAACGGTTTATATCCGGCGCAAACAAAGCAAAGGAAAAATTCAAAAAACTGGATAAGGTAAAAGCGCCACATGGGCGCTTTTAGATCTGAATCGATTTAAAGTCAGTGTAGACTTAACGACGGCGGTTATCCTGTTCGATCGCAGCACCTGCGCCACCACCGATTGCACCACCAATCGCAGCACCAGCATTCCCACCGAATATGCTTTTACCTACAGCTGAGCCTACAGCACCGCCGACACCACTATAGGTCGCATTACGGTTTGAGCCACCTTGGGACTTACTTCCCACGGCTGCGCCTGCACCACCACCGACTGCAGAACCAAGACCACCCCCGACACTATTACCTACACCACCACCGACTGCACCACCTAAGGCGGCAGCACCGATACGCTGCTCATTGGCAGACATACTTTCACAACCTGCCAGCATAAAGGTGGAGAGAGTTGCAACTGCCATCACACCCATTAATTTTTTCATGACTTTGGCCTTCCTTTTCATACTTTAATTCAGCTTATCTTCATTTTATAAAACTAAAACATGGAGCGTGTTACTTCTCTCGGTATTCCTGCTGAGTTTTGTAAGTATCAATGGATTATTCCGCTGTTTAGCCTTTAATTAGCTTTTAATTTTTATGTATTTAAGACAAAAAAAGACGCCCGAAGGCGTCTCTTTTTTAGCTTTAACTTGAATTAGAATTCTTCGTTAAATGCTTGACTTAAAGCTTGATCAACATCAGAGAAGTCATTGTGCAGTTCAAATTCTGCAGCTTCTGCTTCTTGACGACGACGCTCGAGATGGTAAGCCAAACCTGTACCCGCTGGGATCAGACGACCTACAACCACGTTTTCTTTCAGACCGCGTAAGTCATCTTCTTTACCTGTTACAGCCGCTTCAGTTAACACACGTGTGGTTTCCTGGAACGATGCAGCAGAGATGAACGAGTCAGTCGAAAGCGACGCTTTGGTAATACCCATCAACAGACGTTCAAACTTCGCAGGGAACTTGTTTTGTGCAAGAACTGCTTGGTTTTCCTGTACAACACGGATGTAATCCACTTGTTCGCCTTTGATGAAGCTGGTATCGCCACCATCAGTGATATCCACTTTACGCAGCATTTGACGTACGATGACTTCAATGTGCTTGTCGTTGATTTTTACACCTTGCAGACGGTATACGTCCTGAACTTCGTTCACGATGTAGTTGGTCAGCGCCACTTCACCTTTCAGACGTAAAATGTCATGCGGGTTCTGTGGGCCGTCAGAAATGGTTTCACCACGGTTCACATGTTCGCCTTCGAACACGTTAATGGTACGCCATTTCGGAATCAGCTCTTCGTAAATCTCAGAGCCATCATCCGGTGTAATCACCAGACGGTTCTTACCTTTGGTTTCTTTACCGAAGCTCACAACGCCCGATACTTCTGCAAGGATTGCATGCTCTTTCGGCTTACGTGCTTCGAACAAGTCAGCTACACGCGGTAGACCACCGGTAATATCACGGGTACGTGAAGATTCTTGTGGTACACGACCGATGACATCACCGACACCAATCGTTTCGCCATCACGGACAGAAAGAATGGTGTTTTGTGGCAAGAAGTAGAACTGTTCAGTGCCTTCAACTGTGTCTAACACTACAGCAGGACGCAAATCTTTACCTGACGCAGGACGTGAAGTCACTGGCAAGATTTCGATGGTTGACATACCTGTTGCATCATCAGTTTTCGAAGTCACGGTCACGCCATCAGCGATCTGGCTGAAACGCACTTTACCTGCAACTTCTGTTACCAATGGATGTGTATGCGGATCCCAAGTCGCCACGATACCGCCTGCTTCTACAGCTTCGCCATCTTTTAGCAAGATAGACGCACCGTAAGGCAGTTTATAGCGCTCACGCTCACGACCTAAATCATCCGCGATACCGATTTCACCTGAACGTGAAGTCGATACCAAGTGACCTTTGGCATGTTGTACTGTTTTCACGTTGTGGAAACGCAC
Organism: Acinetobacter sp. YH12102; assembly: GCF_013419125.1. Classification (NCBI taxonomy): domain Bacteria; kingdom Pseudomonadati; phylum Pseudomonadota; class Gammaproteobacteria; order Moraxellales; family Moraxellaceae; genus Acinetobacter; species Acinetobacter sp. YH12102. The sequence goes on along the minus strand of NZ_VPAS01000001.1, from coordinate 221,682 downwards.
TGTACCCTGGTTACGAACTTGTACGCTGTTTGCAGCAGACGTTCGGCTTGCAGCACCACCCACGTGGAAGGTACGCATAGTTAACTGTGTACCTGGTTCACCAATCGATTGAGCTGCCATGACACCAACAGACTCACCCGGGTTCACCTGATGACCACGCGCTAAGTCACGGCCGTAACATTTCGCACATACACCGAAAGTAGACGCACAGTTTACAACCGAACGTACTTTAATTTCGTCGACACCTTGGCTTTCGATAAACGTTGCCAGTTTCTCGTCAATTAAAGTATTACGTGGAAGCAGAACTTCGTCTGTACCGACACGTTTCACATCTTCAGCAACCACACGACCCAATACTCGTGCACCCAAGTTCTCGATGACATCGCCACCTTGAATGAATGGTGTCATTACTAGACCGTCGAAGGTGCCACAATCTGGCTCGGTAATCACCAAGTCTTGCGCAACGTCTACCAGACGACGCGTCAAGTAACCAGAGTTCGCAGTTTTCAGTGCTGTATCGGCCAAACCTTTACGCGCACCGTGTGTCGAGATGAAGTACTGTAGTACAGTCAAACCTTCACGGAAGTTCGCTTTAATAGGCGTTTCAATGATCGAGCCATCCGGCTTCGCCATCAAACCACGCATACCCGCCAACTGACGAATCTGAGCTGCCGAACCACGGGCACCCGAGTCAGACATCATGTAGATCGAGTTGAATGATTTTTGCTTCTCGTCTTCACCCTGTTTGTTTTTAACAGTCGTGAAAGACAAGTTGTCCATCATCGCTTTAGCAACCTGGTCATTGGTACGCGCCCAAATATCGACCACTTTGTTATAACGTTCGCCGGCAGTTACGAAACCTTGTTCGAACTGTTGTTCGATTTCACGAACTTCAGCTTCCGCTTTACCAATAATGACTTGTTTTTGTGGTGGAATAACCATGTCTTCCATACCGACAGATACACCTGAACGCGTCGCCTGACGGAAGCCTAGGTACATCAATTGGTCAGCGAAGATAACAGTATCTTTCAGACCCAATTTACGGTAGCAAGAGTTAATTAACTTAGAGATGTTTTTCTTGGTCATCTCAACGTTAATTTGCTGGAAATCCATACCTTCAGGCACAACTTCCCAAAGTAGGCAGCGACCAGGTGTGGTATCTACAATAATGGTTTGATGTTCACGGTTGCCATCTTCATCGATGACAGTCTGGTGTACACGTGCTTTAACGCGAGCGTGTAGATCAACCTGACCTGTTGCCAGTGCACGGTTTACTTCGTGAGTATCCGCGAACACCATGCCCTCACCTTTGGCATTGATTGCATCACGCGTGATGTAATACAAGCCCAAGACAACGTCCTGAGACGGCACGATGATTGGCTCACCGTTCGCTGGAGACAAGATGTTGTTGGTCGACATCATTAACGCACGCGCTTCTAACTGCGCTTCAAGTGTTAATGGTACGTGTACCGCCATTTGGTCACCATCGAAGTCGGCGTTAAACGCAGCACACACGAGTGGGTGTAGACGGATCGCCTTACCTTCAATCAGGATCGGTTCAAATGCTTGAAGACCTAGACGGTGAAGTGTTGGCGCACGGTTCAACATCACTGGATGTTGACGGATCACGTGAGCAAGAACGTCCCAAACTTCTGGCGTCTCGCGCTCAACCATTTTCTTCGCAGCTTTAATGGTGGTTGCTTGACCAGATGCCTGTAGTTTCGCGAAAATGAATGGCTTGAACAGTTCAAGTGCCATTTTCTTCGGAAGACCACATTGGTGCAAACGCAGGTTTGGACCAACGGTAATGACCGAACGACCTGAGTAATCGACACGTTTACCCAATAAGTTCTGACGGAAACGACCTTGCTTACCTTTGATCATATCTGCCAAAGATTTAAGCGGACGCTTGTTCGAACCGGTAATTGCACGACCACGACGACCGTTGTCCAACAATGCATCGACAGACTCTTGCAACATACGTTTTTCGTTACGTACGATGATGTCTGGCGCTGCAAGGTCAAGAAGACGTTTTAAACGGTTGTTACGGTTAATCACACGACGGTAAAGATCGTTCAAGTCAGAAGTCGCGAAACGACCACCTTCAAGTGGTACCAACGGACGAAGGTCTGGTGGCAGAACTGGAAGTACAGTCAACACCATCCATTCTGGCTTGTTGTTCGAATCGTTGAATGCTTCCATCAACTTCAAACGCTTAGAGGCTTTTTTCAGCTTGGTTTCTGAAGTTGTCACAGGAATTTCTTCACGAAGACGCGCAATTTCAGCTTCAAGATCGATGTCTTTCAACAAGTCTTGAACCGCTTCTGCACCCATTTTCGCTGTGAATTCATCACCATGCTCTTCCAACGCATTGAAGTATTCTTCATCGTTCAGAAGCTGGTATTTCTCAAATGGCGTCATACCGGGATCGGTAACCACATAAGATTCGAAATACAATACGCGTTCGATATCACGTAGCGTCATGTCTAATAATAGACCGATACGGCTCGGCAATGATTTCAAGAACCAGATGTGTGCAACTGGAGAAGCTAGCTCGATGTGACCCATACGTTCACGACGAACTTTCGCAGTTGTTACTTCAACGCCACATTTTTCACAAATGACGCCTTTGTATTTCATACGCTTGTATTTACCACACAAGCATTCGTAATCTTTTACTGGACCAAAGATTTTGGCACAGAATAAACCATCACGTTCAGGTTTGAACGTACGATAGTTAATGGTTTCTGGCTTTTTAACTTCACCGTGAGACCATGACTTAATCATTTCTGGTGACGCAAGACCAATACGGATGCGGTCAAACTCTACAGGAGCATGACCGTCTGAATCCGTCTTTTTGCGCATGATATCGAGCAAGTCTTTCAATTTTTTTCTCCGTGTGTCGAGGAGATTTTCACTTCTCGACTGGGTCACAAATATTGTTTTTAACTGAATTGGGAATCCCAAGAATCCCCCTAAATCCCCCTTTATAAAGAGGGACTTTCCCCTCTTTCTTAAAGAGGTGAGAAGCATTGCTTCGCAAGGGAGATTCAATGGAACTAATTAGTCACCATTTTTCAGTTCAATGTTGATACCTAAAGAACGGATCTCTTTGGTCAATACGTTGAACGATTCAGGCATACCCGGGTCCATATAATGGTTACCATCTACAATATTCTTGTAGATACGGGTACGGCCTTCAACGTCATCCGATTTCACAGTCAGCATTTCTTGTAGCGTATATGCTGCACCGTAAGCTTCTAGTGCCCAGACTTCCATCTCACCGAAACGCTGACCACCGAATTGTGCTTTACCACCCAGCGGCTGTTGCGTGACTAGAGAATAAGAACCAGTTGAACGCGCATGCATCTTGTCATCAACTAAGTGGTTCAGTTTCAGCATGTACATATAACCTACAGTTACTGGACGGTCGAAACGCTCACCAGTACGACCATCATATAATACTGTCTGACCAGTACTTGATAGACCTGCAAGTTGTAACAATTCTTTGATCTGACCTTCTTCAGCACCATCGAATACAGGTGTTGCCAAAGGCACACCAGCACGCAAGTTACCAGAAAGTTTCAAGATTTCTTCATCAGTCAAACTGTCAAGATCTTCTTGCTCGCCACCAACTTTGTTATAAATCTTGTCCAGGAAATCACGAAGCTCAAGTACAGTACGCTGTTCTTTCATCATCTTGTCGATTTGATCGCCAAGACCTTTGGCAGCCATACCTAAGTGAGTTTCAAGAATCTGACCCACGTTCATACGCGATGGTACGCCCAGCGGGTTCAGTACGATATCAACAGGTACACCATTGGCATCGTGTGGCATGTCTTCTACCGGCAAGATGTTTGATACAACACCCTTGTTACCGTGACGACCGGCCATCTTATCACCCGGCTGGATGCGACGTTTTACCGCAAGATAAACTTTAACTACTTTCAATACGCCAGTGGTCAGCTCATCGCCTGTAGAAAGTTTGCGTTTTTTCTCAGCAAATTTCTCGTCAATTTCGAAGCTCTTCTCTTTCAAGAACACTTGAATTTGCGTTAGACGTTCAGCGATTGCTTCATCAACCGGTTGAATTTCAAGAAGATCAACAAGCTCTAAACCAGACAACACGTCTTCAGACAGTTTGTCGCCACGTTTAGTGGTACCGCCACCATTCGACTCTTGACCGTTCAACAAACGAATTACACGTTCACGTGCTGCTTCTTCAAAGATCTTGAACTCTTCTTTCAAGTCTTTACGGTAAGCATCAAGCTGAGCTTTTTCAATTGCTTGAGCACGTTCGTCTTTTTCAAGACCATCACGTGTAAACACTTGAACATCAATCACAGTACCTTTGGTACCAGATGGAACGCGTAAAGATGAATCTTTAACGTCAGCTGCTTTTTCACCGAAGATTGCACGAAGCAATTTTTCTTCCGGCGTTAGCTGCGTTTCACCTTTAGGCGTCACTTTACCAACAAGAATATCACCTGCTGTTACTTCAGCACCGATGTAAACAATACCTGATTCATCAAGTTTAGAAAGCGCTGCTTCACCCACATTCGGGATATCGGCCGTGATTTCTTCAGCACCAAGCTTAGTATCACGTGCGACACATGACAATTCCTGGATATGAATCGAGGTTAAACGGTCTTCTTGAAGTACACGCTCTGAAAGTAAGATCGAGTCTTCGTAGTTGTAACCGTTCCAGGTCATGAATGCGACGCGCATGTTTTGACCAAGCGCTAGCTCACCGCCATCAGTCGATGGACCATCAGCTAATACGTCACCACGACCCACTTTATCACCCAGGTTCACCAGAACTTTCTGGTTGATACAGGTGTTTTGGTTTGAACGGGTGTATTTGATCAGGTTATAGATATCTACACCTGCCTCACCTGCGATCATCTCTTCTTCGTTCACACGAATGACTACACGAGATGCATCAACAAACTCGATACGACCACCACGCTGAGCGATCACACATACACCAGAGTCATGTGCTACGTTCGCTTCCATACCCGTACCTACGAGTGGTTTGTCAGCGATTAACGTAGGAACAGCCTGACGTTGCATGTTTGAACCCATCAATGCACGGTTGGCATCATCGTGTTCAAGGAACGGAATCAGTGACGCAGCCACAGATACAACCTGCTGAGCAGATACATCCATATGCGTTACTTTTTCCGGCGGCATGCGTACGAAGTCACCTTGGTGACGTACAGATACAACTTCTTCTAATAAATTACCATCAGCATCTACTGCAGAATCGGCCTGTGCAATCACAGTACCCACTTCTTCAATCGCAGACAGGTATTCAATGTCCATGGTTACACGGCCATCAACTACTTTACGGTAAGGCGTTTCCAGGAAACCGAAGTTGTTCGCTTTAGCATATACAGAAAGCGAGTTGATCAAACCAATGTTTGGACCTTCCGGCGTTTCAATTGGACATACACGACCGTAATGCGTTTGATGTACGTCACGTACTTCAAAGCCCGCACGTTCACGCGTCAAACCACCGGGACCAAGTGCTGATACACGACGCTTGTGCGTGATTTCAGACAACGGGTTGTTTTGATCCATGAACTGAGACAACTGGCTTGAACCAAAGAATTCTTTGATTGCAGCAGCAACAGGCTTCGCATTGATTAGATCTTGCGGAGACAGGTTGTCTGTTTCAGCTTGAGATAAACGTTCTTTAACAGCACGTTCTACACGAACCAGACCGACACGGAATTGGTTTTCTGTCATTTCGCCCACAGAACGAACACGACGGTTACCCAAGTGATCGATATCGTCGACTTCACCTTTACCGTTACGGATTTCAACTAATGTTTTCAATACATCAGTGATATCTTCGTTCGAGAGAATACCTTCAACTTCACGCGACTTCTGGTCTGTACCCACTTCATAAGGACGACCCAAACGACGGTTGAACTTCATACGACCGACTGGAGACAAGTCATAACGCTCAGAAGAGAAGAACAGGTTATTGAACAGGTTCTCAGCTGCTTCTTTGGTTGGTGGCTCGCCCGGACGCATGACTTTGTAGATTTCGACCAATGCTTCTTCACGAGTGGTCGTAGTATCTGCACGTAGAGAATCTGCAACGAATGAACCACGGTCGATATCATTGGTGAACAGAACATTAAACTGCTTCACGCCGCCTTCTGCAATTTTCACCATGACTTCATGGCTCAATACGGTATTTGCAGCAATCACGTCGCCATCTTTTAATGCGATGTCTTCAGCCGTGATACGCTCATACAAATACTCATCAGGCACTGCAAGTTTTTCAAGACCTGAAGCTTCCATCTGACGTACATGACGCGCGTTAATACGTTTACCTTGTTCAACGATTGCCTTGCCATCTTTATCCAAGATGTCAAATTGTGCCATTTCGCCGCGCAGACGTTCCGGCACCAAGTCAATTTGATAGCTACCCATGTCAAGATATACAGGGACTTTCTCGTAGAACATGTTGAGAATGTTTTCGTTGCTATAACCCAGCGCACGCAGCACCACAGTCGCAAGTAATTTACGACGACGGTCAATACGTACATAGACCAGGTCTTTGGCATCGAATTCAAAATCTAACCATGAACCACGGTAAGGAATGATACGCGCTGAATAAAGGACTTTACCACTTGAGTGAGTCTTACCTTTATCGTGGTCAAAGAATACGCCTGGTGAACGGTGTAATTGAGATACGATTACACGCTCGGTACCATTAATTACAAAGGTCCCGTTATCCGTCATCAATGGCATTTCGCCCATATAGACTTCTTGTTCACGTACGTCTTTAATTGACTTCGTTTCACGATCTTTCAGGATCAAACGAATTTTTACACGCATTGGTGCTGCATAAGTTGAGCCACGAAGAATACATTCGCGTACATCAAACTCAGGCTTACCAAGACTATACTCAACAAATTCTAAAGCAGCATTGCCAGAATAACTTTCTATAGGAAAAACTGAACGAAATGCGGCTTGGAGACCGATATCTTCGCGGTTTTTTGGTGATTTGCCATCTTGTAAGAACGTTCTGTACGAGTCGACTTGAATCGCGAGCAGGTACGGAGCATCCATAACGCTAGGCAATTTACCAAAATTCTTACGGATCCGTTTCTTTTCGGTATATGAGTATGCCATCTGGAGTCCTCGGAAAGTGTAAACCAAGCCCGCCTGCAGAACGGGCTCAGAAGGAATTACGCTGGCCGATATGGCCACCACTCTTTACAAATGCTGCAATTTTTAGTGGTATTAAAACGCTTATCAATATTTTTTTACTGAAAAATATTGGTAAACGTTTGTTCATTATGTTTATTTTTAATTTGTATGATTTTTATATCATGCAAACAAAAATCGAGCCGATTATTGTAACGCAAAAAGGCTGATGACCCAAGAGCCATCAGCCAATTTTTGGAGCTGATTATAAAAAAACCGGCTCCCTTAAGCTATTACTTAAGAGTAACTGTAGCACCAGCTTCTTCAAGTTTCTTCTTAAGTTCTTCGCCTTCTTCTTTAGAAACGCCTTCTTTAAGAACTGTAGGAGCGCTTTCAACCATGTCTTTAGCTTCTTTCAAGCCAAGGCCAGTTGCTTCACGAACTGCTTTAATTACAGCAACTTTGTTTGCGCCAAAAGAAGTCAATTCAACATTGAATTCAGATTGCTCTTCAGCAGCAGCAGCAGCAGGACCAGCAGCAACAGCTACAGCAGCAGCAGAAACGTTGAATTTCTCTTCGAAAGCAGAAATAAGTTCAACAAGTTCAAGAACAGTTTTTTCAGCAACTGCGTTTAGGATTTCTTCGTTTGTTAAAGCCATGAGATTAACTCCAAATGGGTATTGAATGATGTGTGTGTAAGTTTGAGCTTAAGCAGCTTCTGACTCGTTTTTCTCTTGAAGCGCTGTAAGTAAGCGGCCCAATTTCGAAATAGGAGCTTGAAGAACGTTTGCAAGCATAGTAAGCGCTTTCTCTTGGTTCGGAAGATTCGCGATAACGCTAACTTCTTCGCCTTGATAAAGTTTGCCATCAAATGCAGCAGCTTTAAGTTCAAATGCTTTATTAGTTTTAGCGAATTCTTCGAACAAACGTGCAGCAGCACCCATGTCGTCTTCAGAAGTCGAGAAAGCTAAGATTGTTGGGCCAACAAGGTTGTCGTTCAAGATATTGAATTGAGTATCTTGAAGAGCGCGTTTAGCCAAAGTGTTACGCACGATACGTGTGTGAACACCTAGTTTACGAGCTTCAACGCGAAGAGCAGTTAATTGCTCAACAGTTAAACCTTGATAGTCAGCAACAACAGCGGCAAATGCAGTAGAAGCAACTTCAGTTACTTCAGCTACGATCTGTTTTTTGCCTTCGATAAGAAGAGCCATTGTAAAACCTCCTAACGGTGATTTATGTACTTACGCGAAGTACACTCCCAATTCGTTAATCCATCACTGGACTAACACGCGGAGGATGAACAAATCACACCACCGCGTCTACGCAGGCTGGACGATTAAGAGCGAAGCATAAAACTCCCCTCGCCCGCGGTCTTTGACGCTGATAAATTTTCATTTATCAATTCAAAGTTTGCCTAAGTTTGCAAAATACGACGGAGCGTTTCTTGCGTAAGTTTTAAAGCAGTGCTTTAAAACTTACTCAGGGCTTTAAAATTCTGTATAAGTCGAGACTTATTTAGAAACGTTTGCTACATCAACGATCAAACCAGGACCCATAGTTGAGCTCAAAGTGATCTTTTGAATGTATACGCCTTTAGAAGTCGCAGGCTTTAAACGTTTCAAGTCAGCAACGAGTGCTTCAACGTTTGAACGAACAGCTTCAGCAGTGAAACCTACTTGACCGATCGCAGCGTGGATAATACCCGCCTTGTCTACGCGGTAACGTGCTTGACCAGCTTTTGCATTTTTAACTGCAGTTGCTACGTCAGGAGTTACCGTACCCACTTTAGGGTTTGGCATTAAGCCACGTGGACCAAGGATCGTACCAAGTTTACCTACAACGCGCATTGCATCTGGAGCAGCAATTACAACGTCAAAGTCAAGGTTACCCGCTTGGATGCTTTCAGCAAGATCATCGAAACCAACAACGTCTGCGCCTTCAGCTTTAGCAGCTTCAGCAGCAGCGCCTTGAGCGAATACAGCTACACGTACAGTTTTACCCGTACCTGCAGGAAGTGTAGTCGCGCCACGAACAACTTGGTCAGATTTACGAGGATCAACACCTAGGTTTACCGCGATATCCAAAGATTCTTTGAATTTAGGAGCTGGAAGGCTCTCTAAAACTGCAACAGCTTCTTCTAGCGTGTAAACTTTGTGCGCTTCTACAGCAGCTACGATCGCTTTTTGACGTTTAGTTAATTTAGCCATGTCTTAAAGCTCCACTTCCAAGCCCATAGAACGCGCAGAACCAGCAATGGTACGTACACGTGCGTCTAAATCAGCACCAGTCAAATCTGGTTCTTTAGTAGTCGCGATTTCTTCGATTTGAGCACGAGTCAACTTACCAACTTTAGTTTTGTTAGGTACAGCTGAACCCTTCTGGATACCAGCAGCTTTCTTAAGAAGAACAGCAGCAGGTGGAGTTTTCATGATGAATGTGAACGACTTGTCGTTGTACACAGTGATCACGACTGGAATTGGTAGACCAGCTTCAACTTTTTGTGTCGCAGCATTGAATTCTTTACAGAATGCCATGATGTTCACACCACGTTGACCTAGTGCAGGACCAATCGGTGGAGATGGATTCGCTTTACCAGCTGGAACTTGCAGCTTGATATAGCCGTCAATCTTCTTAGCCATTTCAAATTACCTCTGGGTGCAAACGCCGGTGAAGGCTCCCCAATGATTTCAAGTAACGATACCGTTACAACAACAATGCCTGATTTGCACGCAAATCAGGCGTTTTCAACCCAAACCAATTAAACTGATTTTTCGACTTGACGAAATTCCAGTTCAACTTGAGTTGGACGGTTAAATACATTAATGGTCAGCGTTAAACGTGACTTTTCGTACTGAACTTCTTCCACCACACCTTTAAAGTCTGTGAATGGACCGTCAACTACGAGTAATTCTTCGCCTGGTTCAAACATCGTCTTAGGACGAGGTGCTTCACCAGTATTGCGTACACGCGCAAGAATCGCATCGGCTTCTTTTTGCGTAATTGGCGCCGGTTTTTCCGCCGTACCACCAATAAAGCCTAAAACTTTCGGACATTCTTTAACAATGTGCCAAGTGTCGTCATTCATTTCCATTTCGACTAGAACATAGCCAGGAAAGAACTTGCGCTCTGATTTACGTTTCTTGCCATCCTTCATTTCTACCACTTCTTCGGTAGGAACCAGGACTTCACCAAAGCTATCGGCAACAGCGCTACGCTGGATTCGATCATTAAGCGAACGCATTACTTGTTTTTCATAACCTGAATAGGCATGAATAATGTACCAACGTTTCATAGCTCTCTTACCCGATAATAAACTTGATTAACCAGCCTAAAATATAATCGAAACACCATAAAACAATGGAGGTAATTACGACTACAACAAGAACTTGCCAAGATGTGGACACAGTCTCTTGCTTGGTAGGCCAGGTCACTCGACGGAGCTCGATTCGTGCATCTTTCAGCAGACGAATAAAGCCTTTGCCTTGATGGGTGGCGTATAATAAACCGAATGCTGCAACGATACAAGCCAAAATCACCCCAACACGCACCCAAATATCATTCGCAGGGGCCCAGTATGCTGGTAAATATTGGTTTACCATCATTGCACCAACCAATAAAATCAAGGCGATAACCCATAGAACCATGTCTAATGGAGAACCAGAACTTACATCTACTGCAGGATTATTTCTTTGAGGAATTGCCGCTTCGCCTAATGCGTCGCGTGATTTTTCATTCGACATTTTTGTACTCGTCGTAGGTTTCGCGACTTATTATATGACCAATTTTGCCGACATCAAGCGTCTTTTTCAAAACTTGGCAGGTCAGGAGGGACTCGAACCCCCAACATTCGGTTTTGGAGACCGACGCTCTACCAATTGAACTACTGACCTGCAAAATAACAAGTTGGAGCCGAAACCCCAACCCGTTTATCTTATTCTATGATTATGCAGTTACTTTAGCAACTACACCAGCACCCACTGTACGACCGCCTTCACGGATCGCAAAACGTAGACCTGGGTCCATTGCGATTGGGTGGATTAGCTCTACTGACATCTCAACGTTGTCACCAGGCATAACCATTTCCACGCCTTCTTTAAGCGCGATCGCACCAGTTACGTCCGTAGTACGGAAGTAGAACTGTGGACGGTAACCGTTAAGGAATGGAGTGTGACGACCACCTTCTTCTTTAGAAAGTACGTATACTTCCGCATCGAATTTAGTATGTGGCTTGATCGCACCTGGTTTAGTCAATACTTGACCACGTTGTACGTCTTCACGCTTAGTACCACGTAGAAGAACACCACAGTTCTCGCCTGCACGACCTTCGTCAAGCAATTTACGGAACATTTCAACGCCAGTAACTGTAGTTACTTGAGTATCACGGATACCAACGATTTCAACTGATTCGCCTACTTTAACAATACCAGTCTCTACACGGCCAGTTACTACTGTACCACGACCAGAGATTGAGAATACGTCTTCAATTGGCATAAGGAATGGAAGGTCGATTGCACGTTCTGGCTCTGGAATGTAAGAGTCAAGTGCTTCAACCAGTGCAACAACAGCGTCTTCGCCATACTGACCAGCTTCACCGTTAAGTGCAGCAAGTGCAGAACCGCGGATTACTGGAGTGTCATCGCCCGGGAAGTCATAAGTAGAAAGAAGTTCACGAACTTCCATTTCAACCAGTTCAAGAAGCTCTTCGTCGTCTACAAGGTCGCATTTGTTCAAGAATACAACGATGTAAGGTACACCTACCTGACGAGAAAGCAGGATGTGTTCACGAGTCTGTGGCATAGGACCATCAGTCGCAGCACATACAAGGATCGCGCCGTCCATCTGAGCAGCACCAGTAATCATGTTTTTAACATAATCGGCGTGGCCCGGGCAGTCTACGTGAGCGTAGTGACGAGTTGGAGAATCGTATTCTACGTGTGAAGTATTAATTGTAATACCACGTGCTTTTTCTTCTGGTGCAGAGTCGATTGCAGCGTAATCACGCGCTTCGCCACCGAATTTCTTCGCACATACAGTTGCAATCGCAGCTGTTAAAGTTGTTTTACCATGGTCGACGTGACCAATTGTGCCCACGTTAACGTGTGGCTTATTACGTTCAAACTTAGCCTTAGCCATGTTAATACTCCTCGTTTACGTCGAACACAATTCTGAGTAAAACCCAGTTCCGACATGTCGTTTTAAAAAACCAAATACCAAATACTTGAAAAGCAGACTAAATAGCCTGCTTCTGAAATATTGTGCAATAAAAATTGCTAAACTGTAATCTGGAGCTCTTATCGAGATTTGAACTCGAGACCTCTCCCTTACCAAGGGAGTGCTCTACCACTGAGCTATAAGAGCAAATATTAGCACTTCAATGGAGCGGGAGACGAGGGTCGAACTCGCGACATGCAGCTTGGAAGGCTACCGCTCTACCAACTGAGCTACTCCCGCACGATGTTGGTACAAACCACTTATTGAAGTATTAAAATTGGTGGTGAGGGAAGGATTCGAACCTTCGAAACTTTCGTAGCGGAGTTACAGTCCGCCCCCTTTGACCGCTCGGGAACCTCACCATTTTACACTTACATCAGTGCTGTTCTTTACTCAACCCTTGAAACTCTCCAAGATGGTGCCGGCACACGGATTCGAACTGTGGACCTACTGATTACAAGTCAGTTGCTCTACCAACTGAGCTATGCCGGCGTTTCTTAGTGTTTCGTACGTTTCGTATCGGAACGGTGTGCAGTTTAGCAAAACTCACAAACCATGCAAGTGTTTTTTTCAAAAAAAACCTCAAAAACTCATAAAATCAAACCATTTGATGATAATTCAACCGCTTTGATCACTGCGCGAGCTTTTATTTGGGTTTCATTCCATTCAGATTCGGGATTTGAGTCGGCAACCAGTCCTGCTCCGGCCTGAACATAGACTTTATTTTCACGGATCACACAGGTACGAATCGCAATCGACATGTCCATTTCGCCGTGCCAGCCTAAATAACCGACAGCGCCTCCAAAAATTCCGCGTTTTACCGGCTCAACTTCGTCAATAATTTCCATGGCACGAATTTTTGGTGCACCTGAAAGCGTACCGGCAGGGAAAGTTGCCTTAAAAACATCCAAGGCATCGACATCGTCACGCACTTCACCCTGTACATTCGAGACAATATGCATGACATGCGAATAACGTTCGATCACCATTTGATCAGTCACTTGAACTTTACCAATTTTTGCAATGCGTCCGACGTCATTGCGACCCAAGTCAATCAGCATGACATGTTCGGCAATTTCTTTTTCATCAGAGAGCAAGTCTTGCTCAAGGGCCAGATCTTCTTCCTTGGTTTTGCCACGTGGTCGTGTGCCTGCTAAAGGACGCACTGTGGCAATGCCATTTTCCAGACGTGACAGAATCTCTGGCGAAGAACCGACAATATGGAACGGTGTATTGTTTTCCAAGGTTTGCCCTTGTACCAGAAACAGATACGGCGAAGGATTCAGATGACGTAGCGCACGATAGACCTGCAAAGGATCACCATCGAAATCTGACACCATACGATGCCCGGGCACCACCTGCATCACATCGCCGGCACGAATATATTCTTTGACCTTTTCAACCGAGGCAATAAAGTTGTCATGTCCGGTTAGAGATTCAAAATGTGGCGGACTATGTTTTTCAGCTTTCAGGCTAATCGGTGTTGCCAGAATATTTTCCAATTCATTCAATTGTTCATGTGCTTTTTCATAAGCAATCGGGTCAGCTGCATCGGCATGCACAATCAGAAATAAGGTATCTTTTAAATTGTCAAAGACAATGACGGTTTTAGACAACATCATCCAGATATCAGGCAAGCCAACCGGATCTGCTTCAGGCACATTTTTGAGTTTTGGTTCAATATAACGCACGGCATCATAACCAAAGTAGCCCACCAGACCGCCAGTGAAGCTTGGCAATGCAGGCAAGTCCTGTTGGGTCGGCACTTTAAACTGAGCCTGAAAGTCACGAATATAGTGAAAAGGATCTGCACAGTGCTGCTTTTCAATCGAGCCGTCCGCATGCTGTACCGTCAGTTCACCGGCATTACAGGAAAATACCGTAGATTCGCCCAGCCCAATAATCGAATAGCGTGCCCAGTTTTCTCCACCTTCGACAGATTCAAACAGATAAGCCTGCTGATGCTGCTTAAGACGCGCGAAAATAGAAAGTGGGGTATCCGTATCGGCCAGACGCTGACGGTACACTGGAATCAGGTTATAGCCTTGTGCAGCAAGTTGCTGGAATTGTGCTTGTGTGGTCATGCGGTTTTTCTCTTTAAATTGGGTTTACTCAGTGTATAAATAGACTTGAACTGAGCGACGCCATCGAAAAACCTGATCACTATTCATTTTATTTTCCTAACACCCTAATTAAGCAAGCAATTCACGTAGATCATCTACAATTTCTTGAGGATGACAGTCTGCTATATTTTCACCGTGATTATAGCCGTAGCTCACCACAATACAATCAATCCCGGCGCGACGTGCAGCCTCCACATCATTGGAAGAATCCCCGATCAGTAATACCTGTTCTTTCGTTACACCATACTGTTCGACACAGTGCAATAATTGACGCGGATGCGGTTTACGTTCGCTAAAACGGTCGCCACCAATGGTCTCGGCAAAATAATGTGCCATATCCAATGTCTCTAAAATAGCACAAGCAGGAAGCTCCGGCTTATTGGTGACGCAGATCAGGGTTTTGCCCTGCGCTTTGGCCCAGTCGAGAAACTTCAGAATCCCGGGAAATGGAACGGTGTCGACACAAGGATCGACATTATAAATATCCAGAAAAGTATTCAGCAGCTCCTGATGCTGTGCGGGTGTAACTTCACCGACCAGATGTAGCAATACACTTTCACAAAATATCGAGGTGCCCTTGCCCACCCAGGTACGAACCTGCTCTTCCGTGACCAAAGGCAATTGCAACACATTCAGGCTCATATTCATGGCACGATACAGGTCATGCGCCGAATCAACCAAAGTACCATCCAGATCAAACAAGATCAGTTCACGCTGTTCTAATTGTGCAATAGACATCCCGACCCTCTTTTATATTATTCGCAGCCACAAAAAAGGCATGCGCTGTGCATGCCTTGATTGTAACCAATCATCGGCTTATTTGAACATTACCCAAGCCATAATTGCCAAAATAATCAATACAATCACTGAAATCAAACCAACAGACACATTTTTCTGGGTTTCTTTTTCCTGCTCTACCCGTGACACAGGCTGCTCAACCGGCATTGGCGTAGGTTCTGGTTTCACTGCAGCAAGATCGACGCCTTCAGGAATCGGCGCTGGTTTTGGAATCCCGACATGGGTTGGCATGCCATCTCGGGTCAGCTGGACTGAGGCATCTCGCTGTGTCAGTTCCGGTATACCCTGCTCATTCATTTGTTGTGCTGGCGTTGGTTCAGTCACTTCAACCTGTGCCACGACTTTTTCTGCCGTGGCTTCTATTTCTGCTGGAACTTCTACCGCAGCCACAGGCGCCAACACGGAAAATTTCAGGCTGGCAAACTGAACGATATCATCCTGTTTTAATAAGGTTTCCTGTGCAATCTGCACATCATTGACGAAAGTGCCATTCGATGATCCTAAGTCCTGTACCCAGAGCGCATCATCTTTGAGCAAGAAAGCAGCATGTTTGCGCGAGATCTCTGCGGCCTGCAACACAATGTCTGCGGCCTGATGACGTCCCACCAGCATATCACGGTCAATGCTAATCTCTTGCCCTGTCAAGTCACCTGTAATCGCGTGTATTTTCCAAGTCATGAATTTACTTCTCTTTTCTCTTTGACATTATCATAACATGCTGTTTGTTCATGCTACATCACTTAGCTTTTCGGTCTAAGTGTTGTGGTGGTCACGGTATTTTTACGCTTTTCGACGTGTTGTCCGGGTTGTGACTGCAACACAGGCTCAATCGCGACAGGCGTGACTACCACAGCAGCTGGCTGAGTCGGCACTGGAGCCGTCGGCACAGTTTGATAAGACGAATTTTGTAAAGGTGTTTTCGAAACCGGAATACGCTGTTGATAGACATCACCGACCTGTTCAGGCAGCTTGGCAAAATTACCATCAGCATCCAGGGCCAGTTGCAGACTATACAGTTGGCTATAACGTTGCTGGGTCAGTTTACTGACTTCATTTTTATCCCCCACAATCGTTGGATGGATGAAGATCAGCAGATTACGTTTCTGATTAGATTTACCTTCAGAACGGAATAAACGCCCAAGACCAGGGATTGCGCCCAGACCCGGAACTGCCTGACGGCCATAACTGGTGTTATCCGAAATCAGACCACCCAGCACAATGGTTTGCCCATTTTCAGCCAGAATCGAAGTTTTAATCGCACGCTTGCTGGTCACCAGATCCTGCGCTTGTCCACGATCCCGATTAACAGCCGATACTTCCTGCTCCACTTCCAGACGCACCGTACCATCTTCACCAATATGCGGCACCACTTTTAAAGTGACCCCGACATCTTTACGTTCAATCGTGGTATAGGGATTGGCCACCCCAGCAGCGCCAGTTGAAACCGAGCCTGTCACAAAGGGTACGTTTTCACCGACCACAATATAGGCTTCTTCGTTGTCCATGGTCACAATGGATGGCGTAGACAACAGATTGGACTTGGTGCTTTCTTTTAAGGCCTGAATCAGCGCACCATACAGACGGCGTGAACCATCACTGCCTTCACGATAATCACCAAGCACCAACGAAGTCCCAGCTCCCACGGTACTTGCAGCACCTGCACCACCGCCGGTGAGATAACCGGCTGCCACATTTTTTAGACTGGTACCAAAATTATCAAAGTTAATCAGCCCAATACCGCTACTGATATCTCCCAAGGCCCATTGCACCCCAAGCTGATCGGCATCTGTACCTTCTACTTCGATAATGGCAGCTTCAATCAGTACCTGTTGACGGCGAATATCCAGCTGATTAATTGCTGATTCGATTTCCCGCATCAATTGCGGATCGGCCTTAACCACCAAAGAGTTTTGCGTGGCATCGGCAATAATACTCACCCCGTTTGCGCTAAAGCTGCTAATTCCACCCTGCTCGGCGTTCATGCCGGTATTCAACTGAATAGCGGAGGAAGTATTATTTCCGCTGGTGTTGCTACTGTTGTTATTGTTTAAACTGTTATTCGAACTCAGGGAAGATGAACCCGAAGACGTGCCAGTGGAATTTGAACTACTGTTCACCGCCTGCCCTGTCACCAGTCCCTGCAAGATCTCTGCCAGATTCTTGGCACTGGCATATTTCAAACGAAAGACTTTCAAGCCGCCCAGACGGTCTGCCGCCGGCACATCCAGGGTTTCAATCATTTGACGCAGCCGCTTACGCGTCGTCGGATCACCTTTAATGATAATCCGGTTGGTGCGGGTATCTGCGATGACACGTACCCGCGAACCACGAACATCTTTGGCTGCACCCGTGGCTGTCATGGACTCGATCAGCTCGATCATTTCCTCGGCCTGACTCGATTGTAGACTGACCGCTTCCATATCATTTTGACCGGTGCCATCCAGATTACGAATGATGGTTTCCAGCTGATAAATATTATTGGCCCGATCTGATACGATCAGCGCATTGGTGCCCGGCACTGCTGCCAGATGGGCAAATTGCGGCATCAAAGGGCGCAGTGCTGGAATCAGATCATTCGGATTGGTATTTTCCAGCCACAATACCCGAGTCACGATCTGGTCACCACTGGCACGGCTTCTGGCATCATAGGGAATGCCCGAGCTTTTGACATTGCTGTCCGGTACCAGCTTGATGGTATTGCCCGAAGGAATCGCCACCACACCATTGACATTGAGCACACCTAAAAACAGGTCATAGACTTCATTTTTATTCAGTGCTTTATTGGAAATAACGGTAACATTACCACGCACCCGCGGATCGACTGCGAAGTTCTTGCCGGTAATGTCAGCCACTTCATTAATGAATGCGGTGAGGTCAGCATCCCGCAGGTTGATTTTCCAGGTTTGCGCATAACCCGCCGTACTGATCATTGCTACGAGCGGGGCGGCCACACAACATGCCCATGCTGATCGATTATTATTAAATAAAGCCATAAACTTTTGTGTTTCCTAACCCTATGCGTGATGACACATCACTTCAAATCTTGTTGTATGGTCATCGTCTGATCACCACGTTTTATTTCGAGTTTGACCTGACCTTCACGTCGAGCCTGTTCCAGTAATTGCGCCTCGGTTTGCCCCTGCGATAGCGTCTGACCGTTTAAAGATAAAATCCGGTCTCCCGGTCTTAAACCGAGTCGATTACGCAGTGCAGCTGGTGTCCGGGAAGTGATTTCAAAGCCTCCATCCGACGCACTGACCCCCATATGCTGTAAATACTGATCCTTATTTTCCTGCATCTGCTGGATTGCCCGACCGATTTCATTTTGCGCTGAAGGCAGATTTTGTGCTTCAGCTGCGCTATTCATAGTCGAAGATGGAGCAGACATCATATTAGATGCTGGGGTTGCCGGCACGATCGGCTGATTCAAGCCATTTTCCAGACCCTTAAATAACACTTCTTGAGTGGCACCGGTTGCTCTGCGCAGAATGACCCGATCCCAATAGACCTCGGCCAGCTCAAAACCACTATTGCCCAGCATTTCTCCAACGCGATAACGATCCACCTGATCATTGACTTTCAGCACCGCAGAAGAGTTATAGCTTGGACTGGCAACCACCACGCCTTGCAAAAGAATATTGGCAGCTTCTGCTCCTGCTGCTGTTTGTCCACTTTCCTGAAACAGCGAAAATGCACTGATATTGGGGATTTGCGCCTGTTGTGAACC
This sequence comes from Acinetobacter sp. YH12102, assembly GCF_013419125.1. Classification (NCBI taxonomy): domain Bacteria; kingdom Pseudomonadati; phylum Pseudomonadota; class Gammaproteobacteria; order Moraxellales; family Moraxellaceae; genus Acinetobacter; species Acinetobacter sp. YH12102. Next base: position 202,653 of record NZ_VPAS01000001.1, on the reverse strand, counting down.
CAGTTCCACCCGATCCAGCTGCATAGCTTGAGGTGGCGCAATCAGCAACCAGAACATGGCCGCCAGTTTCCAGCATAAATATAGAATCAACAACAGCAACACGACAGGCGCAACACGATTGGCCTGTTTCAGATCGATATTTTTTAGATCGCCAAGAGAAATGGCCATTAGTTCAAGCCTCCCATTAGGGGTTGGCGGGTACTAATCACATAAGTATCCAGGCCAGCTTTACCTTCATAGGAGGGTGCATTCATTAAAAAGCGCTGGGTGAGCTGGATATCGAGCATCAGACTGGGATCAAGCTTGATATTCAGCATACGTTGCTCTCGGTTATCCCGAACGTCGAGTAAGAGCTGTCCGCTCTCATCTGCCAGTTGTCCGGTCATGGCCGGTACATTCATACGTTCCTGACGCTGGGCAAAGCTATAAATCAGCTCACCACCCGCCCATTGCATTTGCCCGGTCACCTGACTGAAGCCTTGTTCCTGTTTATATTTAAAATCCAGCTCTTTAAACTGAATAGCAGTCGCTGGCCATTGCCAGTCTGCCACTTTTTTTAAGGTTTCCGGCGCGAGCTGACCCTCAAGATTTTTGACGATCAAGGCTTTATTCAGCCCATAGCCCATGATCCCTGAAAGCTGAGTATTGCCGCTATGCAATTCAACATCTGCCCCAACTCGCAGCAACAGCAAGTCCAATGGCCGTACTTTCCAGTTCAGGCTGCCCCGCAAATTACCTTTTTTCCAGTCAGCACTGCCCTGCCAGATATTCCCGTTTACATTGTGCAAGGCCTGATTATTTTTATAAAATTTTGAAATCAACCAGGCAGCTGGCACTTGCAGGATCACAAAGACAAAAAACGCCACAAGCGCAAGGATGAACCATTTTAAAGTTTTAGGTTTATTGCTCATCCCACCACGACCAATATCTCAAGTCTAAATCCCCATTTATAATGTTTTCCTTATACAGACACATTATGCACACTTTTTTCCCAACGCCAATTCATAGATATAAAAAAACCAAGCAATCATGCTTGGTTCAGCAATCTTAGACTGTCTGTATGACAGCCTAATGACGAGATCAAATCGAGGCTTAGATCAAGAAATCTTCAAGCTTGGCACCTTTGTCCAGCTCTGCCACCAACCAGCGCGGCTGCTTGCCACGACCCGTCCAGGTATCATCTGGGTTGCTTTTGCTACGATAACGTGGCTCTACCGATTTACGTGATGATTTCTTGCGTTTAGACGCGCCAAATTCAAGTAACTGTTCAACCGTCATACCTACTTTGTCAGCAACGGCCAAGATTTGCTGATAAGCATCTTCGATCTCTTGGTCTTTTTTTGAAGCAATCAGTGATTCTGCTTCGGCTTGTAAACGCTTTAACTCTTCTACTGATAAATGAGTAATATCTGGCATAATGCTCTCCGATTAAATAATATTATTTGTTTTGTTAAATAATACCCCATCATATTTATATTAAATAAAACATTCAATATAAATATTTAAATCAATAACAATAAAGTTTAGAAATAATGACAAAATTAAATAATCAATTCATTTTTTAGATTTCATGTCCGGCTGTTAATTCAAGTGCTTCGATTTTCTTTCGGATATGTTCTGGAATTTGAGTTTTCTGCAGGGTTTTTTGATCAATACAAACAATAACCGCTTCAGAAGTTGCTACTATACTTTGCTGTTTTTCACTCCATAATAAATAATGCATGCGGAATGCACTATTTCGAATCTCTTCAATACGTGCTGCAATTTTTAAATGATCTGGAAAAACCACCGGTTTTAAATAACGGCACTGATTTGAAGAGACCACCGTAGAGACCGATTCATTCAGTAAATCCAATGCATTCAGATAAGCCAGACGTGCATTTTCTATGTAACGATAATACATGGCATTATTCACATGGCCCAATGCATCCATGTCTCCCCATGCCACGCTCTGTGCATAAACCACTGGATATTTTTGTAATTCTGACATGATGATTCTCAAATTTTAATTTCGATAAAGTTTACATTGGATTCAAATACTGCATTTAACTGCTGGAGCAAGTCTTCACGGTCTTGTAAGGCCGCTTTAATTCTCAAATAACTCATACGAATATCATCAGGATATAAGTCAAGCAAATGCTGGGCTTCCTCTGTATAACCGGTGGCCTGTAACACATGCCATTTTGCAAAACTCAAAATCGGTAATGCCGGATACTTGGTTTCCCAATGCGAAATCTGCTGTGCAATATGATCATAATCCGGGTTCTGCCGTAACAATTGCTGTTGAAACCACAAATAAAATACGTCCTGATTAAATTGTTGCTCTAATAAATGAATTGCCATTGTTTCATGTTCGGCACTCATTTCAGGTATTCTGAATAATAATTTCAACCATAATAACTTGACTGTATAGTCACGATCAAATACTTGCTTTTTTAAATCTAAATAACGCTGTTGTAAATAAATTAAATCATCTTGTGTGGCTTGATCATAGGCCAATAATAATTGTTCAAGCCATATTTTTTTTACTTCTTGTTCTAAATGTCCATATTTAGTCGAGCGTAAATATAACCAGGGAAACTGTATGGCAAATACGCCCCATAATGTGGTGAGTCGCTGTTCATAGGCTGGTTTCACCTGTATTAACCATGGTGATAATTCATGCTGATTTAAAAATTCTAAATGGGTCAGTGCTTGCTCACCGTGCTGTTGCGATAAATAAATTTCAATTCGCTGCAATTCTGCCAACTCAAATGCCATCGGGTTAGACTGATTTAAAGCAGTCAAGGCATCTGTATATTGCTGTTGCCCCCAAGATAATCGTGCATCAATAATATGTTTGAGTAAGCCCGACTTGCTAAAAGACTGCTGAATAAAATCCCGTTGATCCTGAGCCGCATTTAATAACCAGATCACAGCCAGTTGTTCATAAGGATGTAAATGGGCAAAACTAAATACGGTTTCATTTTTACGCTGTTCACGGCTGCGATACTGTTTGATCGCGTACCAGAGGCAATGGATCAGAAAACTGAACGTGACCAGTGAGGCTGCCAAAAACCACAATGTGGTTTGTAACTGCCACTCACGCCAATATAAATAGACATAGCCGGCCCCATGCCCATAACTCAGGATGCTCAGCCCCGCTATACCCAGTAGGCAGATAAATAAATAGGCCAGCAAAATCTGTTTCATAAGCAATTAGCCAACTAAGGTGCGTGTATTTAATAAAGGCGTTGGAGTGACCGGTGTGGCCTTGATTTGATGCAACTGCTGAATCCAGTACTGACTACGTGCATCCGGTAATTGCTCCAAGACATCAATCACCGCATTCAACGCTTGCTGAAAGGCGACAGATTGATCTTGCTGCAACGTATTTTGTGCAATGAGCAAGCGCAACTGAGCTTCTTTCAATACCAGATGCCGTTGCATTAATACGGTACTCGGCTGCTCTGCAGCTTCGATCTGTATCCAGCGCTGCCAGAAAGAGCGTTGAGTTTCCAAACTTTGAAGATGCGGAGCCTGAATTTCTTTTTCAATTTCAGCATCCATCTGCATCAATACTTCTTTTAATTTATTTTGCTGCACCAAGCGACTATTGACGAATTTTTTCAGCATGTCCTGATCTTTCGCAATCACTTGCTGCAGACTACTGACCAAGGCGGGCGCCAAGACATACTCATCCAACTCATTCTGCAGGTGGTTTAGTTTTTCAATGGCGGTGGCATATTGTTGCTGTTGTAGTGCAAATTCAATCAGATCCAGCTGCTGTTGTACGAGAGCAATATCATTCTGCGTGTCAGCAGTTAGCACTGCAGCTGCTGCCTGAGCTGAGGGAGCGCCTGCATTTTGCTGCTGGGCGGTAAACTGGCGTTTTAATGCCACAAACTGATCATTGAGATTGGCATTTTGCTGGTGCAACTGTTTAACACCTTGATGAAGTTCAGTCTGCGCTGCATTGAGAACATAAAGGTCATAGCTGAGTTTGATGAGCCACACCACACTCAAAATGAAAAATACAATAAATAGTTTCTTCATGCGTTCCCTAGTATCAGCCTCATTTTTTGCAAGATCGTATTCGCCTCTAAATCATCAATTTGCACAAATTCAAACCCTGCCTGATGCTGCTGTTGATATTCCCCAAGAAGAGTGGCCAAACGCGGCCCCAAAACCAAATAACGGGCCTGATGCATTAAATCCGAGTTATCCTGCATTAATGTCAGCCAGTTTAACCAGCTTGCTTCACTGCTGATTAGCACGGCAAAGCGCTGCTGCGCTTCAAGCAATGCCAGGTTTTCTGCCAAAATTATTGCTGTGCTTGCGGGGCATTGCCGCCGATATAAAATAAAATTCAAAATTTTGATATTATTTGCACGCAGATGATCCATCATAAATTGACGACCACCTTCTCCGCGCCAGAAGGCCACAGCTGAGCCAGCAGGCAGTTGCCTTAACACGGGTAATTGCAACATGCCTTCCGAAGTTTCAAGTTCAGGCACATGACTTTGAATACCATAACCAGCTAGCGTCTGCTCAGTGGCTTTACCCACCGCCACCCATTGCACATCTGCCAAGCGCGATAAGGTAATTTCCGCCTGCTGCAAATATTGCATGCCAATCTGGGCGGCAGTCGGACTGACCACCACAATGATTTTGGCCTGATCCAGCTGGCGATACAAGCGTAACAGCTCGTCGGAATAAGGCTGTGCGTGCAATTCCAGCAAAGGCAATTCTAGTACAGAAATCTGCGCTGCCTGTAACTGCTGAGTCAAACTCGCAGCACGCTCACTCGGACGGGTATTAATCAGTAACATCAGTTTGAATAAAGTGCTTTCAGCAACTCGCCTGCACCTTGATCGAGTAAATTTTTGGCCAATTCCACCCCTAACTGTTCAGCTTCTGCAATTTTTCCAGTGTGCTGTGCACGCAGCAAAACCGTTCCATCAACACTGCCGACACGACCTTCGATTGAAATCACATCATTCTGGAGCGTGGCATAGCCGGCAATCGGCACCTGACATCCACCTTCCAGATAGGCATTAAAGGCACGCTCAGCACGTACGCAGGCATCCGTTTCTGGGTGTAATAATGGCTGAATCAAGTGCAGTACCGCCTGATCATGGGTACGGCATTCCAGCCCCAGTGCACCTTGACCTACGGCCGGTAGACTGATTTCAGGAGTCAGAGCATGACGAATACGTTCTGCCAGACCTAAACGTTTCAAACCGGCACTGGCCAGAATAATCGCATCATACTGACCGGCATCCAGCTTGGACAAACGTGTACCGACATTCCCGCGCAAATCAATGATTTCGAGATCAGGGCGCTGTTTTAAAATCTGGGTTTTACGGCGCAAACTGGAAGTGCCCACTTTGGCGCCCTGTGGCAATTCATCAAAGCTGGCATAGGTATTCGAGACAAAGGCATCCAGTGGATCTTCACGCTCACAGATCACCGCAAGACTTAAACCTTCCGGCAAGGCCATCGGTACATCTTTCATGGAATGTACGGCCAGATCGGCACGGCCATCGAGTAAAGCAGCTTCTAATTCTTTTACAAATAGACCTTTACCACCAATTTTGGCCAGCGGCGTATCTAGGATTTTATCGCCCTGTGTAACAAAAGTGACTAACTCGACCTGCAAACCAGCGTGCAAATCTTGTAGGCGCGCACGGATATGTTCCGCTTGCCAAAGCGCAAGTGGACTTTGTCGAGTTGCAATTTTTAGGGTCTTCATAAATTTCAATAACAGTAAATGAGAACAATAGTCTAAACTTAACCTGCTCACTTTAAAATGCAAGTGAATTTATACAAGTTTCAACTGAATGCTCTCATTGATTCCTGCTATAGCTTTTGAATCCGATCCCTTAAAAAGGGCAAATGTCGCCGACTGACCGCTAAACGGTCGTCCAGCTCACGACAACGCACCTGATACTGACCTGAACTGACCACTTCCAGACCATCCAGATAATTCACAGAGATCAAGGCATTACGATGAATCCGGATAAACTGGTTCCCAAACTCCTGCTCTAGCTCCTTTAAGGTTTCATCAATCAGTACACTGCCGTTTTTATGACGTACAGTGACATATTTCTGATCCGCCAGAAAATAATAGATATTTTCAACTGGCACCAATTCGACACCACGATAGGTCTTTGCCGCAATCTGCTGGCGGCTGATATTGATTTCGTCCATATTTTCTTTTTGTTTTAGTTGGCTCATCTGAGCTTGGGTAAGTTTAGTTAAGTGCTCCAAAACCTGTGCCAATTCCTGTTGCATCACGGGTTTAAGCAAGTAGCCTTCGGCATTTGATTTAAATGCATCCAGCGCATGTTGGTCATAGGCCGTACAAAAGATAATTGCCGGCATCGGGTCCAGCTGACGCAAATACTGCGCACAAGCAAGGCCATTCATTTCAGGCATTTGAATATCTAATAGTATGACATCGGGTTCGTATTGGTGAGCCAGATCAATCGCTTGACGACCATGACTTGCAGTCGCCACCACATCATGCCCCAGCTGAGAGACTAAACGTGATAATCGCTCGACAGCCAAAGGCTCATCATCACAAATCAGGATGTCCATTGCTCCTCCTTACCCAGTTAACATGATCAAATACATGATAAAGCTAACTGCGATTTCTTTGATTTATTTTTATTTATATTGATATCGCACTACCGTCGTAAACATCCCTTCGCCGGCAAAGGTTTGAAAGGTCATACTGGGTCCGTAATAAGCTTGCAGACGCTGTCTGACATTTTCTATTGCAATACCATGCCCCTTTTTTAAAGTTTTATTATCCTGCGTATAAGGGTTAGTAATAATGATATTAATTTGATTTTGCAATATTTCAACCAATATGCTTATCGTACTCTTTGTGAGAATTTTTTCAACTCCATGGAAAATACTATTTTCTAACAAGGGTTGTAAAGTTAATAATGGGATTTGTACTTGTGAGTATAAGTCTTTGTTTTCTAACTTCCATTCGATTTGCAGGCGTTCACCCAAACGGATCTGCTCAATCTCCAGATAGCGCTGGCACAGATCAATTTCCTCTTGCAGACTGACCAGTTTCAACTCCTGAAAACTGGCACGAAATAAGCGGGACAGATTCAGCAGCATCTGTTCGGCTTTATCCGGATCGATGCTGATCAGGCTAATCACACTGTTCATACTATTGAACAGAAAATGCGGTTGAATCCGCGCTTGCATGGCCTGAATCCGGGCATTCAGTTCACTATGCTGCTGCTGTTCCCATTGTTCACGCAAATACAGGTAGCGAAAACAAAACATACCGAGCAAAACACCCAAACTGAGATGTAACCCAACCTGATCCAGGGCAATTGCCAGGTTTAAGCCCTGAAAATTAAAATTCATTCCAAAATGTATCACAACATTCAGACTGATGGTGGTCAGCACCACAATGGCCTGTAGTAGCAAAAAACCGGAAATGAGCGCCAGCTTAATCCCCATATGCTGAAAGGCCTGATGGAATAATTCCACCAGTGCTGCAAAACATAACAGTACCCAGTTGATATACAGCATATATTGCAGCAGATGCATCGCATTTAAAGCTTGCCACGACTGTGCTTCTGCGAGCGCTAGAATCATGGCCAGAATATTGCCGCCGACAAACAGTTCCAGCAAATAGCGAAGATTGCCAATCTGGCTAAAAAAATAGGAACTTTGTGTTTGCCCATTTATCGATGCGAAAGATTGAGCAGATGTGACTTCGGCAATAGGCTTTGAATTTGTTATACTCTTTTTCGTTCTACTGCTTTTAATCTGATTGAGCCGACATGACCACATCTTCTAATTCCTCTAATCCATCACAAGCCCAGACTTCGGGTATGTGGGGTGGTCGTTTCTCTGAAGCGACTGATGCTTTTGTTGCTGAATTTACAGCATCTGTTCAATTTGACCAACGTTTTTATAAACAGGATATTGCAGGCTCGATTGCCCATGCAACCATGCTGGCCAAAGTAGGCGTACTGACGGCACAGGAACGCGATGACATCATCGAAGGTCTGACTGCCATTCAAGCCGATATTGAAGCAGGTAAGTTCGAATGGCGCATTGACCTAGAAGATGTGCACATGAACATTGAGTCGCGCCTGACTCAGCGTATTGGCATCACAGGCAAGAAATTACACACTGGCCGTAGCCGTAATGACCAGGTCGCAACTGACATTCGTCTTTATGTACGTGATGAAATTGATGCGATTTTAAAATTACTCGAAAAATTACAAAAAGGTATTTTAAGCCTGGCGGCTAAAAACACCGATACCATCATGCCGGGCTTCACCCATTTACAAACCGCTCAGCCGGTGACTTTTGGTCACCACTTAATGGCCTGGTTTGAAATGCTGGTACGCGACTCTGAGCGTCTGATTGATTGCCGTAAACGTGTCAACCGTATGCCACTGGGTTCTGCTGCACTTGCAGGAACCACCTATCCGATCGAGCGTGCTTACACCGCTGAGCTGTTAGGTTTTGAAGCCGTTGCTGAAAACTCTTTAGACGCAGTATCGGATCGTGACTTTGCAATTGAATTTAATGCTGCTGCCTCGTTAATTATGATGCACTTGTCTCGTATGTCTGAAGAACTGATTCTATGGACTTCAGCGCAGTTCAAATTCGTGAATATTCCGGATCGTTTCTGTACGGGCTCTTCAATCATGCCACAGAAGAAAAACCCGGATGTGCCTGAACTGGTACGTGGTAAAACCGGCCGTGTCTATGGCGACCTGATGAGTCTGCTGACCCTGATGAAAGGCCAGCCGCTGGCGTACAACAAAGACAATCAGGAAGACAAAGAACCCTTGTTTGATGCGATCGATACGGTACGTGGTTCATTGATGGCATTTGCCGACATGATTCCTGCACTGGTTCCAAACATTGCTGAAATGCGCGAAGCAGCGCTACGTGGTTTCTCTACTGCGACTGATCTGGCAGATTACTTGGTGAAAAATGGCGTTGCATTCCGTGATGCGCACGAAATTGTCGGCAAAGCTGTAGCACTGGGTGTTGCAGAGTCGAAAGATTTGTCTGAGCTGACACTTGAACAACTTCAACAGTTCTCTGACCTGATTCAGGCCGATGTATTTGAAAAAGCGTTAACACTTGAAGCATCTGTGAATGCACGTAACCATATTGGTGGAACTGCACCTGCGCAAGTCGAAGCTGCTATTGCCCGTGCTTATACTCGCTTAGAAAATCTTTACGCTTAACTTTTTTAGCTTAAATTCGGAGTATTGATATGTCTCGACAAGTATTTTGCCGTAAGTATCAACAAGAAATGGAAGGCCTGGACTTTGCACCCTTCCCAGGCCCCAAGGGTCAGGAACTGTTTGACCATGTGTCTAAACAGGCTTGGCAGGAATGGCTCAAACACCAGACTACGCTGATTAATGAAAAGCGTTTAAACGTATTTGAACCGGACGCGAAAAAGTTTCTAGAAGAACAACGTGAAAAGTTCTTTAGCAATGACGAAACTTTGGAAAAAGCTGAAGGGCTAAAGCCTGAGTAATGTTTAGAGCGCTGCTCTAAACATTACGCAAGACAAGCGAAGCACGTAGTTTCAAATGTGATAAAGGGGTCTGAAAAGGCTCCTTTTTAGTATCTCTAATACTGCTCCACCCGAACGCAAGACAAGCAGCTATACTGCGCGTAGGCTTTAATCTAAAAGAGTCTCTTTTTTGAGGCTCTTTTTCATTTCTGAAATTATAAATCTTTCTTTCCAATAGCGCTTTCGAATTTCAAGAACAGAGTAATAGCAGTATGCTGAAACATTGATGTGTTGGATTCAGGGTTTTGATTGGGCGGCGGCCGGTATTCTGTACTTTTTAGACAAAAGCTGAAGGATTAAAAAGCATTTTTACCTAGCCTATCCCCCGCCAATAGTCAGCCACTATCCTGCTGAAAAACATTCATATTTGTATCAAAATTATAGATTGTAAATCCTACATACAGACTGATCACAAAACACAACAATCTGCTACAAGAAGTCATATGATTTTGCAAAACGGTCTCTCTATAATGAGCTCTAAGAAGATGAGATATCTTTGAATAACTATAACAATAAGCAACAAATACCCCGATTTCATCCCAGTTCTTCCCCCAAAGGCTGGGTATTTTTTTGCCTGTGATTTATCAAATTTTGATAATTTCGGAGCATAAAAAAAGCCCCTTTCAAGGAGCTTATTTTTTAATTTTGCTTAAGGCTGTTTCAAATAGGGCCAAGCCGCTTTCAGATAAATAAACATCGACCATAAAGTCAGGATGACTGCTGTGTACAATAACGCATAGGCCAGCATTTCCAGTGGTGGCCAGTTCAGCAAAAACACGGTAATCGCAATCATCTGAAAAGCCGTTTTGTATTTACCCACGGTTGATACTGCAACATTGGTTCGTGCACCCAGTTCTGCCATCCATTCACGTAATGCTGAAACAGTAATTTCACGTGAAATAATCACAATCGCAGCAAAAGCCATCGACATTGAAGGTTGCCATTGCACCAATACAATCAGCGCAGCTGCGACCATCAATTTATCTGCGACCGGATCGAGAAAACGGCCAAAAGCAGAGGTCTGGTTTAAAGTTCGAGCCAGATAGCCATCAAACCAGTCCGTCACTGCAGCCACTACAAAAATCGTGGTCAAAATAATATGCCGTGTCATGTCGGAATGGTTGGCTTCAAAGCCCATTGCAGGCGGCCAGTAAGCCACCAATAAAAATACCGGAATAAGAGCGATACGCGCCAAGGTCAAGATATTTGGAATATTCAGGATACGACCTGTAGTCATAGACACCGCCAATTGTTCCCCTCATGTACGATGAAAATGCACACTTTTTTAGAGGTTTGATCCATCATTAATAGGCTTCACTTTATACGAATTGGCTGTCAGTGTCACTAGGCAAACACCGTCACTGTTTGTCTTGCCATCGCAATCAGGCGATTTTCTGCATCCCAGAGATAGGCATGCTCGGTTGCATAACCATCCGCAGCATGATCCGTAAATACTTTATATTTAAACCAATCATGCAGTTGATGCTGAAGCGGATGCACATAGGTCACGCTCCAGGTCAGACTACTCGCGGGTGTCATACTTTTAAACATCGGTAGTACACCAGGTGGCCAGATGTCGAAAATTGCCATCAGGTCAGCGATCAGGAATTCACGATTGCTATGCTTTTCAGGATGAAAACGGCACCAGCCGCCAAAGTCCGGACGTGAGCTGGCACTACAAGGCAGATTGACGTCCGCCCAGGCGATTTCAAAATGGTCATAACATTCTGGCAGGCCATAACCCGCAGGAATCTGCAACAGCTGCTCTGGTGCAGCATAGTCAGGTGCCTGTTCTTCTTGCTGCACCTGAATTTCCGAGTCACGCGAGATACCAAAACTGGCAATCAGAATACTTTGTACTACCTCGTCTTGCCATAGACGTACTTCGATGGTGGTGACCGACTTACCTTCCCGCAAAATTTCAGCACTCAGTCGCACTTTCGCCTGTTGGATCGGCCCAACAAAGGTGACGCTGCAACTGAGCAGATGTTTGGCCGGATCATTGATCTGAATAACCGCTTTTTGCATCATCATTGCTGCAGCCAGACCACCATACAGGGTGCGCCCCTGTAACCACCCTGATGGAAATTCCACCCATTCCTGTTCGGAAATTTGTGCATAAAGCGCCTGCAAAGACATGTTGATCCCTCAGTGAGTCTTGATCCTCAGTATATTGAGTCAAGCTTGCTCTGCTGTGAATGATCAATGACCCGTGCGTCAATGTGCTCTTTTGCCCTTGCATTGGGCTTGATAATTATTCATGCAGCACTTTATAGATCATCCGTGCCATGACTGAACCCAATCCCGGCACCAGTTGCAGATCTCTTTCTGAGGCTTTCAGTACCCCCTGAATCCCGCCAAAATGGGTCAACAGGTCACGACGGCGTTTTGGCCCAAGGCCCGGAATGACTTCTAGTACCGATGAACCGCGTTTTTTATCGCGTTTGGCGCGGTGCTTGGTAATCGCAAAGCGATGCGCTTCATCCCGCACCTGCTGAATCAAATGGAGTGCCTTATGATCTTCTGGCAACTGAATCTTGCGACCATCGGTAAAGTGCAGGGTTTCCAGACCGGGTTTACGCCCCTCGCCTTTGGACACACCGACCATAAAGGCCTCCAGCCCCAGTTCCTGCATCACTTCCATCGCCATATGCAGTTGCCCCTTGCCGCCATCAATCAGGAGTAAATCTGGCAGCATGGCTTTTTTATAACGACGGGTCAAAGCCTGACGCATGGCGGCATAGTCATCGCCCGCCTGAATGTCATGGATGGAAAACTGACGATAATCACGTTTACGTACCCCACCACTATCAAATACCACACAAGACGCGATAGTGTCTTCACCCATGGTATGCGAAATATCAAAACATTCGATCCGGTCCACCGGGCGGCCGACCACCTGTTCCAGCTGATGGAAACGGTCATTCAGCTCAAAATGATTGGCCAGCTTGCCCTGAATCGCATGCTGTACATTCATTTGTGCCAGTTCCAGCCATTCCGCGCGGGTTTCTCGTACCTTGGACTTGATCTGGATTTTCTTGTCAAAATGCTGCGACAAGGCAGCTTCCAGTTCCTTGTGATCGGCCACTTCGACATTGACAATCAGCTCGGCCGGAATTTCATCCGCCACCTGAAAATAGAAATTGGCAATAAAATCGGCAAGCATCTGCCCCAGATCATCACTGAGCATATCCGGGAAATAGCTTTTTCCGCCGAGCATTTTACCGTTGCGCACATGCATGATCTGCACACAGGTCACCCCGGCCTGATAAGCAATCGACAGGATATCGGCTTCGCCTTTGAGCTTATAAATCGCCTGCTGTGACTGCACATCTCTTAACAGTGCCATCCGATCGCGATAGAACACGGCTTTTTCAAATTCCAGAGCTTCGGCTGCCGCTTCCATTTTTGCGATCAGTTCCTGATTCAGCTCCTTGGTATCGCCCTGCAAAAAGCGAATCGAGTTATCCACATCTGCTTTGTAGTCTTCCGGAGAGATAAATCCGACACAGGGCGCAGAACAGCGCTTGATCTGGTATTGCAGACAAGGACGGGTTTGGTTGGCAAAAAAGCTGTTTTCACAGGAACGCACATTAAACAATTTTTGCAGCACCACCAAGGTATCCCGGGCGGTATAGGCACTCGGATAAGGCCCAAAAAACTTGCCGACCTGATGCTTGCCCTTGCCGCGCCCACTGGCCAGTCGTGGATAAGGTTTATCTGCGGAAACAAAGATATAGACATAAGATTTATCATCGCGCAGCATAATGTTATACGGCGGATGATGCAGCTTGATCAGGTTCTGTTCCAGCAACAAGGCTTCGGTTTCAGAGCGCACCACCAAGGTCTGAATATCATAAATCCGCGCCACCAAGGCCTGGGTTTTGGGATGATCCAGCGTTTTGACAAAATAGCTGGAGACCCGGTTTTTTAGATTTTTGGCTTTCCCCACATACAACAGTTCGCCGTCTTTGCCATACATCCGGTAGACCCCGGGCAGGCTGGTCATATTGGCCAGAATTTTCTCGATATGAGGACGTGCGTTTTCGTTCACCTAAAGCCTATTTTTTACATGCAATCTGCAGATATATGTGATGATTATTCGGTTATTTTCAAGCGAAAACACAAAATTCCCCTCAACTTGACACCCAATTTAAAACTATAGCTCAGCCATCTTTGCAATCTATAGCTTTCTCCGCATGATCTGATTGCTAAAAGCTCTAAATTTCAACCTTTAACTTTGCTATGCTCGAAGGGTCTAGTTTTGAGATGATTCGCATGACCATGCAGCAATCGGGCATCCATATTGTTCAACCATCCAGCTCCACCCATCACCCATCTGAGCGTGATCGCCGGATTGGCAAACCGCGTTTTCATTTCGAGCCGAATCACGTGATGCAATTGCTGCGTGAACGGATGATTGGACAGGATGCCGCACTGAATGAAATTGAAAAAATGCTGCATGTGGTCAAGGCCGATTTCTCCAGTCCGGAGCGTCCACTCTCGGTCACCTTGATGCTCGGCCCAACCGGCGTGGGTAAAACTGAAACCGTGCGTCTGATTGCCGAAGCGATTTATGGTCGTCCGGATGCTTTCTGCCGGATTGACATGAATACCCTGGCACAGGAACATTATGCCGCGGCACTCACCGGTGCGCCGCCAGGTTATGTCGGTTCTAAAGAAGGTCACAGCCTGTTTGATGAAACGGCGATTGCCGGCAGTCATACCCGTCCCGGCATCATGCTGTTTGATGAGCTGGAAAAAGCCAGTAACGAGGTGATTCGCGGTTTGATGAATGTGCTGGATACTGGCCGATTGACCCTGACAGCCGGAACCAAAACTATTGATTTTCGTAACTGCATGATTTTTATGACCAGCAATGTCGGCGCACAGGCGGCACAGCAATATCTGGATAAACTCAGCTACCTGCCACAGCAAATGCAGGCACTGTGCCTGAAACATGTACCCACCCAGCGCATTATTGAAAAAGTCATGCAGCGTAAATTCGATCCTGAATTTCTAAACCGGATTGACCGCAGCCTGCATTATCAGGCGGTACAGCATGATGCCCTGCCGCGTCTGGTCGAAATTGAACTGGAAAAACTCAATAAACGCCTGCAACATCAAAACCGACAGGTACATTTATCGGATGCAGCCAAAGCCTATTTCTATCAGGGCTATGATATTCGTTACGGCGCCCGGCATTTGGGCCGCAAGCTGCGTACCGAACTGGAACCGGTTCTGGCGCTGTATTTTTTAAGCCAGCCCGAGCAGTTCAGTCTGCATCTGGACTGTGTCGATGGACAATTTGTGGTTCTGCCTGAGCAAGCAAAAGCTTAAATCATGCAGACTCAATATCCGGTTTATTTGCTTGAATCGCTTGTCTAAAAGTGGTCGGATCTTTAGGTGAAACCAATACAAATTTCTGCACGCCGTCTTCCGTATAGTCAATCCGCAGACGCTTTAAGGACAAGGCCGGTGCAATAATGGAATGATCCGTCGGCTGAATGGACTGGATGGCGCTCAACGGAATCTGCCAGCTCAACCACAGGCTTTTAATGCTCAACACCCCATTTTCCAGCACATAGCGCGTACTCCACAGCGGCCACCACAGAATAATAATGGTCAGAATGTAGATGGCAGTGTGCAGTGGATATTGCTGCAGGGTGCCTTTGGCCTGCATGGTCAGCAGCAGTTGCAGTAACAGGCCACTCATACAGATCAGAAAAGCGACCAGCCACCAGTCTTTTTTGGAACGAAATACCTGCATCGAGATCCCCATATCTATGTGCCTAATCATCATAAACAATTCTGTGCCAGATGACAGAGGTCATATCCAACAGAAGCACTGTTATTTCAGGCCTAGCATCAACATAGGCATGCTGGGGCTGAAATCCTCAGAAAACCCTCGACTAAAACAATCAACTGCAGTTTTATTGCGGCTGATCCGAAAATATCTATACATGCCTGCACGCCCTGTACTGAGCGAGATTCAGCCCTGATTTCCCTTGTTCCACAGGCCGATAATTGACTGAATTGACCAAATAGCGGTAAAGCCTGCCCTTGAATATTGTCCACCCTGCTCCATATCAGTCAGGCTGATCAATGAAAAATAATGAATTGAAACAGAATCTTTGGTTCATCGGGCTATAAGAAACTGAAAGGAAAAATTATAACCGGTCGGATCAAGCCGGCAGAAATTGATGACCATTGCGTCACGGCTTGATACAACTTGTTATGTTCTTTTTGGATATAGTTATCGTAAGATTAGCGAAGTCAAAAAGTGCGCGGGACATGCGCACTTGCTTCACAACATCAACTTAGAAGTCCTCCAAAATAAAGGAGATCAGGGCATGATCCACGCTGGCAATGCCATTACCGTCCAAATGCTTGAGGACGGGATTGCAGAATTCCGCTTTGACTTACAAGGTGAGTCCGTTAACAAATTCAACCGTGCAACGATTGAAGATTTCAAGGCTGCGATTGACGCAGTTTCCGCAGCAGACATTCAGGGTTTAATCGTTACTTCAGGTAAATCTACATTTATTGTAGGTGCTGATATCACTGAATTCGGCGACAACTTTGCTCAGGGTGAACAAGCGATTGTTGACTGGGCAATGCCAGTACATGAAATTTTTAACAGCTTCGAAGACCTCGACATTCCTAAAGTGGCGGCCATTAACGGCATGGCACTGGGTGGCGGTTTCGAAATGTGCCTGGTATGTGACTACCGTGTCATGTCAGAACAAGCGCAAGTAGGCCTGCCTGAAATCAAGCTGGGTATCTTCCCGGGCTTCGGTGGTACAGTACGTTTAAGCCGTCTGATCGGTATCGACAATGCTGTAGAATGGATGGCCATGGCCAACCCGAAAAAGCCTGCTGCTGCACTAAAAGACGGTGCTGTAGATGCGGTGGTTGCTGCTGAAAAACTTAAAGATGCTGCACTTGATCTGGTCAAACAGGCGATTCATGGCCGTTTAGACTGGAGAACCAAGCGTCAGGAAAAACTGGATCCGGTTAAACTCAGCCCGATCGAACAGATGATGGCGTTTAATTCATCGAAAGGCATGGTTCTGGCCAAGGCCAATCCGGCTCAATATCCGGCGCCAAAATTACTGCTTGATTCATTACAGGCCGGTGCAAGCTTGCATCGTGATGACGCGTTAAAAGTTGAAGCTGAAGGCTTTGCCAAAGCTGCAGTTACGCCACAAGCAGGTGCATTGATCGGTTTGTTCCTGAACGACCAGATCGTGAAAAAAACCTCGAAGCGCTATGAAAAAGGTGCGCATCCGGTGAACCAGGCGGCGGTACTTGGCGCTGGGATCATGGGTGGTGGTATTGCTTATCAGGCGGCGAGCAAAGGCACACCAATCATCATGAAAGATATTGGTAATCCACAGCTTGCATTGGGTATGTCTGAAGCGAACAAACTGTTGACCAAACAGGTTGAACGCAAAAAAATGACACCAGCGAAAATGGGTGAAACGCTTGCACGTATCCGTCCGACTTTAAGCCTGGAAGAGTTTAAAGAAGTGGATATCGTGATTGAAGCGGTAACTGAAAACCCTAAAATCAAAGCTGCTGTACTTGCTGATACTGAAAAATCAGTACGTGAGAACACCATCATTGCTTCAAATACGTCTACGATTTCGATCACGCGTCTGGCTGAAAGCCTGCAACGTCCTGAGAACTTCGTGGGGATGCACTTCTTTAACCCGGTACATATGATGCCTTTGGTTGAAGTGATCCGTGGCGCGAAGACCTCTGACGAAGCCATTGCAACGACTGTGGTACTTGCTCAGAAAATGGGTAAAACACCAATCGTGGTGAATGACTGCCCGGGCTTCCTGGTCAACCGCGTATTGTTCCCTTACTTCGGTGCATTTGACCTATTGCTTAAAGATGGTGCTGATTTCCAGCAAATCGATAAAGTGATGGAAAAATTCGGCTGGCCGATGGGCCCTGCTTACCTGATGGACGTTGTCGGTATTGATACTGGCGTGCATGGTGCAGAAGTGATGGCTGAAGGCTTCCCGGATCGTATGAAACCGGACTTCAAAGGTTCGATTCAAACCATGTATGAGAACAAACGTCTGGGTCAAAAGAACGACGTGGGTTTCTACAAGTATGAACTTGACCGTAAAGGCAAAAAAGCCAAAGTGGTTGATCCAACTGCATATGAGCTTGTGGCCTCTGTTGCAACTGTGGAAAAACGTGAATTTGACGCTCAGGAAATCATTGACCGTATGATGCTGGCTTTCTGTAACGAAACGGTTCGTTGCCTGGAAGACAACATTGTCGCGACTGCTTCTGAAGCAGATATGGCAATGATCATGGGTGTCGGTTTCCCTCCATTCCGTGGTGGTCCATGCCGTTACATCGATCAAACCGGTGTAGCTGAGTATGTTGCGCTTTGCAATAAGTATGCGCACCTTGGTAAAGCTTATGAAGCGCCAGAAATGTTGCGTGAAATGGCTGCTAACAACAAAAAATTCTACGGTTAAGGAGCAACGTGAATGGCTACTTTAAATCCACGTGACGTTGTCATCGTCGATGGCGTACGTTCAGCAATGGGTAAAACCAAAAACGGTATGTTCCGCAATGTACGTGCGGACAGCCTGTCTGCTGAACTTGTCCGTGCCCTGATGGTACGTAACGAATTCGACCCGAATGAAGTTGAAGACGTGATCTGGGGCTGTGTCAACCAGACTCTGGAACAAGGGATGAACATTGCCCGTAATATCGCATTACTGGCAGACTTGCCGAAAACTGTGGCTGGTCAAACCGTGAACCGTTTGTGTGGTTCGTCTATGCAGGCGATTCATACTGCGGCTGCGCAAATTGCCACCAATCAGGGTGATATCTTCATCATTGGTGGTGTCGAGCACATGGGTCACGTTGGCATGATGCACGGTATCGACCTGAACCCGGAAGCGTCTAAGCATTATGCCAAAGCGTCCAACATGATGGGCTTGACTGCGGAAATGCTGGGTCGCATGAATGGCATTAGCCGTGAGGAACAGGATGCCTTTGGTGTGGAATCACATCGTCGTGCCTGGGCTGCGACTGAAAATGGTCTGTTCCAGAACGAGATTGTGGGCATTGAAGGTCACAACGCTGATGGTTATAAAGTTCTATGTGATATCGATGAAGTGATCCGTCCGGATGCCAACATCGAATCATTCCGTGCTTTACGTCCAGTGTTCGATCCGAAAGGCGGTACAGTGACTGCGGCAACCTCTTCAGCCTTGTCTGATGGTGCTTCTGCAATGTTGCTCATGTCTTATGAGCGTGCACAAGCCTTAGGTCTTAAGCCACGTGCCGTGATCCGCTCTATGGCAGTTGCAGGTTGTGATGCTGCGATCATGGGTTATGGCCCGGTTCCGGCAACGCAAAAAGCCTTGAAACGTGCTGGCCTTGCCATTTCTGATATTCAGACTTTTGAATTGAACGAAGCCTTTGCTGCACAAGGTCTGTCTGTTCTTAAAGGCTTAGGCATTTATGACAAACAGGACATCGTAAACCATAACGGTGGTGCGATTGCGTTGGGTCACCCACTCGGTTGTTCTGGTGCGCGTATTACCACGTCTTTGCTTAACGTGATGGAACAGCAAGATACGCAAATTGGTCTTGCGACCATGTGTATTGGTTTGGGTCAAGGTATTGCGACAATTATCGAACGTGTTTAATTCTTAAATACTCAGATAAAAATAAACCCCGCTTAGTGCGGGGTTTTTTTATACAAAAAAAAGAAATTGATGCCCTTTCTTTTTTTGATGATGAATCAGGCTCACCGTTTATTTTTTTGAATGATACAAAATCTGCCGAACGGGTAAGATTCGATTGTGCGCATGAATTAGGCCACACCGTTATGCACACACATAATAAATATGTCCGCAATGAAGTAGACAATCGCATTTTAGAAACTGAAGCAGATAAGTTTGCTTCAGAATTTTTAATGCCTACTGAAGGTTTTTTAAGTACAGTTCCTTCTTATTTAACGATTGAAAATATGATCGACTATAAGAAAGTATGGCGAACATGTTTAAAGGCTATAAATTATAAATCGCATAAATTGCAACGTATAACAGATTGGTTTTATCGAAGTAACTCTATGAAAATTAATACCTTAGGTTATCACATTAATGAGCCTAACGAAACTCACCGTGATGAAAGCGTAATGCTTCCTAAATTAATTTTAACATTAGCTTCAGATCCAAAATTTAGTAAGCAGAAAATGCTCGATGAAATTCGTATATCTGAAAAAGACTTTAATGAACTAACATTTGATTCTTTAATTAAATATGAAGAATCTAAATCTCGACCAAAGCTTTATGTCATTAGTTAAAGCTCTTCGGAGCTTTTTTATTTAAACTAGAATGTTATCCCTTTGTAAAATTGGTTTATTTTTCCACCATTAAAATCTTAATTATGAATCGCTTAAATTTTATCTGTGTATGATCAAGCCTCTTTTTTCCTACTTCCTTAAGGGGTTTATATGAACATGCTTAAAACAATGCTTGCGACTGCAATCGTAGCAACTTCTGCATCTGCAATGGCAACTGAAGCTCAAGTAGCACCTGCTGCTACAACCACTACAGTTCAAACTGTTGCTACAGAAGCGGTTGCGCCTGTGCAAGCAAAAGTTGAAGCTGCTCAAGCCACTGCTACAGATGCAAAACAAGTAACTGAAGCGAAAGTTGAAACAGTGAAAGCTGAAACAACTGCTCAAGTAGAAACTGCACAAGCAACCGCAGAACAAAAAGTTGAAGCTGCAAAAACAGAAGTAGCAGAAGCAAAAGAAGCAACTGTTGAAACTGCTGCTGAAGTAAAAGAAGCGACTACTGAGAAAGCCGAAGCTGCTCAAGCAGACGTAAAAGCTGAGAAAAAAGGCTGGTTCTCTTGGTTCAAAAAAGCTGCTTAAGATTTTTTGAGCATAAAAAAGATGTCATTACGACATCTTTTTTTGTTTTGAACACTCTCATTTTAATTCAAGAGTTTAACAGCAGCTTAAAGCACTTATTCGACCTTTTGCGCCAGCATGGTCGCAAAATGCTGTTTAATCCGTTGGCCCTGCGCATCCACCCGATGCAGCTCACCAATATCTTCATTGTATTTCACAATCTTCCAGTCCTCATAATAAGCCCGTAACTCGCCCGGCTTAAAGCTAAATGGAAAATCGGGCTGTACCGGAATCTCTGGCGTATCCATCGCACAGACAATCAGGTTATAACCACCCGGCACGGTGGCCTGCTGCATCTGCGCAATCAAGGGTGCAATGGTTTTCGCCTCGAGGAACATCATCACCACGGTGCAGCAAATGAAGTCATACTGGCCTGTAATGCTGGTATCTGTGTTGAGATCACGGCGCTGGATCTGCACGTGATCAATGTGCTCCGTCTGCACAATCTGTCTTAAGGTCTGCAAACTGTTTTCATTGACATCCCAGGCATCGACATTAAAACCATTCTGACTTAAATACAGCGCATTACGTCCTGTACCGCAACCGACATCCAGCGCACGGCCACCCTTTAAATAGGGCATGGCAGCCAGTACTTCAGAATGGGTAGGATTCAACTGATATTTTTTGATGAAGTAATCTTCAGGCCGGCAATAAAAACGCAGCTGGCATTCGATATCCTCGCTGGCAGAAACAATCTTGTGCCAAGCCTCAGGTTCAATAAATGGCGGTTGCTGCGCTGGTGTAAACACATGTTCAGATTGCACCGCACCGGATGCTTCCAGCATGGCAAAATGCAACTCACCTTTAAGTAACGTCAGTTTGGCCCAAGTCCCTGCTTTGGTATTGTGCTGATTCTTGAAGCCCTGAGGAATACTCTTTTCTGTCCAGACCGGAAGTTGCTTATAACAAATCAGTTCTTGCATCAATATCGCCCTCCATCTCATGCATGCGCCGCCTGTCATGCTTATAGCGACGGTTTTATTCATTTCAGCATAGCTGGTTCAGGCCGGAATTGGAATCAGCGCTTATTTACGCTGTGCCAATACAGCAGCAAGATGCAGACCAAATCTGGAAAATAAAAAAGCTGCCTCGATCGACAGCTTGAGTTTAGCCAGAGAATGAATAGGGTGACTGGATTAATGCAGTAGTTCTGATTGTAGCCAGCGCATATAATTTTCCTGATCCATAAAATCCGGCGCGCCTCCCAGATCCAGACTGAAATACTGCTGATTAAACTGGATGACAATCTGTTCGGTATAGTGCCAGTCTTCTATCAGCTTGAAATATTGATTCAAGAAAAATCGGCTCCTGCCCTCATTATTCAGACTTTGTAATTTTGGACATGTTTTATTTGCGACAAACTCACCGTACATCTGCTGAATATCAGCAAAAACCTGAATTGTTTGCATGACTCACCTGCCTGAATGTTATGTCGTGATCTGTGCGACCCCTCCAACTTAGCAAGCGAGTTTGAACAGCAGATGACAGTCCTATGGCAATCCGGTTATCTCTGCCAAGTTATAACTTGTTTTCCACCGCTTTCTGGTTGGCACTCGCAATGTGTTCCATCTGCTTATTCAGATTTAATATTTCTTTATACAGTGCATTAAATTCTTGCACTGCTTGATCTTCATAGAACATGAAGGTTTTATTTTTCTTTTGCCATTTATGCTTTTTCAATACGGCAAACAAGGCATCGGCCTTGGCCAAAGTCTGTTTTTCAATTTCAAAAATGACATGCGCATTACTATTTTGTTGACTATCTTTCAGGGTCTGGCTCAGTTGCTGGCGATAACGGTTTTTAATATCCAGTTGCTGTGCCTTATTGATCAGTTCGGCATCTCGCTGCTGAATTTTCTGCTCATAGCTGTTGACGATATGATGAACCTGCTTGAGCATGGCTTCAGTTTCTTTATAGTCTTGTGCCTGATCCTTGGCCAGGCGGTCGATATCCAGAAAATTCTGCCAGTTGGCCGCTTTTAAATCACGCAGGTACTGATTCCGCTCCTCGGCACTGTCACGCAATTGACCCAGCATGAATTCAGCCATGATGGCATAGTCTCCATCCAACCGGTCATCTTCAAGCTCAAGCTCAATCGGCTTAGACCAGTCCTGCGCTTGCTGCGCAATGCTCTCGGTCTTTTCTTCAAGCACAGTTTCATATTCGAGCAAATCAGCCTGATGTTTTTTCTGGGCAGAGTTTTGATAAAACAGTCCGATAAAAATTGCCAGTGTCACAGCGGCTAAAATCATAAAAACACGCGGCATGCACATGCTCCCCTGCTGCAAGTTATGTATAGATTTCCTTTTTATCAATATGCTTATTTTTTAAGCATAAATCAATTCTTCTATACAAAACCTCTGCAAAGGCACGGACTGTTCCAAAAGGAAATCAGATCGAAATCCTGTTTTAAACTCACGCTGTATCGTTTGACTTTATCTAGCAAGCGTTTGCCGAACACCATTCATTCAGCAGCGCCCGGTCAATATTATTCAGGTTGAACTGTTCTCGGGCAGTCTGAACTGAAGTTGCATTACGGTTAATGCCAAATGGCACCAGCATCAGATAAATACCATCACGTGGGTCAGCAGAGCGCAAACCATCCGCAATCGCCTGCACATACTGTTGCAGCCCCGGTGGCAGGCTATCCAGTCGTGCCGGATTGCTGCTAGGTAGAATGTCGAGATCACCCGCGAAATCAGTATTGACCGTGTAGTCCTGCAATTCGCGTTCAATCTTCATCATCCGCATCTTTAACGCCTTTTTCTGGCTGGATTGTTGTTGCAGGGGAAGCATGAACTCTGTTTCTTCACGCAATTCACGATCTGCCATCACGGTCAGTGTCGGTAAAGTGACTGAATCTGGTGCGGCATGTGCATCGACCATGCGCAGTGCAGTAAACAGGCTCAGTAACATCAGGAAAGTTGTGCTAAGGGGACGCATAAGGAAAACCTCCGCATCATCATTTCAGGGGGAGAGACCCTATTGTTCCTTAAACTTGTGTAAACATGATCAGTATTACTGTGAGTATTGATACACGGTCATTTCAGCATGATTACTGGCGTATCTTTCGATGCTGGTTTTAAGCGGGCGATTAGAAATTCATGCTCCTTTTACCGTAAATTTTAGCAATAAAAAATCCCCGACTGGCGGGGATGGATAGGTAGCATTGGACAGTATTTCAGGGCTGTTTCGGTAATTGTATGACAGCAGGTACATTAAGGTGATTTTCAAGCAGGTCGATATTCACCTTGTCCAGATTGATCTGGATCTTCATATTGCGATCTGGCTGTAGGCTGTTACTTCGATCAATGCCAAAATTTTCCAGAATGGTATATAACCCTTGGGTTGGATCACTGGATTGCAGTCCCTTGGCAATGGTCAGCACATACTGCTGTAGTGCCGGTGACAGTGAATCTAGATCAGGGGCTTCTATGGGCTGGATCTCGAGGTTTGCCACCACATCAGGATTGACCATGAAATTCTCTGCATCCCGGGTACCACGAATCACCTGATGCTGTAAGGCGCGCAGATTCTTTTCTTCCTGTACAAAAGGCACATAGCCGGTTTCATTACTCATTTCAGGTTCGGCCATCACGGTCAGGGTCGGTAGCGTCACGACCGCTTGCTTGTCCTCGGCTTGTGCTCCGATGCTGTAAACACCGAGCATGAGTCCGAATATAGACATTTTCATGATATTCATTGGTTTGCCTTTCCCCTATTATTGATGGCCCAAATACTGCAACTGACGATGATCCAGTCTATTTTCAATATTCTTATCTACTAGATTACATTGATTAATTGGATAACTCATGCTTGCTCAGATGAATGGCAACTCATGTGAATTATCCTGAAAGTCAGCAAAGCATGGACTCATCGTCTGAAAGCCGAATAGTGAGGCAAAACCACTGTTTTCAGCTGAAAGACAAAATGACAGGCGAAAAAAAACCTCAAACAATGTTTGAGGTTTTTTCGAATATGGTGGCGAGACCCAGGATCGAACTGGGGACACACGGATTTTCAATCCGTTGCTCTACCTACTGAGCTATCACGCCGATGCGGTGTATTAAGCCGTATCTGGCTGCATTAGTCAATCAAAATTATAAAAAAAATAATTGAATGACTGAATTTTGGTCTAAAAAAAATCCCTGATGGGATCAGGGATTGAAAACTTTAAAATGTTTTAAAATATGGTGGCGAGACCCAGGATCGAACTGGGGACACACGGATTTTCAATCCGTTGCTCTACCTACTGAGCTATCACGCCGATGTCGCGTATTAAACAGTTTCAGCTTTAAATCGTCAAGAGCGCAGAGAATAATTTTCATCAAATGTTTACTTTTCCATCAAATCGCATCAATTTGAGTCATAAATTAAACAGTTTTTACCAAAGACTTCACTAATAAAACAAATCTGCGGTCTTAGTTACAAAAAAAGCAGCCCGAAGGCTGCGACTGCTTGATCTATTTTTAGATTTTTTCCAGATTGGCCAGACAACGATGGATGGCACCACACCCCGGCACAAAATTCTTCACCCCTTTTTCTTCTTCCATGCGGCAGACTTCACTGACCAGCCTTTCTGCAACGCCACGCCCGCGGTTGGCCGGATGCACCACGATATTTTCCAGAATCCGGCTTTCTCCCTGTCCGGTGCACCAGATTGCCCCGATAATCTTGGTATTAAATTCTGCACTATAAACTGAGGTATACTGTGTAAGGTTTTGCTCTAGTTGTTCCATGGCATCTGCCCCATCACTAAATTCAGGGCTAGTGTCATACAGTCGCTCAAGCTGGCTGCGCACTTCATCATTTTCTAAAGAAGTATAAGCATGTACGGTAATAGGCATTGATAAACCCTCCTGAGCAATCTAATATGCGGTGACGTCGTCACGGCGAAAATATTTTCTACATCAATCATTTTGACGTATTTGAGGAACGTGTCTATGACAGATCGTATCAGTGAAGTGGTAAGAAATACCAACGAAACCAAAATTCGAGTTCGTTTGAATCTCGACGGTACTGGTCAAGGCACCTTAAACACGGGTATTCCATTTTTAGACCATATGATTGATCAAATCAAGCGTCATGGTTTGTTTGATATTGATATTCATTGTGAAGGTGATCTGGAAATTGATGACCATCATACCGTAGAAGACTGTGGTATTACCTTGGGTCAGGCTTTTGCACAAGCGCTGGGCGATAAAAAAGGCCTGAAACGCTACGGTCACTTTTATGCACCACTCGATGAATCTTTAAGCCGTGTTGTGGTGGATCTGTCTGGTCGTCCAGGCCTGTTTATGGATATTCCATTTACCCGTGCCATGATCGGCCGTTTTGATGTGGATTTATTCTCTGAATTCTTCCAGGGCTTTGTGAACCATTCATTGATGACCGTGCATATCGATAACCTGAAAGGCAAAAACAGCCATCACCAGATCGAAAGCGTATTTAAAGCTTTTGCGCGTGCGCTGCGTATGGCCTGTGAAGTGGATCCGCGTGCTGCGAACACGGTCGCTTCAACCAAAGGAACGCTGTAATGACCCGTATTGCCCTTCTTGATTATGGCATGGGAAATTTGCACTCTGCAGCAAAAGCACTCGAACATGTCGGTGCCACGGTTGATGTGACCAATGATCCCAAACTGATTGCGCAAGCAGACAAAATTGTCTTTCCGGGTGTAGGCGCCATGCGTGACTGTATGCAAGGTATGCATGAAGCAGGTATCGATGAAGTGGTACGCAATGCCGTGTTTAACAAACCGGTACTGGCAATCTGTGTCGGTATGCAGGCCTTGATGCAGCATTCTGAAGAGAATGGTGGCACAAATGCGCTGGGTATTTTCAAAGGTGCGGTCAAGCATTTCCCGGAAATGGCCGGTCTAAAAGTGCCACATATGGGCTGGAATCAGGTACATCAGGCCAATCCAGACCATCCGATGTGGAACAATATTGAACAGGATGCGCGGTTCTACTTTGTACATAGCTACTATGTCGAGCCACAAGATTCAGAGCTGGTGGCTGCCAGCTGTACCTATGGCATCGAGTTCTGTACCGCGATTCATCAAGAAAACCTGTTCGCGACCCAGTTCCATCCGGAAAAGAGCCATACCGCAGGTTTGCAATTACTGAAAAACTTTGTGGACTGGAAAATCTGATTTTCCTTTCACTTAAAAAGCTCGCAGATTGCGGGCTTTTTTATTCGTTCAGATTAATCTACCACCAGAATCATGACTATTTTTTAGTCACTAGAATTATTATTCTGCTTAGTCAAGCCCTTATATTTAAACAATAATTAAAGCATATGGGAATAAAATAATGTATCAATACTCTCACACTCGTGAATCAGCCTTAAACCCAAATGGATGTTTTGACCGCCTGTCTTATCTGGCTGGAACATGCTGATGACCTTGTCGCTCCTGATCCTCATTCCGCTGGTCAATCTAGGCTTTATTTTTGCTTAAACGTAGAAAAGTAATTAAGCTGAGTGCCCAAGCCCAGTGAACTATTGATAATTATGGAAGCGCTCCAGCCGACAATACTGCCGAGCAAAGAACAGATTCAGGCCTTTCCTGTATTTCAAAATCTTCCCATGCAGCAGATTCAACTTATTCATAGTCTAGAACAATGTCTGGCTGTTGAACAGGAGCTGAAAAGCTGTGCACTATTTGGCTTTGATTCTGAATCCAAACCGACCTTTAAAGTCGATGAAATCTCTACCGGGCCACATCTAATTCAGCTGGCCACTCTAGACAAAGCCTATTTATTTCAAATGAACCCGGCCATCTGGGCTTTTCTTGCACCAATTTTTGCCAATCGTGATCAGATCAAGGTTGGTTTTGGCCTGAAAAATGATGCGCATCTGTTTCGTAAACGAGGCATAGAACTGAATAGCGTGATTGAGCTGTCGAAATGCTTCGGTCATTTTGGTCTAAAAAATCCGGTCGGACTGAAAAATGCCATCGCCCTGTTATTTGGACTAAATTTCCCTAAATCGAAACGGATTAGCACTTCCAATTGGGCCAGTAAAAACTTAAGTGCAGCCCAGATTGACTATGCAGCTGCAGATGCCTATGCGCCAGTGTTGGTATTTGAAGAATTGCTGCGCCGAAATCTACTCCCTAAAGAAATTCCGAATACATCACTGAAATTACGTCTACGCCCTTCGTCAAGGCTTTAATGTCTTCAGCACACCGCAACAATGTAACTTTGTGTAAATCAGATTCTGCCCCAAAAGTTGGCAATATTAAGACTGCTTAAATGCCCATCCCAAGTGAATTTAGCAACTTTCAGCGTCTCTTTAACTTGAAACTTAACTTCAGATAGAATCATGCCCAATCTTGAGGCATAAAATCTCAAAAAGCACCATAAAATTCAAATTAATTTACTGATTTTATTTACATTTTAAAACAATAACCATTTTCAAACTTAGCAATTTGAATATATTCAACTTTTTATAATTTCTTTATTTTTCATGATCTATTTGCAGTTTCTCCGTTCTGTTTTTTATTAAAAAATTTGCTAAAACATGAGCCATCTTATTCATCATCCGATCAGGATGTGCATGTTCTAGAGGGTTAATACACATGTTCAGTTTATTGAATGAAAAAATCAGTGGCGTGCTGAGTCTGGCACTGCAAGGGATTACGACAGCACTGGGTGTGCTGACTAAAACGGTGATCACCGTGGTAGATGAAGTGGTATCAACTGTATCGGATCTGACTACGCCTCTTAGCGCTCAGCTCGGTGCACTGCCCGTTGTCGGAGATCTGCTATCGACCATCCTGAATGTCAGCACTGGTCTGGTCAGTGGCGTCAGCGCAGGTGTACATGCCATCTCGGACCAGTGGATTGCAGGAGACTTAGCAGGCGGTGTTAATACTGCCTTGAATGGTACGACTGATCTGCTGGGTCAGGGTCTAGGGGGTGTATCTGACATTCTGGACAGTGTGCTTGCCGCTACGGCTCCATTGACTGCTCCATTGGCTAACTTACCGATCCTGGGTGATGTGGTGACCGCGGTTGGGCAGACTGGCAGCAATCTAAGTGGTCTGGTTGATGAAACCGGACAATATGTGGCAGCAATCACTCCACTCGAGCTGATTAACAATACCCTAGAAAATCCGGTCGCCAGTGTCGGCGGCGTAATTCAGGATGTATCGGGCACACTGGATGCCCTGCTCAATGACCTGGTTCCGGTCACGGACGTCGCGACCAGCCTGCCAGTTGCAGGTGCGGTGGTCGGTTTAGTGGGTGAAACTGTCAGTACAGTCAATCAGGGACTTTATGAGTTGGGAGCGCAGCTGGGCCAAGTCAATTCACTAGACCATCTGTCTCAAACTTATAGCTATGTCTAATCAGTGTGACAGTGAAAATACAGCAGATCGTATGCGCAGTCGCTGAATCATTAAAAGGATAAAAATAAATTACCTGACTGCTACCTGTCTTCGGACAGGTTTTCTTTATTGATACTGTTTAAGAGTTAGAAATTTCGACTTTATTTGCTAAGATGAACTCACTCAAATTCATTCTAAAGATTAAGCAAGGAGCGAAAGCATGCTGATCATCCCTGCAATTGACCTGAAAGATGGCAAATGTGTCCGTTTAAAACAAGGTCGTATGGAAGACGATACCGTATTTTCTGACGATCCGGTCGCAACAGCACAGCATTGGGTAAATGAAGGCGCTCGCCGCTTGCATTTAGTGGATTTAAACGGTGCTTTCGCAGGTACGCCTATCCATAAGCCAGTGGTTGAAGCCATTGCCAGAGCGCAGCCAGATTTACCGATCCAGATTGGTGGCGGTATCCGTTCGATGGAAACCATCGAGCATTATCTGCAAGCAGGCGTATCTTTTGTGATTATTGGTACCAAAGCAGTTCAGGATCCTGAATTTGTGGAAGAAGCATGCAAAAAATTCGCGGGTCATATCATTGTCGGCATTGATGCCATGAATGGCATGGTGGCAACCGATGGCTGGGCCAATGTGACGGATGTCAAAGCGACAGATCTGGCCAAGCGTTTTGCCGATGCGGGCGTATCCAGCATTGTCTATACTGACATTGCCCGTGATGGCATGATGCAGGGTGTGAATATTGAGCAAACCGTAAATCTGGCACAATATTCAGGTTTACCTGTGATTGCTTCAGGCGGCGTAACCAATATGGATGACGTCCGTAACCTGAAAGATCAGCCGGGCATTCTAGGTGCTATTACTGGTCGTGCCATTTACGAAGGTACATTAAGCCTGCGTGAAGCGCAGTTATTGTTAGATGAACAACAAGCGCTATAATTAAGCCTGCTGCACAAGAGGTCTTCGGACCTCTTTTTTTATTTGTTATTTTCCGATCTCCTGACATGCCGACCCTCATTTCCAGCTTTCGCTCTCCCGCTCTGGCAGCCAAACTTCCGCAGCTTGCTTTAATTCTGATTACCCTGATCTGGGGCGGCAGTTTTATTACTGTACAATACGGGCTGAATTTTAGCAGTCCGATTATGTTTGTTGGGCTGCGTTTTGCTGCAGCCGCCATTGCCGTGACCCTGATCTCATTAAAATCTTTAAAAGGTATGACCCTCAAGGAGATTATTGCCGGCGCGGTGATTGGGCTCATGATCGCCATCGGTTACGGCACCCAAACCGTGGGATTGCAAACGATTAGCAGCAGCGAGTCTGCTTTTTTAACCGCCTTGTATGTTCCACTGGTACCAATCCTGCTCTGGCTGCTGTTTGGTCAAAAACCACAGGTGATGACCTGGATCGGGGCATTGTTTGCCTTTATCGGGTTAGTGTTTTTGACTGGTAATGGCTTTGCAGCAATTCAGCTCAGTTTTGGACAAACTTTGACTTTACTTGGCTCCATTGCCATTGCCCTGGAGATTATTTTGATCAGTTATTTTGCTGAGCAGGTGAATGTACGCCGGGTCACAGTGCTGCAACTGATTTTTGCGTCCTTGTTCTGCTTTATGATTGCACCTGTTTTAGGTGAATCTCAGCTACCTGAATTTCACTGGCATCTGGCAGGCATTTTAGTCGGTTTAGGCATTGCCAGTGCGATGATTCAACTGGTCATGAACTGGGCACAACGTAGGGTAGATGCATCACAGGCAGCGATTATCTATGCCGGTGAACCGGTATGGGCAGCACTTTTTGACCGACTTGCAGGAGAACGCCTACCTGCACTGGCACTGTTGGGCGGATTAATGGTGGTACTGGGCGTAATTGCCAGTGAATGGAAACCGAAGTTTTTAAAGCGGAAAATAAAAGAATAAATCACTTAATTTCCTATTTTTAATCCCCCTAAATTCCCCTTTTAAGAAAGGAGAATTTTTTATATTTGTATTTAATTTTAGAAAGACACCATCTTGCCCGGATTCACCAGTACTCCCAGTCCATAGGCAGTTTTGGCAATTGGAATCACCACAGGGGCAAGTGTGCGACCAAACAACATATCCTGATGCTGAATAGTGGTCAGCATATTGAAATCATCTGCCTTGCCACAGAAATCATCTGCAATCGCTTTACCGATACGCACCGTTTGCGCCACACCATGCCCACTCCAGCCTTGCACGGCATAAATCGGGAATTTATTGCCAAATTTACGGCTGTCGGCTGCACCATTCATGGTCAGATCCGTGGTTCCACTCCAGACAAAATCCAGCTCAACCTGTTTTAATTGTGGGAATACATGCTGAATTCGACCTAACAAATACTGATGGGTTTTTTCAGGACTCCAACACGAACCTGTCCCTTCACCACCAAATAAAATTCGGTTTTGAGACACACCCCGGTAATAATCAATCTGGAACTGGGTGTCGTAGACAGGCGCATCGGTTGGCAATAGCTCTTTTAAATTTACTTCTAAAGGGGCTGTGGTACATACATAAGTATAAAATGGAATTGTGGTTCGATTGTTCTTTTGCAGCAGTTTAAACGAAGCATGATGTACGCCCATGACCACACTCTTACGCGCTTTTATTACGCCACTTATGGTCGTGACATAAATCCCATCTTCACGCTCTTCTACTGACACCACTTCAGTTTGCTCAAACACCTGTCCACCGTTTTGGCAGAAGCCATAAACCAGTCCACGGTTCAGTGCGAGTGGATGGATATGTCCCCCCAGCGAGTCAATTAGACCACCACAATAATTCTCTGAAGCAATATGCTGTTTCAGCTCATGCTCACCGACAATTTTGGTGTGGTCTTCACCTAAAAATTTACGTGCATCTGCCCCTTGAGTTAAACCAACCAAGTGCCCTTCATGCACTGCTGCGGTAATATGTCCACGTTTACGCTGTAGCTCAAGTTGGTATTTTTCTGCAATGTCATCGATTAAAGACATCGCTTCAGTAGAGCTAAAGTGCCAGAGTTTTTTTGCATCTGCATAGCTGAAATGCTCAATCATTTCTGACGCTTCCCAACGCGCTAGCCCCGGTGTGAGCTGTCCACCATTACGTCCTGAAGCAGCGCCACCAATGCGA
Organism: Acinetobacter sp. YH12102; assembly: GCF_013419125.1. Taxonomy (NCBI): domain Bacteria; kingdom Pseudomonadati; phylum Pseudomonadota; class Gammaproteobacteria; order Moraxellales; family Moraxellaceae; genus Acinetobacter; species Acinetobacter sp. YH12102. The sequence goes on along the minus strand of NZ_VPAS01000001.1, from coordinate 170,648 downwards.
TTTTTTTCTACCAAAATGGTATCTATGCCATGTTCAGACAGATGGAGTGCTGTCGATGCTCCAAGTAGCCCACCACCAATCACCACCACATCACATTCAAGATCGGCATTTAAACCTGGAAACGCATGCCCAGTTTCGAGTGAGCTTTCATAGTAATTGGCAGGATGTTCAAAATTGCCATGTTTGGGATTAATCCAGTTCCACTCTTTGCCACTCTGTGTATTAATACTGGCTTTAAACTCGACATCTTCAATAAATTTTGGTTTATTCATTTCATCTTCTCACTATTACTTCAATACAATTGATTCGATCTTAGTAAGCACTACTAATCACAATATTCTGTTTACGCAGACGCTTATACATATAGAGCAGCACGCCTACTGCGAGCCAAATACAGCCACAGATCAAAGCTGACATTTCCAGGTTGATCCATAAACCCAACATCACGCCCACCGAAAGCAGGGGCAAAACCAAGTTAAGGAAGACATTTTTTAAGCCTTGACGCTGTTTGTCCTGAACAAAAAATTTTACAAATACCGAGAAATTCACTGCAGTAAAGGCAATCAGGGCACCGAAACTCACCATACTCACCACTGTCGCAAGATCAAGGCTGATGGCGAGGAGTGAAGTTAAGCCAATGAACAGCACGGCATAAAGTGGTGTACCCAACTTGTTATGCACTTGACCGAATGTGCGTTTATGGAAAATTCCGTCACGTCCCATGATATGGATTAAACGCGAGGCACTGGCATGAGTCGCCAAACCTGAAGCAAAGGTATTCATGATTTGCGCGCAGAGGAACACCGCCTGAAACAGTGCCCCACCGACATACATCACAATTTCAGGCAATGCTTCATCGGGGTTGTTAAAGCGGACATTGCTGGGGAAATACAACTGGATAAACCACGATGCCGAGAAGAAAATCACCCCGCCTGTCAACGTGGTCAGCATTACAGCACGTGGAATATTTTTTTTCGGGTCTCTAGTTTCGTGTGACATCGTCGTCACGGCATCAAAGCCCAGAAACGAGAAACATAAAATTGATGCCCCGGCAATTAACGGCAATATACTGCTATCGCCGTTCAATAATGGCGTCATGGTCAGGACGTGATGATAACCTTGCTCCGTACCAATACCCTTGATCACCAGATAGATAAACAGCAGCATTAAAATCAAGGGAGCCACCACAAAAATCAGGCTTAAGTTCGCCAAGATATTAATGCGGAAACAGTTAATCAGGGTCACCAAACCGGTAAAGATACAGACCCACACCCAATATGGCACGCCTGGAATCAGGGCTTCCAAATAGATCCCGGCCAGTAAAGCATTCACGAGCGGCAGCAATATATAATCCATTAAGGCACACCAGCCAACAAAGAAACCGGCTTTCGGCCCGCAAGATTCCGCCGTATAAGTATAAGCCGAGCCCGGTTTTTCTGTCTGGCGACTAAATCGCGCATAGCTGAATGCCGTTAACAGCATGGCACCTAAGGCAAGGATATACGCGAGTGGAACACGTCCCTCAGTGATGCCGGAAACAATCCCAAAGGTATCAAAAACAACCATCGGGGTCATATATGCCACACCAATGATCACGACCTGCCACAAAGACATTTTTTTGAAAGCAACTTGTGCTTTTTCCATTGATGTCACCTGAACATTATTTATTTTCGTTATTTGTTCAATTGCAATGACTATGCCATATAATAAAAATATAAATAAATTGAGTGAGGATAGAAAATGCCAAAGTACAATTTAGAAACTCGAATTGCAGCCATTCAGATGTATAAAAAGACCGATTACAAGGTGGCTGTCTGTAAAGAATTTGGCATCTCTCGGGTGACTCTGGATGCATGGATCCGCCTTGAAGAAGAAACTGGCGACTTGGTCCAGAAACCTGTAAAAAATCGCGGCGCACCGGGCCATATTAAAGATTGGAATGAATTTCAAGTGTTTGTAAGATCTTTAAAATTTCAAAATATTAGTGATTTGGTTCCAATATTTGAACAGCGCTTTGGTTATGCAGTTTCTTATGCGGTTCTGGTGCGTGCTATTCATGTTTTAGGCATGCGTCGCCGTCGTGGTCGCTTTTATTCTTAAATTAAAAATGAGCCCGACAATAAAATAATTCGACCCGTTAAATTTAAAAAAATAAATGTACATTAATGTAAGTTTATTTTATTAAAAACGTAAACTATATTTATTAAAAAAGTAAATTTATAAAACAAAAAAGTAAAGTCTAAATATTAAAAATGTAAATTTATAAAATTAAAAATATTTAGCAATGTTCGTCATTATGTTCAATGATGATAAGAATTGCTCCCTAAAATGGAGCAAGCTTGAATAAAAGTGGTGCGAGTTGGTAATTTTTTCAGCCTATGCAGACAGATGGAATCCGTTCTATATGCATAAGGCCTAAAAAAGCAGCACTTTGGCTGCTTTTTCTACAATAAAATTTAGGATTTATACATCGGTCGATTGTCATTCAAGCGCATGATGCCACGAATCGCCCGATACACAATCCAGATCCAGGCCAGAAAGACCACCAACAAACAGAAAGCGGATGCACCAAATGCCACGCCTGCAAACAGGTTCGGATCTTCGCCAGTAAAGAACAGAAACAAAAATGGAATAAAGGCAATGATATTCCAGACCAGATACCACCAGAAACTGCGGATCTGCCAGGTGAAGTGGCTTTCAAAAATTGAACCACGTACATCGCGACGTTTGACATAGTTAATGATCAACGCCACGACAGCCAAGAGGCCAGCACTAAAAATAGCCACAATATATAAAATGTACAGTGCAAAAGTCAGTGTGCGATTTGGGTCTTTATCAATGGAATAGTTCACGTCCCCTCCTGATCTTTCCCCTAAATATTTAAACTGTTAAATGGGGAAATTAGCCATATAATCAAAATGATGTTAAAGGCTATAGTACAAAAATATATCTGCCGGAACGGTTGTTTTTGTGTTTTATGTCGCAGTTTTTGCTGGGCTAACCAGGCTGCTGGCCAACCACCTAAAAAAGCCACCAGATGCAGGGTATTTTCCGGAATACGTTGCTTACCCGATTGCGCCGCTTCCTTGTCCTGCGCATACAACCAGTAACTCAATGCATTCATCAAACTGATCAGCAACAAGACCAGTCCGCTGAGCAGACCGCCCAAAGTCAATGCGGTCAGCAACAGAATATAAACCACACAGGCAATCTGCATCGGTTGTAATTTCTGTGACTGCTGTTGCTTGGAGGGTTTGAATTTAACCTGAGACATTTTGGTTTGCGATGCTTTCAGATACATGACCTGCTGTGCTTTGTATCGTCCGCGCTCATCTAAAATGACCGTGTAATCTAAGGCACAGCCGACGATCGGACGCGGACCTTGCTTGGCAAAGTCCTTGATATGCAGAAATACGCGATCTTTGGCCGAATCATTGGGCTGAATAAAGCCATAACCCTTGTCATCAAACCACTCTACTAAACGTCCCTGATCGCGCATATCCCCTGTCCTTTTGTCTTTATAAATTTTAAATATTTAAGCTGTAACGAATTTTAATCGCTCAATCAACATATTACGCATCTCGACTGGATTTTTTTGCAAAATATCTTCGCCAGTACGACCCAGTGCCGCGTTACGCTGTGCCACCTGTAAACGCATCATCCAGAAACGTCCTGCGGCCATGGCCAAGTACAACTCTAAACATGATTTTTCATCTGCTGTTAAGGGGCGGACGCTTTCATAGGCATTTAAAAAGGCAATGGCTTTTTCTTCGTTTAAAGTGACATCCGGATAGTTGGTGCAAAAGTCATTTAAAGTAATCGCGATATCAAATAAAAATTCATCTTTGTTTAGTTCATAAAAATCCAGAATACCGTTGAGTTGATCACCCTCAAATAAGGTATTGTCCCGGAACAGATCGGAATGAATAAAGCCACGTGGACGATCTGGATAGACTGCTGTTAAAGCGTCATACAGGCCTAAAAGCTTGCCGAGCAACACTTTATCGGCCGGACTTAAACTTGGTTTGATTTCTTGGGACACGGCCAGCCAATACGCATGATCACGCACGAAATTACGTTCTAATTTGAAGTCCTGCAATGCCACATGCATTTTTGCCTGCGCCACTGCAATTGCTTCAACTTGTGCCACGGTCGATGGCATGGGATGCTCACCCAACAGGCGCGGTGCAATCTGTGCCGGTTTATCTTTAATACTATGAATAGCCTTGCCTGAATGCGATAAAGGCACCGGAACGGCCAAGCCTGCTTTGCCCAAATGTTGTAATACAGGCACAAGTTCCCCTGCCGCCTGTTCATCCATATCCTCAAACACGGTCAGCACATAGTGTGCGTCTTCGCAGACCAAAAAATAGTTGGTATTTTGAATACCGCCTTGAATCGGAATCAGATCAACCGCCTTTAAACCGTAGGGCGCTGCAAAATCCTGAACTTCCTTTAAAGTCAAAGTGGTATAAACCGACATAGAAAACCTGCGAAAAAACTTACATAATTTTGCTAGAATACCGTTTCCATCTGCCAAGGTGTAGCGCTTGCGTGGGTGAGTTTCATAATCGGCTGTAATAATTGGAAAAATTTATGCTAGCTAAACGTATTATTCCTTGCCTCGACGTTGATAATGGTCGTGTGGTCAAGGGTGTTCAATTCCTTGATATTCGTGATGCAGGTGACCCAGTTGAGGTCGCACGTCGTTATAACGAACAAGGTGCCGATGAAATTACTTTCCTTGATATTACCGCTACACATCATGGACGCGACACCACTTACCGTACTGTAGAACGTATGGCTGAATCGGTTTTCGTCCCCCTGACGGTCGGTGGCGGTGTGCGTAAAGTCGAAGATATCCGTTTGCTGCTCAATGCTGGTGCAGATAAAGTCAGCATCAACTCGGCAGCAGTATTTAATCCGGAATTTGTCCAGGAAGCATCACAACGTTTTGGCGCACAATGTATCGTGGTCGCCATTGATGCCAAAAAAACCGGCGAAGATAAATGGGAAATTTTCACCCACGGCGGCCGCAAACCGACCGGCATTGATGCCTTGGAATGGGCAGAACAAATGGCCAATTACGGCGCAGGTGAACTCCTGATTACCTCAATGGATGCTGACGGCACCAAAGCCGGTTATGACATCGCCCTGATGCGTGCCATCAATGACCGCGTCACTGTACCGACTATTGCCTCTGGCGGTGTAGGAAATTTACAACATCTGGCAGACGGGATTATTCATGGCGGTGCTGATGCGGTACTGGCAGCGTCAATTTTCCATTTTGGTCAACATACCATTCCTGAAGCCAAAGCCTATATGGCAGCGCAAGGCATTGAAATGCGCCTTTAATTCAAAAACGAATTCCTATTTAAAAAAAGAGCATCACAACGATGCTCTTTTTTATTTCTACAGGATAAGCCTAGGCAATAAATCATTTGGAAAATATTCTCATCATCTGTGGTACATCCGGGTTTGCTCTAATGATGACTGCTTTGAAAAAGTATATCCATCGTTCTGTGGATTAAAGTAGAACAGCAAACACGACAAAAAAGAGTTAATAGAAAAGGACTTGTATGTTCAAAATGATGTTTAGGGATTGTTATTGATCAATAGCCGCCGGACAAGGCGAAGCTTTCCAGTGCTGAGCAGCTTAAATATAAAGGACGTTATTTTCTTTCAATATTCACCCCAGTATGAGGATGAACAAGATCGCTCTATTTTGACCGATATTCAAAAGTAAAAATTAAATAAAAAAAAGGAGTCTCGCGACTCCCTGTAAAAACCAAGATTAGACCACAGCGCTTGGTATTCAAAATAATTCATTACACCTAAAACATATAAGTATGTGGCTTCACTCACCAACAACCGTGAATATAGGCCAAATCAAAAGGACAATATTGACAATACATCTGCATTTTATTGACAAATCACGACAAGAACCGGGTTTTAGCGATTTAATGGCCTATTTAAGTGATTGGTCGCAGGGTTTTTAGCAATTTTAGCCGGAGTTTCTGCCCACTTGGCTGGAAAATAACGGTCTGCCCAATAGTTCAGTTTTTTCGAGATCGGTGCAGGCAATACCATACCTAAAGGGTTCTGCTCCTGTAAATCTGCGGAGGAAATCACCCGGGTACCCAGCAGATAGTCGAACCAGGGTTTGGTCACACACCAGTTGGCATCCTGATTACTATTCATGTGATGATCATAATGCCAAGGCAGCTTTTTTTTGGCCCATTCTGGCTCCAGATGGGCACGACGATGCCGATAATAATAATTGCCTGCACTATATAATACGGCCAGCGTCATCCCTTTGGAAAAAGGATAAAACGTCAATCCAAAGACTGTAGCAACCACGGCAAGAGAAGCAATTTCATTGCGGGTACGCCAGTTGTTCAGTCCTTCTACATAACCGAAATCGGAAAATTCCGTTTTACGCACAATGCGGTGATGTTCCCAATGCGAACACATGCTTTCTGGAACCGGACTATAGCGGCTCTGTCCTTGGCGGTGAATTCCATGTAACACATATTTATGCGCAAACCATTCAAATCCATTGGCAACGACGAGTCCTGCCAGAAAACCTTTCCACATGATCTTTTACCTCTTGGTCTATTTTTCAATATAGGCTAAGTAAAAGACTAGATATTGACCAAAATATTCAATATGATTGACAAAATACGACAAAATAAAAGAATTAAAAAATGCTGGTTCTAAAAAACTACGTAGGCTCGATATACGGTGGTTTAGGACATTTACTTTTGGACTATTATCAGCTGAAACAGCTCGAAGTCCCTGAGAAATTATTGGCCATTCAAAATCTGGAACGCTTTGATTTTACTCTGTGGCGTGATCTGCTGACGACACTTGATCAACAGCTGCAGCGCCCGGCTTTGGGCCTGGAAATTGCGCAACTGGTCGAGACTAAACATCTCGGGATTATCGGTTATCTGGCACTTTCCAGTGACACGCTGGGTGAAGCCTTCATGCGCTATCATGACTACCATCGCCTGATCTATGATGGTAGCCCGCTACAAATCCAGGGGCAAGGAGATCATCTTTCGATTGCCTGGGGTGAGGTTCCTTTTAAGATGAGTACGCAACTGACCGATGAAATCGCGATTGCACTCATGATCGAATTTATTAAATCGAATATTCTGGATAATAATCATCTGCATCTGCATGAAGTGCATTTTCAGCATCCAACACCCAAAAATATAGCATTGTATGAACAGTATTTCCGCTGCAAGGTTCGTTTCGGTCAAGCCAAGACTCAAGTCCTGATGCCGGTCAGCGAGCTGTCTACGCCTTTAAAACAGGGTGATCAGACCCTACAAAAGCTTCTGAAACAACAAGCTGAAGCTTTACTGGAAAAATTCCCCAATTCCACCCAAGTTGACCAGCAGTTACAGCAGGCGATTCTGGTGGGCCTGCAAAAAAACCAGTTCCAGATTGAACATATTGCCCAGCAAATAAAATTCTCTGTCCGTCAGTTACAACGACATTTGCAAAAGCAGGGTAAAACCTATCAGCAATGCATGCAGGAAATCCGCTCTATGATGGCAATGCAATATCTGAAAGATCCGCATTTAAGCTTACAGGAAATTTCCATGCTGCTTGGTTACTCCGAGCAGAGTGCATTTCAGCGGGCATTTAAGCAATGGACCCAGCTGACGCCACAACAATGGCGCTTAGAATCTTTGGCTCAGACAGCTTGAGACGCTGCAATGCTGAGACTAAAAACAGTAAAAAGCCCAATAGGAATATTGGGCTTTGTGTCTGGTTCCAGATGGAACATTCTCCAACAAATGAAAAAATCTTATAAAAATGGATTTTCAATTTCGTCCAGATCATCCCGCTGCAGCTTTTCTGGCAGATCTACAGTATTTTCCAGTTGCTGCACCACATCATTTACAAAAGCCTGCAAAACCTTGGCAGCCTTAAGACCTTCCTGATCCTTGGTGATCTGCAAGTTTCCATACAGGCTGACACAATCCAGATCATTTTCCAAGGTCAGATCATGAATGGCATGGGATTCACTGCCATTTTCAAATGCTTTAAACATATCCTCTCCACCTGTCTTTGTTATTTTCAATAATGGGTGAGATCGATGCTACTCGAATCCCACTTTTTTCAGCAAGTTTATTTCAATAACTGCAAAATATATTGCAATAGCGCATCTATCAGCTGTTTTACAATCGTATTTTGGGTGTCGTTATCGATTGCACCACCAGTCGCTGAGGACGTCGAGGTATTTGAACCTGAAGATTTAAACTCACGTTGCAGTGCCTGCAAGTTTTCTTTAGAGACATCTTCCGCACACTGGCTTTCTGCATCCCAGTTAGAATATTCGATTTTCTGATTGGCTTTGACCGCCCTGGCCGTCAATGGCAAACGATAGGTATTGCGCTTCTGCTCTTCGGTCAATTGTGGAAACAGGTTAATTCCGAGCTGTTCTTCCAGATAACAGACACTAACAATACGCACTTTGAGCGAATTATCATTCGGCGCATAATAAGCACCAATCGCACCGGTTTTCGGCAGGTAAACTGCCTTATACACCGCCGTCGGTACAATCACGCCATTACCAATGGTTTTTAGTTTTTTCGCCGCAAATACCGGCCCGGTAACTACATAAACATCCTGCTTCTGTTTGGTTACAATGGCACGGGTCGCTTCTTCCAGTTCACGCCAGACCTGCTGATTGTTTTTCGGTGCTTGCGGCACCATATTGGCCAGTGAGAAACTGTCTGACTGTGCAGCCTTATTGGGCATATCCGCATTTGGCGCCATATGCCCGCGATCATAACCGGAACCACGATAATCCGCCAACGTCGCCCGATGCGCAGGTTTAACCTGGGTCTCTTCATGAAAATTATCTTGACGCGGAATTTTCTGGCTTAAGCGTGCCGGTGTGAGTGCTTCAGCCACCCAAAGTGGGGTTTTCGAAACACCGGAATAACCGACGTTAAAGCCATTAAAGCACAGTGAATAACTGTCTTTTTTCAGGCTGTCTTTCATCAGATACGGCGGAACATCACGATAAAACTGTGTCAGACAGGCGGAATCGGATGAAGATGGCAGAGACACCCATTGACTGATTTTTTCCTGACCAAAGGCGATGGCAAAACTACTCGAAGCCACCACACCCAGAATGACTTTAGTACTATTTTTACTTAAAAACTGAAAAAGAGAGTTCTTGGATTTACGCTGCTTCTTGGCCATTATTACACGTACTTTTTAGATCAATACCGATTTTTCCCGAGCTTAACAAGCTGTGTATATGAAGTATATCTTGACCCTGCCATTCGCTTAACAAATAAACAATAATGGCTTAAAAGCCACGAAAGCTGTAACAAACTGTCTATTTTTTATTTCATTTTAAATGAGGTTTCGCAGTCTTTGAGTAGCTTTGATTGGAGCTGCCGGATGAGTATGTAAAGCTAAGCGCCTATCCCAATTCGTACAATTATTAGCAGTGGTGTCAATCATGAATTCCAAACTCTCTAAAATATTAGGTTTAGGATTATTCACAAGTGTAATCAGCGCAGGCGCATTTGCCGAGCCACCGGTTCAACCGGGTGAAACACTTGAAAGCTTGTCTAAAGCTAAAATTAGTACCACGGTAAATGGTCAGGAAGGCTCTCTAGAAACTCTAGTCAACTCTGGTCAAATCCGCCTTGTCGATCCGCGTACAGCTGCGCCACAGCAACCAATGCCAAATACGCAGCCAGCGATGCCAAATGATCCAGCGATGATGCAGGCACCAGGTAATTCAGACATGGTTTCGCCACAACCTCCTGTGGCAGAACCGGGTATGAATCAATCAGACATGCCGGCCAATCTGGCTGAACCGGCCAACAGTACTGAAGTCGAAGCAACCACATCTATGGCTGCGCCAGAACAACAGCCTGTGCTTGAAGAGCAACAGCAAGCTGCTGTAGTTGAAGCCAATGCAATGAATGCACAAACTGAAATTGCAGCTCAAGCCGATGCAGAACCAGTGCTGATGGAGCAGCCTTTGAATGCTGCACCTGAAGTGCCGGCTGCCGTAGAACTTGAGCAATAATCCGAAGCTCAGTTATTTACTGTTTCTCCCATAAAAAACCAGAGTGTGTCTCTGGTTTTTTATGCTTTTTAATTTTATTTACATCTGAATCTGGGTGCCCAGCTCGACCACACGGTTGGGTGGAATCTGATAGAAATCACTGACCGGACTGGTATTGCGCTGCATGGAAATAAACAGTTTTTCCCGCCACGGTGCCATACCCTCACCCACAGTATGCATAATCCGTTCACGTGAAATAAAGAAACTGATCTGCATCAGATCATATTCAAAACCCCATTTTCGATAAGCCTGTTGTAAAGCTACTGGAATATTGGGCTGATCCTTAAAACCATAATAGATAAATACCCGATAAAAATGCTCACTCAATTGTTCCAGTTCAACCCGATCTTGCTTAGCTACAAAGGGAACATCACGGGTAATGACCGTGAGCATAATATTACGTTCATGCAAGACTTTGTTGTGCTTGATATTATGCAGCATGGCATGCGGGACAATATTCGGTGTACCCGTCAGGAAAATGGCCTCACCTGGCACATATTTGGTACCTTCCCCCATTGAGATACTTTTAATAAACAGATCAATCGGCAAGGCATCCTGTTCCAGACGCTTCAAAACCAAAGCGCGTCCATCTTTCCAGGTCATCAAAATGGTAAACAGCACGGCACCAATCAGAATCGGCACCCAGCCACCCGAGGTGATTTTTAAAGAAGTTGAGGCTACAAAGACCAAATCCAGAGCCAAAAATGGCACAGCAAACAATGCCACTTTCCAGACCGGCCAACGCCATAAACCATAAGCCAGAATCGAGATCAGAATAGTACCGCAGAGCATGGTCATGGTCACTGCAACACCATAAGCACTGGCCAGATTGGCACTATTTTCAAACAGTAAAATCAGGATCAAGACCGAAATAAACAGCAGCCAGTTAATAAAGGGCAGATAAATCTGGCCACGTTCGACTGCCGAGGTATGCTTGACCGATAGACGCGGCAAATAACGCAGTTGAATGGCCTGATTGACCATCGAAAATACCCCGGTAATCACTGCCTGCGAGGCAATGACCGCTGCAGCCGTGGCCAGTCCAATCATCGGGAATAAAGCCCATTCTGGCAGCAGCATATAGAAAGGATTGGCCAGCGCTTCTGGACTGCGCAACAACAATGCGCCCTGTCCGGCATAATTCAGCAATAAACAGGGCAAGACAATAATAAACCAGGCCAGACGAATTGGCAGACGACCGAAATGCCCCATATCGGCATAAATTGCTTCCCCTCCGGTCATGGTCAGAATCACCGCGCCCATGGTCAGGAAAGCCACGTAGGGCTGATCAACCACAAAGTGATATGCCCAGTACGGATTCACCATCCAGAGGACAGACGGGGTCTGGATAATGCTCCACAAACCAAAACCGCCAATGGACAGGAACCAGAGCATGGTTAAAGGCCCGAAAAATTTCCCCATGGTGGCTGTACCGTGACGCTGCACCATAAACAGCCCCGCCAGAATTCCAATCGATAGCGGTACCAGCCATTGATTGAAAATAGGTGTCGCAATACTCAAGCCTTCAATGGCAGACAGCACAGAAATTGCCGGAGTAATAATACCGTCACCAAAGAATAGCGATGCACCAATAAAACCCAAGGCAATCAGGAAAATTTTCTTTTGATCGGCAATTCGTGTGGTACGCAGATTTAATGCCAATAATGACATGATCCCGCCTTCGCCGTTGTTATCGGCACGCATGATGACCGTGACATATTTAAAGCTGATGGTGAGCATCATGCACCAGAAAATCAGCGACAGGATACCGAGTACAGAGGCCTCGCTAATGGCGAGATGTGCGGTGAGGAAGCATTGGCGCAGTGCATAGAGTGGACTGGTGCCAATATCTCCGAAAACGACCCCAAGCGCAGCCAGTGTAATCACCGGGAGAGCTGCTTTTTGTGCAGTGCTTTGCATATATTGTCTTCGTTTTTAACAAGCATTTTTGCGAATCATAGCACCACATTAAAAGTTTTTCTGCAAATCAATTGTTTCAGCTTGGCACAGCTGGTTTTTTTCGCTATTATCCTCGGCCTATGGTGAGGTGTCCGAGTGGCTGAAGGAGCACGCCTGGAAAGTGTGTAAACGTTTATAGCGTTTCGAGGGTTCGAATCCCTCTCTCACCGCCAGAATTTAAAAACCCGAATCACATGATTCGGGTTTTTTTATTGCCTGAAATTCAAATTCGCATCTGCTTAGAATCATTAAACAATCCATCACCACCATGATTAAAGTTACTATGACCTAAGGAATATGGCTGTTCTAAGACGATTATTCCACCATATTTAAATTTTTCTTAAGCTTCCGTGCTTTTCTAGGTTCAATTTAAAAACTGGCATAAAAATAGCTTAATTCTATTGTCATCAAAGCTATGTTATGGTGCCTACAGAGGTGCTGAGAGGAGAATAAAAACCATAAAATAGAAAGAAATACAGGATTGATCGAGCCATTTAAACTTAAAGCTAAATAGATACACTGCTATTCGGAGAGCGAACATGAATAACAGCGCAAACTATGCAAAACAGATCAAAAATGCAAAACGTGGCGGTTATACCCCAACCATTGCCAAAGACATCAATAAACATAAAATTCAAAAAGCTCTGAGACTCATCGAACAGTGGAGAAGCCTCGCTCAAGAACTCAAACCTCAAATGCAGTTTGATATGGCCTTTACTTTAGAGGAATGTGCACAAGAATTAGACCAGATCATAAAAAAGCGATAATCCCTTTTAAGCGATTGACCCATACTAAACCCTGTACATTCACCCTCGCCCATATCTGCCTATATGGGCGTTTTCTTGATCTTTCGATAAAAGACAGTTTAGATAGAATGAACCGGAAAAACGGTAAATCGTACCAAAATAGCTTGAACGGTTATTTTTTGGCTTGCGTAGCGAATGAATTTCTGTAAAATGCACTCCACCATGCCGGCATAGCTCAGTTGGTAGAGCAACTGACTTGTAATCAGTAGGTCCACAGTTCGAATCCGTGTGCCGGCACCATATCTTAGCCTCGCTTTTTAGTGAGGCTTTGATGTTTCTGGGCTTGGTATTTTTCAAACTTGAATTTTTCGACGTTTTCTTACGCTGTTTTAGTCCTTCGATTGTGCCGTTACCTGCACATATCTCACGATCCCTTCCTGATATAATTTTTGGCATAGCTTTGCTGTCATTTGAATTTTAAAATGATCCAAGCCTGAGCCTTGAATATGATGACCGGCTTGTTTTGAATTCAAAGTTTTTTGTACATAATCCGCAAAGCCAGAAAATACCGGCTCGGATAGATCCTGAATCTGAATATTTTTAAATTCAAAACGATCCAGACACGCATACAGTGCACCAACAGACATTAATTCTTTTAAATTTATATCGGCAGATTTCAGTAACAGCTGATATTTACGCTTTTGAAATGAATTCAAATTTTGCCAACGTTCCGATAACACCAGATGATGAAAACCAATTCGTGCATTTGGCTTTAAAACACTGCTGATTTGTTGCAAAAGTAACGGAACCGGACTGTGATAAGCTGCATCCAGACACAGCACCACATCAAAACGCTGAGAAAACGGCAATTCCTTTAAACGCAGAAACGAGGCCTGATAGATGGCATTCAGTTCTGGCAGATGTTGCTGAATAGTGGCCACGCAAGCCGCTTGTACTTCGACACCGGCCAGATATTGCACTCGGTAGTGCTGTTGCCAGTGCAATAAACTTGCACCCTGACCACAGCCCAGATCCAGCAATTTATCTTTTGAATTCAAATTGACACTCTGCGCGAGCTGATCGGCCAGCGTGCGACAGGCAGCAACATAATCCTGCTGTCCTGCCTGCCAATAGCCCAAATTACTCCAGGGCAATTGCGCCTGATCCCCCAGCGCCGCTGCATGAATTGCATATTTATGCTGAGGAAAGCGCTGACGCAATGCCTGAAGCCATTGCATCAATTAATAACCCAGTTGCGGAGCAACCTCGACCACAGGTTTTAAACCCTGAAACGGTAAAGGCGCACCGAAAATTTCCGCAATCTTCATCGCTGAGGTCACAGCCGATTCCAGAATGGGCAAACCGTCACATGACCATGAACCGCAGAAAAAGACTTTGCGATTGGCTTCCAGATGACGCTGCTGTAATTCCTTGTTCAGCGCCACGGTATTGGCATCGACCACGGCACGGGTCAACATGACCGATGTAATGACTTTTTTCGGGTCAATCTCGGTCACCGGACGCCAGGTCTGGAATACTGCCGACTTGCCAACCAGCGAAGGTTCAATCGAGTTGAGCCACACGGTAAATTGCTGACGGGTAAATTTACGATCCATCATGTAGCTGAGTACAGCCCAGTCTTTACGTTTTGGCGGCATCACGCTGGCGTCGGTATGAATCACCAGTTCGCCCTGTTCAAATTTGAATTTTTTCAATAATTCAATTTCGCTGGCAAACTGGGTTGGGTCCAGGAATTGCTCAATTTTAGTGGTCGGTGTTGCGACAATAACCCGGTCAAACAGTTTTGAATAACCGGCTGCATTTTCGACTTTGACCTGATCGCCCTGCTCTTGCACCAGCGTAATCGCTGAACCGTCTTCAATATGAATGCCTTCCACCAGTTTATCGACCAGCGCTGGTGTACCGCCTTGCAGGCGCAATAAAGCATCGCCATCGGTCAGTTGGCGCAGGAAAATTAATAACGGTTTCGCCGGCCATTCACCAATAGTTTTCGGATTGCAGGTACAAATGGTATACAGCACCGGCATCACTGCACCGTGCCAGAACACTTCTTCAATCTCGTTACGATTGATAAATTCTGCCAGGCTGATGTCCTGATTTTTCGACTTAAAAAATTTGGTTAATGCCACTTTGAGCTGCAACAGGCCCTTGACCAGACGCCAGCCGTACTGCTGCAAGCCTTTACGGTTATTGATAATTGGAATATTGCCGATACGGCTACGCGATGTGGTCAGCCAGGTTTCAGTTTTATCTTCAAATAACCAGCTGCAGGCCATATAGGTACGCACCGGATAAGTTTTAATGCCCAGATGCGTGGCCAGACTCAGGGTGTTTTTCCACAGATAAGGATTCATCACACGTAAAGGTGCATCAATCAGCCCCCCTTCAAATTCAAGGCTATGACTGTCCATGCCACGACCTGGAAGTGCTTCAAAAATCGTGATGTGATGTCCTGCATCCTGGAGAATTCTGGCTGTTGCCAGTCCGGCCATGCCACTACCAATTACTGCGATATCCAAACTGATCATCCGTCATTGAAAAACTACAGAAATTATGTACCATGCGCCAATCAAACAGGTTATTAAAATCTTCCAGAATATATGTTTTTCGTAAAGGCAATTGGGCGGGATAAAATCTGCTTTTCACTATTTTTTCAAACAGGTTACAAAATACACCAAACTCAGGATTTTATTCATATTTTTTCTACATAACCTGAAAAATCACTTTAAAAACAAACATCTTAATTAACCATTTTTATAACCTTTGGTTGACAAACGCCCTTGAAAAATCTATGATTCACAGCATAATAAAACCATAAACCCATCAGATTCCACCAAGATGAGTTTATGCGTAAATTATTTAAAACGACAAGAAACTACAGCGCCTTATAAAATAAAAGCCTCTGCGAAAGCAGAGGCTTCTTTGTTTAACCGCTCGGTGTACTATTCAGCCTGCACCGCAATTTCACCAAATTTACCCTGATTAAAATCTTGAAATGCCTGCATAATTTCTTCCTTGCTGTTCATTACAAACGGGCCATAACCTTGAATGGGCTCATTGAGTGGCTCGCCTGTCAGTAACACAAACTGGGTATCCTGATAGGCTTGCAACTGAATCGCCGGATCTCCATCACGGGCAAACATTATAATTGAGCTGTCCAGGACTTTCTGGCTCGCATTGACCACCAGCTCACCCTTCAGCACGACTAACAGTGCATTATGTCCGGCAGGGATATGCAATGTGGTTTCATATTCCGCTTTCAGTTCACCATCCCAGACATTGATCGGACTAAAAGTATGAGCAGGACCTTGATGACCAGCAAACTCACCTGCAATCACCCGGATATGCCCCGCCTCTTCATCCATTTCAATCCGCGGAATAGCTGCCGCAGTGATCGCCTGATAACGTGGTGTGGTCATCTTGTCTTTGGCCGGCAGATTGACCCAGAGCTGTACCATTTCAAAGAGACCGCCATGTTTGGCAAAATCTGGAGAATGAAATTCTTCATGGACCACACCTGAGCCTGCGGTCATCCACTGCACATCCCCCGCCTGAATCGTGCCGCCACCGCCACTTGAATCTTGATGCGTCACTGCCCCCTGATAGGCTAACGTCACTGTTTCAAAACCGCGATGTGGATGTGAACCCACGCCATGTTGTACAGTCGTCGGATCAAAATGATAGGGCGCAGCATAATCCAGCAACAAAAACGGACTGATCGCCTGACCTAAACGGTCATAGGAAAACAGATTTTTGACCGGAAAGCCATCACCGACCCAATGCATGTTTTGATTACGGTAAACACCAATTACTTTTTTCATCTTTTAACTCCTATTAAGATAGGATGAACATGCAGCCATTTTATGCCGGGCCAAGATACGCTGATAGTCCTAAGCTGGAATACAGTATCTTATATATAAGACAATCTCTGCTTTAACTTCCCGAATTCAACACAAACAAACTAAAATTTTGGTCTAAATTTTTAATTATCCTATTTTTAAGATTATTTATCCCAGAATTTGGGCTTATTTTGTCCTGTTTTTAGCTCTAATATAAAAATCACCACGTCCCGGAACAGCCTGGGTTTGATCCAAGACGGGATGCTAATTTTATAGAGAGGAACAGAGAAATGGCAAAACCTTATGTACGTTTAGACAAAGACAATGCAGCCGTATTACTTGTAGACCATCAGACTGGTTTGTTGTCACTGGTTCGTGATATTGACCCAGATAAATTCAAAAATAATGTATTGGCGCTTGCGGCAGCAGCAAAATATTTCAATTTACCGACCATTTTGACCACCAGCTTCGAACAAGGCCCAAATGGTCCGTTGGTTCCTGAGCTGAAAGAGCTATTCCCGGACGCACCTTATATTGCTCGTCCAGGACAAATTAATGCCTGGGATAATGAAGATTTTGTTAAAGCGGTAAAAGCCACGGGTAAAAAACAGTTGATCATTGCTGGCGTGGTGACTGAAGTGTGCGTTGCCTTCCCGGCGCTGTCTGCACTTGAAGAAGAATTTGACGTATTCATCGTGACAGATGCATCTGGTACCTTTAATCACCTGACACGTGATGCTGCATGGAACCGCATGTCACAGGCTGGTGCACAGCTGATGACCTGGTTTGGTCTGGCTTGTGAACTGCACCGTGACTGGCGTAATGATATCGAAGGTCTCGGCAGCTTATTCAGCAATCATATTCCTGACTACCGCAACCTGATGAATAGCTATAGCCAGAATACTGCACAGAAATAAACCATACACATCTCTAAAATAAGCGGCCTTCGGGTCGCTTTTTGTTGGAACAATTAAATTAATCTGGCTTGGAAACAGTTTAGCCTGGCCCGGATTTCCCCTATGATGGGCATTGTATGAACGCAGGGCGATTGAGGTGAAAGGTGCATTCTTTTGATGACTATTATTATTTTTATCTGGTGGTCAAGCATGGCGGCTTCAGTGCAGCCAGTGACATTTCCGGAATCACCAAATCCAAACTCAGCCGACGTATTTTAGAGCTGGAAGCCCGTTTCAATGTCACCCTGATTCAACGCTCAACCCGACATTTTAAGGTGACCTCACTGGGCCAGGAATTTTTTGAGGAATGCGAAAAGCTGATTCAACAGGTGGAATGTGCCCGTAATGTCTTGCTCAAGCAGAAAAGTGAACCACAAGGCCTGGTCAAGCTGAGTTATCCTTCGGTGATGATGCGCTACCAGATCCGCAGCCTGCTGAATGAATTCCTCAAGACTTATCCCAAGGTTCAGGTAGAAATGGAAATTACCAGCCGGCGTGTCGATGTGCTGCATGATGAGATTGACCTGGCGATCCGCACCAACTTTGAAGCCAATGAAGATTCCAGCATTGTCGTTCGCGATGTGATTAAAACCACGCATTGTCTGGTTGCCAGTCCGGAGCTGTTGCAAGGCTGTTCGATACATTACCCCACTGAGATCAATGACTTTCCGACCATCGTTTTGGGCACGCAGAAAAACCACTATCAATGGCATCTGCATCGTATCGACAGTCATGAACAGATGGATATCCCCCTAGAACCCCGCATCAAAAGCAATGATCTGGCCGGCGTATACTATTCTGCCCTGGATGGCCTGGGTATTGCCGATCTACCCTTGTTAACCGTGGAAGCAGATCTCAAAGCTGGTCGCCTGATCCATCTGCTGCCAGACTGGTGTTCCAATATGGGAACCGTACAACTGGTCTATGCCTCACGCAAAGGTCAGCGTCTGGTGATGGAAAAACTGATTGAGCATCTGGTCGAAGGCTTACGTGCCCGGGCAGAAGGCCATCAGGGCTATACCATTTAAATTGCACTGTCATGCTGAGCAGCCAATAAAAAAATCCAGCACTAAGTGCTGGATTTTTTGCTTTGAAATAAAGTGAGCGAATTAGATTTTACCCACTAAGTCAATTGAAGGAGCAAGAGTTGCTTCGCCTTCTTTCCATTTCGCAGGACATACTTCACCTGGGTGAGCGTGTACATATTGCGCTGCTTTCACTTTGCGAAGCAGTTCAGCTGCATCACGACCAATACCACCGGCATTGATTTCAATAATCTGGATTTTACCTTCTGGATCGATCACGAAAGTACCACGATCTGCCAGACCTTCAGCTTCAATCAATACTTCAAAGTTTTTCGCCAAAGTCCAGGTTGGATCGCCGATCATTGGGTACTGGATTTTACCAATTACGTCAGAGGTATCGTGCCAAGCTTTATGGGTGAAGTGCGTATCGGTTGATACACCATAAATTTCTACGCCCATTTTCTGGAATTCAGCATATTGATCAGCAAGATCGCCTAATTCAGTTGGACAAACAAAAGTAAAGTCAGCAGGATAGAAGAATACAACCGACCATTTACCTTTCATGTCCTGCTCGGACACTTCCACAAATTGACCCTTGTGGTAAGCAGTGGCGTTGAATGGTTTGATTTCAGTATTGATTAAACTCATGAGACCTTTCCTCGTATATTGGTGAGATTGTTCATTCGATGAAGATAGAATACGAAAATTTCTTAAATAGGTAAAACCGTAAGTTTTTATAAAAATAATCGTTTTTTTAGATTTAAGATTTCTATGAGAATTACTGATCTGATTGATTTGCTCAATATGGAACCTAGAATTTGGAACATAAGCCGAGCAGTTGAAATATAATTTTTTGCAACTTAGATTAGCAATCATAAAGCTCTGAGCTCTATCAAAACTAAACAAAGCAAATTCAAGATATAAAAAAACCCACCGGATTCAGGTGGGTCTTGGATGAAGATTTACCGTTCTGATAAGTTAAAACGGAAGATCATCATCTAAATCAGCTGCAGGCGCTGCTGTTGGTGCAGGTGCAGATTTCGGTGCAAAACCACTCGGGTTATTGTTGCCATAACCGCCACCCTGATTGTTGTTGAAACCGCCTTGCTGCGGCGCTGAACCATAACCCGACTGCGGATTATTGCCATAACCGCCACTTTGGTTGTTACTCGCCTGATTATTGTTATTAAAACGTGGCTGGTTAAAACTGTTGTCGCCCTGCTCGCCTTGTGAACGATTCGAGTCCAGCATCTGCATTTGATCACCACGGATTTCCGTTGTATAGCGCTCCTGACCATTTTGATCAGTCCACTGACGGGTACGTAATGAACCTTCAATATATACTTTAGAACCTTTACGCAGGTATTGCTGCGCAATTTCGCCTAAACGGTTATGCAACACGATACGGTGCCATTCCGTTTGTTCTTTACGTTCACCGGTACTTTTATCTGTCCACGAATCGCTGGTAGCAATCGAAAATTGAGTGAGAGAACCACCATTTGCAAAAGTTTTGGTTTCCGGATCTTTACCCAAAGTACCCACTAAAATGACTTTATTTACACCACGCATTTGCTGTTTACTTCCTATATATTTCTGTATTTTACTTTATAAGAGTTATGCTTAAATGGCTACCTCTTTACCTAACAAGTGCGTTAATTGTTGTCGCGAAGCATCATCAATCTGCTGTTTATCGACTTTTATATAGGCAACTTGCTGTTCAGCCATCACCACGACTTCTTCAATACCACGAATCGCCAAAAGCTGAGAAGTCCATTCGTCAGTTTGTCTGCTTTCCGGCAAACGCAGCACCAGTGATGAAAGATAGCGTGGCTGAGCTAGCCCGAAACTCATCAGCAGCCAAACAATCGCAATCCCGGTCAGGATACTCCAGCCCATCGAGGTATTATTGAGCAGCAACAATTGACCACCGATCATCCCCCCAAAGAAGGCACCCAAAAACTGGCTGCTGGCATTCACGCCCATTGCCGTCGCTTTAGACTGGATCGGTGCAGCTTTAGACAGCCAGGAAGGCAATAAGGCCTCCATCACGTTAAAGGCAATAAAGAACAGGCCCAGGCCAATGAGCAAGATATATTTGGATTCAAAACCAAAGACCATCACCATTAAACCCAGAATAATACCGCCAATCGCCACCAGAAAAATCGCGCGCATTTTGTGGTATTTTTCTGCCAGAATAATACTCGGAAAAGCAAAGAACAGACTTAGTACCAACAGGGGTAAATAGACCAAGCCATGACTGGAAAGCGGCAGATCTGCAAACTCGATCAGCTGCGAAGGCACATAAATAAACATGGCTGTGAGCAATAAATGCAGGGTAAACACAGATACATGCAGACGATTCAGATCGCCAATCTGGAGCACCTGTTTCAGTTGGGTCAGATAACCCTGTTGAAAGTTTTTATGATGGCGCGTGACTTTAGGCACCATAAACAGCATCGCAATGGCAGCCAATCCCATCACCGTGGTGACCCAAAACAATCCCGAAATGCCAACCAGACCTGTCAGCCAAGGCCCGAGACTAAATGCCACCACAAAAGACAGACCAATACTCATGCCCATGATTGCCATGGCTTTCATGCGGTTTTCTTCACGCGTGACATCGGCCAGTAAGGCCATGACGACAGCGGATACTGCGCCACCACCGGCAATGGCACGACCGATAATCACGCCATAAATGCTGTCAGACATGGCTGCAATCGCACCACCCAAGGCAAACAGCAGCAGTCCTAAAACAATCAAAGGCTTACGGCTGTAGCGGTCTGCAATCAGGCTAAATGGTATCTGTAATAAGGCCTGAGTCAAACCATAGACCCCGACCGCCAAACCGATCAGTGCAGGCGTTGCATCGTCATAGGCCTGCCCTGCCACAGAAAACACCGGGATAATCATAAACAACCCCAACATGCGCAGTGCAAAAATACTGCTCAGGGCAAAGGTTGAACGACGTTCTAAAGCATTCATCATAAATTATGGCGATTGGGTTAATTAATCTGGAGCCCAGATTATAGGACATTCAGCTCATGAAGAAGACATGAATTTTATTTGAAATAAAGATGATGCTGATCTAAAAATAAAAAAAGCGCAGCCGGAGCTACGCTTTTTTATACTGCCATTTCAGTCAAATGGACTTATTGACCCAAAGCTGCCTGACGTTTTTTGTACTGAATGGATGCGATAACCGCCCAGACAATAAATGCCACACCGATCAAACCGGTCACCACTTCAGGAACATGTAAACCTGTACCGCTGGCAATCATAATAAATGCCAGTGCACCAATCGCGTAGTGCGCACCATGCTCCAGGTAGATATAAGCATCTAAAGTGCCTTTTTCGACCAGATAAATCGTAATCGAACGGACAAAGATCGCACCAATGGCCAAACCGAGCATGATCACGACAACATCTGAAGTAATCGCAAAGGCACCAATCACGCCATCAAAACTGAAAGAGGCATCGAGGACTTCCAGATACAGGAAACCACCAATACCCGCTTTGACGACACCTGTTGGAGCGCCATTGCTGTCATGACCAACGGCATTACCATGTTCATCAATTTCTGGCTCGCCACCGAGTAAATGGCTCAAGACCTGAACACCAATATAAATCACGATACCCCAGATCCCTGCCATGGTCACCACCAGACGCTTCGCTTCGTCGACATTGGCTGCCATAATCAGCAAAGCCACCAATGCCACGAATACCGACAAAGCCGGGACGCTGGCTAAATTTGCCAAACGGCGTTCAATCAGACGGAACCAGTGGGTGTCTTTTTCATTATCTAAGAAGAAGTTTAAGAACACCATTAACAAGAATGCGCCACCAAATGCCGCAATTTCCGGATGATGTTCCATTAAACGTGCGGAATATTCTTTCGGATCATTCAATGCCAGTTGAATCACTTCAACAAAGCCCATGTCTGCCGTTACCGCCACAATCACGATCGGGAAAATCAGACGCATACCGAAAACAGCAATCAAAATCCCCACGGTCAGGAACAGCATTTTCCAGAAATGATCCCAATGACGTAGTACCGAGGCATTGACCACAGCATTATCAAACGATAACGACACTTCCATAACAGCAAGAATGGCTGTAATGGTCAGTACCGTAAACATGGTCTTTAAGCCTGCTTCAGGCCCGTGGGTATAGCCCCAATATGCAGACAAACCAAGACACACGATCGTAAATACAATTGAGAAACCAAAATGTTTCAACATACACAACGACCTTGGATAAATTAAATAAATATATTGCGACCAGAGGACAGCAATATGAATGGAAAAAGTTGGGCTAATTATGAAACTTTTAGCGCATAAACCAAAGCACTTCCTGAGCTGTTTTAGCTTACTTTCTGTTTCTAAAATCTGCCGTTCTTTTAAACAGCCCGATCTTTGCTATAGTGCTGCATGGTTTAACTTGAACTGCGAAGGATTTCCGCATGAGTTTTTCACAAGAGCTATGGCAACGTAATCTAGGGCTTTATCAGAAGACCCTGGCTCTGCCCTTTAATCAGCAACTGGCACAAGGCACATTAAGCCGTGAGGCCTTTAGTCATTATGTGATTCAGGATGCACATTATTTATTGGCCTATGGCCGTGCACTGGCAGTCTGTGCCGCCAAAGCATTTGAGGCAGATGATGTGATTCAGTTTGCTGAAGCCGCCAAAATTGCGATTGTGGTGGAGCGTAGCCTGCATGACGGTTTTATGCAGGATTTTGGCATTAGCAAAGACCAGTTCGAAACTACTCCTCTGACGCTGGCTTGCCATCATTATACCTCTTATCTCACTTCAACTGCCTGGTCAGAAAGCTACCCGGTGGTGCTGGCCTCGTTACTGCCATGTTTCTGGATTTATGCAGAAGTCGGCAAAGATATAGTCGATAATTCTGCACTGAATAATCCTTATCAGGCCTGGGTGGATACCTATTCAGGCGAAGAATTCCACACGGCTGTGCGTAATGTAATTGCGACCATTGACCGTGTTGCGGCGCGCGTTGATGCCGATACGCTGGAAAAAATGCACCAAGCTTATACGCATGCGGCCCGTCTGGAATGGTTATTCTGGGACAGCGCCTTTGAGCAACGCCAGTGGCCTGGTCTGGACCAATAAGATGCACAAAAAAAGTCCTGTTTAAGACCGAAATGCCAGTCAGTTAAGAAATTGACTGGCATTTTCTTTTTTAAATTCATAATTATATTTAATAGCTGGAAAAGTCACCCACTGGGCAAAACCAAAGTAACAACTGATTTACAGGTTTTTTAATTTAAAACCTTAAGACTCCGTCGTGGATGACTAAAAAATTAAAGAGTCTATTTCTAAACGCCTTAACTGATCAGTATTACTGTTGAAGATTGGGCTTCTTTATCTTATCGATTAAAATCGGATCTATTGTCATCAATTGATCATAAAAACGGCTTAGTCTGGGAAAAGAACAACAAAACTGCTGAGTGGCGAGTAAGCTAAACCTAGCTATTCACCACACATTGCCGCATAATAAATGAGAATAATTATCATTTAATGGTTTAGTCCCAGAAAGAGGCATCAGATATGGACACTTTAGGTACCGAGGCGATTCGGGCATTTTTTACGGTGCAATGTTGCTGGTTGAATAATGAAGAAATTTATCTGGAACAGGGCTGTCTGGATTGTGGTTCAGCAGCAACTTACCTGATTTACCATACCAACACGCATATCCAGAAACATCTGCTGAAATTTATTGAAAAGTACCGCTGTCATCAGGCCCGTCGTAATGATTTGCTCGACCTGGATTTTTTCGAACAAGACTATGAGGGCTTTTTGCAAATTCTGGAAAATGAAGTTAATTTCTATGCACGTCTGCATCATGATATACCACGTGACACCTGCTTTGAGGATGTTGAATCGATCTTTGAACGCCGCTATGCAGCAGCTTGTTAAGAACTTCCCTCACGTCTAGTCATTCTGAACAGTGAAGCGATCTACTGTGATATTTCTCGGTATTGTGATGAATTGACCAATCACCGACATAACTTGACGTTTAAAATACTTTTATTTGCACTTGAACATTTTTCATCCGGTATCATATAAGGGTTTTTGATGAATATTCTAGGATCCTTGCATGAGCCAAAGCCACATCCGTATTCGAGGCGCACGTACCCATAACCTGAAAAATGTGAACCTTGATATACCACGCGACAAGTTTGTGGTGATTACGGGACTGTCTGGTTCAGGTAAGTCCTCGCTTGCCTTTGATACCTTATATGCCGAAGGTCAACGCAGATATGTGGAATCGCTGTCTGCCTATGCACGCCAGTTTCTTTCACAAATGGAAAAACCGGAAGTCGATTCGATTGAAGGTCTCAGTCCAGCCATCGCGATTGAACAGAAATCGACCAGCCATAACCCGCGTTCTACCGTGGGTACCATTACCGAAATTTATGACTACTTACGTCTGCTGTATGCACGTGTCGGTACGCCCTTCTGTCCAGAACATGACCTGCCGATGGTGGCACAAACCGTCACGGAAATGGTCGATGCAGTCAAAGTGCTGGAAGAAGGCACAGCCTTGATGCTGCTTGCCCCGGTGGTGCGTGAGCGTAAAGGTGAATATACCGCCTTATTTGAGCAGTTACAGAGTCAAGGTTTTGTCCGTGCCCGCGTCGATGGCGAGATTATGGAAATTGATCCGCCACCAGAACTGGACAAAAAGAAAAAACATACCATTGAAGTCGTGGTCGACCGCTTTAAAGTCCGTGATGATCTGGGCAACCGTATTGCAGAAAGTTTTGAAACTGCACTGCGCCTCGGTGGCGATATTGCGATTTTATCCTGGATGAAGGATGAACATGATGATCGGGTATTTTCTGCCAAGCATTCCTGCCCGGAATGTGACCGCGCTGTCGCAGAACTGGAACCGCGTTTATTCTCGTTCAATAACCCTTTTGGTGCCTGTCCGGTCTGTGATGGTCTCGGCACCCGCAGTCATTTTAGTGCCGATAAACTGATTCCCAATCCTGAAGTCAGTGTCAGTCAGGGTGCGATTCGTGGCTGGGACCGTCAGCGTCCTTATTATTACGGCATGATCCAGAAAGTCGCCGAGCATTTTGGTTTTTCTTTAGAAACGCCGTGGAATGAACTGGATGCCGACACCAAGAAAAAATTCCTGTACGGCACCGGCAAAGAAAAAATTGATCTAAGTTATATCGATGAGCGTGGCCGTCGTCATAATCGGGTGATTCCGTTTGAAGGGATTTTGCCGCATCTGGAACGCCGCTACCGTGAAACTGAAAGTAATTATGTGCGTGATGATCTGGCGCAGTATCTGTCCAATGCTGCCTGTGATGCCTGTGATGGTTCACGGCTGAATGAAATCTCGCGGAATGTGAAAATTCTGGACAAGACCATTGCCGACATTACCCGCATGTCGATTGGTGATGCCGAAAGCTATTATCAGGACATTAACCTAGAAGGCGCACGCGGAGAAATCGCCGACAAGATTTTCAAGGAAATCCGTGAACGTCTGCACTTCCTGGTCTCAGTCGGTCTGAATTATCTCAGCCTGTCGCGTTCTGCCGAAACGTTATCTGGTGGTGAAGCGCAGCGTATTCGTCTGGCTTCCCAGATTGGTGCCGGCCTGATGGGCGTGATGTATGTGCTGGATGAACCCTCAATTGGTCTGCATCAGCGTGACAATGACCGTCTGCTGCAAACCCTGATCCGTCTGCGAGACTTGGGCAATACCGTCTTGGTGGTCGAGCATGATGAAGATGCAATTCGTGCCGCCGATCATATTATTGATATTGGCCCCGGTGCAGGTGTACATGGTGGACATGTGATTGCTGAAGGGACTTATGATGAAATTCTGGCCAATCCTGACTCACTGACCGGACAATATTTATCCGGAAAATTAAAAATTGAAGTGCCGAAAAAACGGATTCAACCGCCTAAGCCTGAACAACAAATCAAGCTGATGGGTGCATCCGGACATAACCTGAAAAAAGTCGATCTGACCATTCCGTTGGGCATCATGACCTGTGTCACCGGGGTATCCGGTTCGGGTAAATCAACCCTGATTAACCGTACCCTGCTGCCTTTGGCGGCAACCCAGCTGAATGGTGCAACCACCTTAACATCGGAAAAGTTTGAATCGATTGATGGCTTGCAATTCCTCGACAAAGTCGTCGATATTGACCAGAGTCCGATTGGACGAACCCCGCGTTCCAATCCAGCCACTTATACCGGTTTATTTACCCCGATTCGTGATCTGTTTTCACAAACTCCGGAAGCTAAAGCGCGTGGTTATGCCGCGGGTCGTTTCTCGTTTAACGTGAAAGGTGGGCGCTGTGAAGCCTGTGAAGGTGACGGCATGATCAAGGTAGCGATGCATTTCCTGCCAGATATGTATGTGCCTTGCGATGCCTGTCATGGTAAACGTTATAACCGTGAAACGCTGGAAGTAAACTATAAGGGCAAGAATATTTCTGATGTATTGCAGATGACCGTTGAAGATGCCATGCATTTCTTCGATGCCATTCCCGTCATTCACCGTCGTCTGGAAACATTGCATCAGGTCGGTTTGGGTTATATCCGTCTGGGTCAGTCTGCGACCACGCTTTCCGGTGGTGAAGCGCAGCGTGTCAAACTGGCACGTGAACTGGCCAAACGCGATACCGGTCAAACCCTGTATATTCTGGATGAACCGACCACGGGTCTGCATTTCCATGATATTGCCAAGTTGCTGGACATCCTGCATCAGCTACGTGATAAGGGTAATACCATTGTGGTGATTGAGCATAATCTGGATGTGATTAAAACTGCTGACTGGGTGGTGGACCTTGGCCCTGAAGGCGGTTCTGGTGGCGGTATGATTGTCGCGGAAGGTACACCTGAAGAAGTCGTGAAAGTGAAAGCGTCACATACAGGTAAATTCTTGAAAGCGTTGTTGTAATATTTTTAAAAGGAGCTCAAATGAGCTCCTTTTTAATTATCTAATCTTGAAATCAAGTAGTTCATATAGTTTCTATAAAATTCTGATTTCTGTCCTCTTTCTAGGTATATTTCTTTAACCATACTTCTGAACTTGTATCCAAAATCTGATTCATTTTCTCTCTCTAGTATCTTCTTAACAATATAGCTACTATTTATAGACTCAAATCTAGAATCACCAGATACTTGATCAAATAAAAATCTCTCCCAGTCTTGTTTAGTTGCACACTTTACAGATAACTCATCCTCGTTATTCCATCCTTGTTTAACATATATTTGAAAAACCGCATTGATCAAAGAAGGTAAGTTGTCTGTATTTGAATCAAAACTCTCTATAATGTTTTTAAATATTGGTCTTATCTCACCAAAACTATCAAAATTATAAAATAATCTTTTATTCTTCTGAATTTTTTGTTTTATCCACTCACTAGTAATTTCTTCTAACTCTCTAACTTTTTCTACTTCGCCAAAAACTTCTAACAATGTAATAGCAAAACTTACATTACCCAAACGGCTTTGTTGTATAAAGGTTTGAAAGGCTGAACTCCTCTAAGTAATCCAAATTTAAGAGACAACTTGGGTATGCGGGCGACCTAATTCTGTGAATTTATTCAAAACCGCTACGCGTGCGTGGATCTCATTTACCTGACTCGGAAAGCTCCTTGCTGTTAATTTATCGCCTAATAATTTAATGCAATGCATTTTGGTTTCCACCAAACTTCGACGGTGATAATCAGACCACTTTTTCCAAAGGGACCTACCTAGCCGTTTGACTGTCTTTAATAATTCGTTCCGCTCTAGAGACCTCGCTTGTTGATCTTTCCAAGGCTTTGCATTCTTCCTAGGTGGAATGATCGCATATGCATCTCGATCTAAAATGACTTCTCGGCAGTGCTTTGTGTCATAAGCACCATCTGTATAAACAGAATCAATTTTTTCATCCAAGGGAATTTGAGCAAGTAAATCTTCGAGTACTTGTGAGTCGCTGACATCATTTGTGGTGAGTTGTACTGCACGTATTTGCAGGGTTTTAGCATCTATACCAATGTGAAGCTTACGCCATTGGCGACGATATTCAGCCCCATGTTTCTTGCATTTCCATTCACCTTCACCAATAAACTTCAAGCCAGTAGAATCTACGAGTAGATGTAGCCCATTACTACTTTTTTGATAGCTAATCGCAATATCAATATGCTTTTGTCTACGACAAAGGGTGGAATAATCCGGAGCTGTCCAATCTAATCCAGAGAGTTTAATCAAGCTTTGAACAAAACCTGTGACCATGCGTAAAGAGAGTCGGAATAGCGATTTGATCATTAAGCAGCATTGAATCGCTGTATCAGAGTAGGTTTGATTTCGACCTTGCTTGCCTTGTGATTGTGCATACCACTGAGTCTTTGGATCAAACCAAATGGAAATATTACCTCGGTTGATTAAAGCTCGGTTATAGGATGACCAATTGGTTGTACGGTAGATTTTAGAAGCAGGCTTATTCATTTGGAAATTATATTGCTGAATAAGCCTTCCATGCTGGCTTTATGCAACAAAGCCTACCCAAACTATCTAACCCAATCATTTTTTTGGTTATCTCAAATAATTGATTAGGAAATTTCACATCTGCTTGTATCTGCCAAAATACTTCAAACATTCTATGAAATTCATTTTTTAATCTATTATTTTCTTCTGAAATCAGATCTGAATTAGCCAATTTTCGCAGTTCTTCAAAATTAGGATTACCTTTTTGATCAAAGTACTTTTTAAACTCAATTAGCCATTCATCAGCATGAACAAAATCATAATCTAATGATTTTAAACTTTCATATGTTTTTAATTTTTGTTCAGACCAACCTTTTTGTTTATTTTCAGATACTAACTTGATATCTTCCCATTCAAACTCATATTCCTTACCAAAATCTTCAATAAAATATCCTTGTAACACTCGAATCAAAATAATTTCTTTTGTTGTATCTGCTACTTGCTCAGATAACTGCTCTAAGAATTGCTTACATAAATTAATAACTTTCTGAAAAAATCTAAAATTATGAATTTCTAATTTTTCTGCGAATTCAACCATCAAATCAATTAATGGTGCATCTATGCCTTGAGTATTTGCACGAATCAAAGGTTCAACAGTAGTTATTTTGATTTCTGCATCAATTAACTTTTCTTTGTATTCAGTATATTTATTATCTTCGCTTTTTGACTCATCTAAAATCAAAATTACTTGGCAATTTCTTTCAAGCTTTAATTGATTTGCTAAACCCATAACATCTTGAATTTTAATTTTTTCAGACAACCTTTCAAAATCATCAAAGCAAATAATTGAATTTTTTACCTCTGAATAAAGTAAGGAATCTATTAACTTTGAACTCGAACTTACTCCATAATGAGAAAGTTTTATATCTTTGAATTGGGCTAATGAACTTTTAACAAGTTGAGGTATACCATAATGAGTATGTATATTTCTAGAATGTGGATTCCAACCAATTTTTATGGCAATTTCATTCTTTAGAGCATCTAAAGTTTCTATGCCGAACAATGAAACATAAGCATATTTTTTATTCTCAAATACATTTATATGATTTAATTTACTTGCATAATAATAGAAATTACTAACATTTTTATGCTCTTCAAGAGTTTGGTTTTTTAGAAAATTTTTCCAAAAAAAAGTTTTACCCACTCCCCAATATCCAGTAATAGCCACAGCCATACCTTTGTTTTCATTTTCTCGAAATATTCGTTCTAATCTTTGTTCTGGTTTCATCTTTATTAGCATCTAAGAGTAATAAATTGGCTTAAATTTAAATTAAAAAGGACTGGGCTAAGAATTTAAACCTCAGCCACCACATTCCGTCCCTTCGCTTTGGCTTTAAACAAAGCATCATCGGCATTTGACAACAAAGCCATCCAGGAAACAGCCCCAATCGCCACCCCGATACTGACCGAAATCTGGATCTCATCTCCTAGCGCAGTCAGAATATAGCGCTCAGCCACTTCAGCCCGGATTTTATCTGCAACGATCAGTGCCTGATCCATCTCAATATTTTCAATCAGTACCAGAAATTCATCGCCACCATAGCGCACCAGCAAATCCGTCGCCCGAACATTGGCCTTTAAACGTTCGGCCACCAGTTGAATCACCTGATCACCCACAATATGCCCATACCGATCATTCACCTGTTTAAAATGATCAATATCGATAATCATCAAACAGGTTTGGCTCAGTTGGCCCGGCTGATTTTCCAGAAAACGGATATATTCTTCTAGCGCGAAACGGTTGGATAATCCGGTCAAAGAATCGGAATGGGCAATATTCTTTAAACGGAACTCTAGCGCATCACGTTCTTGCAACATCTGTTGCAATTTCTGAATGGCAGCGAATAAAGAATCAGAATGATTCACTTCACGCAGCCGCATATCAATTTTCTGACGACCCGAGTTTTTAGACAAACTCAACAACATGCGGCGTGCCTGAATTAGCGGCAGAAAAACCTGTTTACGTGCAAAAATCATGGTTGAAATCGCGGTCAGCAATGAAATCAGCGATACCAACACGCTCCAGATCAAACGCTGCATATTGCTGTTCATCTCTTGAATAGCGGCATCTCTGCTATATTGCAGCAGGTAAGTTTGCAGGTCTACCACAGTCGCAAATTTATCTACGATCGCTTCAGTCAGCTCTGTTCCGCTCAAACGGTAGTCACGTTGCTCCAGACTGTCACTGATCAGCTCACTCACAATCGGTAAGCCTTGCTGAATAAACTCGGTTTCTACCCGCCGATGTAAACGGATGAATTCCTCAGTCTTATCTTGAACAGGTTGAATGGTATCAATCAAGGCCCACAAATAACGCACCTGATGTTGGGTCTGTAAAGAGCGGGTAATATTTTCAGTGGGAAGCGGAGCTTCAAAAGTCACATGTGCCATGATAGACGAGGCCACACGACCGGCCTGATCACGTAAATCTGATAAAAATAGAATCTGGCTAATATAGTTATTCAGAGGGGTCGATGAGCTATCTGAAGCCACCGCCACGTCACGCAAAAGTTCACGGCAACTTTCCCAGGCAGCAAACATCGCCAGAATCGCCTGATCAAGTTCCTGAGCACTGCGCAGCTGACGCGGCATCTGGGTATAAGCATCAACCTGTGCACGCCCTTTTTTCAAACTATTCTCAAGCTGTGAAAGTTGCTGACTCAGGTTGTTAAAACCGACCTCCGTCAAGACATCAGCCGTCTGGGAGAGCTGCCGATCCACCTGTTGACGGTAGCTGATTAACTCTTGCTGATGCTGGGCAAATTCCTGCACCGAACTGGACATGGCCTTATTGGCAGGCGCACGCTCACGCGAAATTTTATTTGCCAGGTCAGCGACCTGCTGCAATGCATTCAATTGTTGATAGGTTTGTCTGGATT
Organism: Acinetobacter sp. YH12102; assembly: GCF_013419125.1. NCBI lineage: Bacteria > Pseudomonadati > Pseudomonadota > Gammaproteobacteria > Moraxellales > Moraxellaceae > Acinetobacter > Acinetobacter sp. YH12102. Next base: position 138,590 of record NZ_VPAS01000001.1, on the reverse strand, counting down.
TTAAATAACTTTGACTGCTACTCACAATTAAGGGAATACAGATACAAAGTAAACATAAAATAATAATCGACATCGACCAGTACAAACGTTTACTGATCCACTCAGAGCGTAAGGTATTCATGCTGTTGTATTACGCCCCAATATGACAAGCAAAGCTAAATAGATTGATTATTATACAAATAAAATGAAATACTCTTAAAGTAGGTAATTCAACTTAGTTAATGTTTTTTCTATATTTTTTTGATTTTAATTTTTAAAAGCGCTACTTTTTAAATTCAGGCTAAAGTTTTATGGGTTTTATCCTACAAAAAATACAACACAAATACAGGACTTTTAAGCATTAAAAAAAATATCAAAACTTGCTTTCCGCACTATTTACACATGCAACAATTGGGTGCATAATGCACCGCATTAGGGCGAGTTAAATTATTCCTCAGCAGATATTTTAGTTTACCCGCAAATTTTGGCGAAAAAACCCCAGTTTTCTATGAAAACTGGGGTTTTTTTTAGTGCTTATATTTTTAGGTCATCTATTAATGAATTAATATGCACCATTTTAGTGCTTTATTTTTACTATTTTTATTGCTGAAGTTCATTGCTACAGAACAGTTTCTATCTTAGAAGATGAATAGAAAGTAAATAAAAAATGCGGATAAAAAAAAGCCCAACCTTGGGGAAAGCTGGGCCAATAAAAAAATTGTGGAGAATCACGTTAAATCATAATGAAACATGAACTTTAACCTGATACTGATATTATGTAAAAATCTATTAACAATGTAAAGCCGATTGGCCTAGTCGAGATTAAAAAGCATCACATTTTGGTTCAAAAAAGAGACACCTATTACAATTCTAGAGGAATTCTGCATTAAATTTGTACAATTTATAATAAAGCGTGATGAATTATATAATTCATCTTATATTTTTTGACATATTTATGAATTTATCCTTAAAACATAAATTGAATTTTACGATAAAAAATCAATAATCAATTTAATTAATGAATAATAATATCCACACATTTTCTTCTTAATCTTTGACGTAGTGTTCTATTTTTAAGCTCTAGCTTTTTGTTATAAAACAAATTTTACATAAAATTCAATTTCAAGCTAAATAGATGAATATTACACAAAACTAATACATTATTTTAAGACGAAAAAATACTAAATTCAAAGCGGATTGACTTAATAAATTGTTACAATACAATACGTTCTATGTTGTACATCTTTTGTAACAAAATGGTAAATATCATGAAAAAACTAGGTTTAGCCACTGCTGTATTATTAGCGATGACCGGTGCTCAAGCATATCAATTCGAAGTTCAAGGTCAGTCAGAGTACATCGATAACACTGCAAATGACAAAGACTTCACTGGTGCTGTTCAAGGTACTTATTACTTCAAAGATGTAGATGCGTCTAAAGGTCCTTTAGCTGAAGCTGCTTTCCTAAACCAAGCGTCTAATGTTGCTCTAGCGTATAGCTATGGCGAAAATGGTCAAGAAGAAGCTGGACGTTCACGTACTGTAAATCATACTTACGGCGTGAAAGGTGAAACTTATATCCCAACTAAAGTTGTGCCTGTTTATGCAAGCGCTTCTTATAGCCATACAATTGCTGATAATAAAGCTGGTGACGTAGACGGCAATGGTGACCGTTATGCATTAGAACTAGGTGCATTACTAATCCCTAACTTCTTGGTTGCTGTTGGTTATACCAGCGTTGCTGACCAGACTTCTTATGACGCTTTCAACATCGTTTCTAATGGCGTTGCTAAAGCTGCTCTTGAATCTGCAACAATTAATGAAGACCAAGACGCAATCACTGCACGTACTAAATACGTAGGCGCGATTGACGGTACAAACATGTCAATTGGTTTTGAATCTGGTTTAGTTTATGGTGAAGACACTGCCTACAACCTAGGTACTACGCTTTTCCTTAACCCACAGTTAAGCGTTGGTGCATCTTATATGGAATCTAGCTATGCTGGTTCTCCAGACAAAGCTTGGGGTGCGAACGTTAACTACTTCATCACTCCTGCTGTTGCAGTTGGTGCATCTTATGTAAATGCTAATGCTGAAGGCGAAGCACTTGATACACAAACTGTTGGCGTAAATGCTAAATTCCGTTTCTAATTTTTAATTAGATGCTGAATAGAAAAAAGGACGCTTGATGCGTCCTTTTTTATTATTGCTTGATTTTCAGATTTAGATACGCTTATTCCGGTGTACGTACCAGACTTAAGAAGTGCAAATGACGTTCATATTGGTCAATGATGTCCTGTAATAGATCTTCTTGCGTCCATTCCATCACATCATAGCCCTGCCCGCCTTCTCTTAAAAAGACTTCTGCCTGATAGGAATCTACGCCCGCATTCTCCAGTTCAGACATAAAGCTTGGACTTAAAGTCTGGGTGGCATTGACCTGATAGATAAAATTAATTTCATCCTGATGATCAACACGGAGCTGTATACCGTCTTCTAGCGGGCTAATCGCCACGTGTAATCGGCGCCGTTTCAATTCACTTTGAAAGCTGAGAAATGCCTTATTCACTGTATTGTGAATATACTGCTGCACCTCTTCCTGAGTGTGCGGATAATGCATAATCAGGCCTAATCGCTGTTGCCAGCTGCGTGGATTCTGGATTGCACGCGGGGTGATCCGTGCAGCTTGCAGCGCATGCATTTTGGTGACATCCAGATGTAAGGCTTTGATTAATCCCCAGCACATCAGCAGCATAATGAATGTAAATGGCAAAGCACTCATGATCGTGGCCGATTGCAAAGCCTCTAAGCCTCCTGCCAGTAAAAGGATGATAGCCAGTAAAGCCATGAGTACGGTCCAGAACAGACGCTGCCAGGTCGGTGAATTTTCACTTTTTGCTGTCAGATAATCAGTCACCAATGCTCCTGAATCGGCAGAAGTCACAAAGAACAGCATCACCAGTAAAGTCGCAATGATACTGGTCACTGAGCTGAAAGGCAGATTAGCTAAAAATTCGAATAGAGCCACAGAGGAATCACGTTGAACTGCTTCTAGCAAGCTGGTATTGGCTTCATGCATAATGCTATACAGCGCAGCATTGCCCATAAAGCCCATCCAGATCAGGGTAAATCCAGTCGGGATCAGCAATACACCCACGATAAATTCACGAATACTGCGCCCTTCCGAGACCCGGGCAATAAACATCCCGACAAATGGCGACCAGGAAATCCACCAGGCCCAGTACATGATGGTCCAGCCCCCAATCCAGCCACTTGGCTGATAGGCATACAGATTAAAGGTCATACTGAACAGATTTGAAACATACTGGCCGGCATTCTGAATAGTCGTCTGTAACAGATAAATACTCGGACCTGCCACAAAAACAAAAATCAGCAACAGCAGTGCAAGTACCAAATTTAGTTCAGATAAACGTTTAATTCCTTTGTCTAATCCAAAAAATACGGAAGTCGCCGCCATGGCACTGACCACAATAATCAAAATGACCTGAGTACTGGGTGCCTGTTCAATCCCGAACAAATAGTTCAAACCTGAATTGATTTGGGTCACCCCGAAACCAAGCGTGGTGGCCACACCAAATACCGTACCAATGGTGGCAAAGGTATCGACGCCATCTCCAATCGGACCATAGATCTTTTGACCAATCAGTGGATACAAGGCCGAACGGATTTTTAAAGGCAATTGATGCCGGTAAGCAAAATAAGCCAAGGATAGGCCAACAAGCGTATAAATAGCCCAGGCATGTAAGCCCCAGTGGAAAAAGGTGACCCGCATAGATTGTTGTGCAGCCAGTACAGTTTCCGGTTCACCGGCAGGTGGCGTGACATAATGCATCACCGGTTCGGCCACGCCAAAGAACATCAGTCCAATCCCCATTCCTGCGGTGAATAACATCGCAAACCAGGAGGCACTGCTATATTTCGGCTGGCTATGGTCGGGTCCCAGTTTGATTTTGCCCATATCCGACAGGGCAATATAAACCAGAAGGATGAGAAATATCGCCACCGACAATACATAGAACCAGCTAAAGGACGTAGTAATCCACTGGTTCAGTTGCTGGGTGAAAACTGAAAAAGCATCGGGTGCAAAGACGACTAAAGCTAAGAAAATCGCAATAATCGTGACGGTACTAATAAAAACATTTGGATTGATATTGGCAAACCAAGATGGTTTTGTGGAAGGCATACATCCCCCATTTTTAATAAATTGAATTGCCGTGAGGCTTACATCATTATTGACAAGTACAAACGATCTCGCAGAATTTACTGCTGTAATAGATACGTTTGATTTTCAACATTTTAAAATGTAAAGACGAATAAAGCAGTGAAGTTACTGTAACCCGATCATTCCAAGGGTTGTCTCTTACTCATCCGGACTTCTATGTTGATTTTCTGCACTATTTTGTTTAGGCAGATGGGAAATATAATGTAAGGCAATCAGGCGAGAAACAATCAGGGCCAAATACATCACCCCGACAAACATCTGGATAATTGCCAGCATCCGTGCCAGCGGACTGACCGGCATCACATCCGACAAGCCCGTGGCGGACTGGACACTAAAGCTGAGAAAGATCAAATCCAACCAAGGCTGATGGGCTTGCAAGTCAGGATCTGAAAAGCTATAAGGCACCCATAACTGGCAGACACTATAAAGAAAAGCAAAGCCCCAGGCCAGTAAGGTAAATACCGCTCCAGCTGCAAAGAGTTCATCTTTGGTAAGATAGCGGTCATGAAACATATAACGCAACAGGCCATAAGCAGCACTAAAATATGCACTGGCTTCAAACAGATTCGCCGTCACATAGACCCAGGTATAGCGCAGGCCCAAAACAATCAGTGAAGAAAATAGAATTGCCCCGGCTACAAAGCTAAGTCCTAAAATGGTAAACATCGGCGTCTGGCGAATGACCTTGGCAATGACCAGTAACACCAGGACACCGAGCATCCAGGTGACTGCTCGATAGGGCAGGTTTTCATAACTCAACATGGACAAGATCAAAATCAGCAATTGCAAACAAAGCAGCCATGCTGAGGGCAGATGGGTAAAGCTGTGCCAAAACTGCTGCAAAGATTGCTTCATACTGCCCTTCTTGTTTGTCTAGTCATGCACGCATATATTGTTATTTTATCAGGCTTAACATAGCATGATTAAAGCAGTATATAGCTGTACGATTTGTATGCAAAGATTGAAAAAATCAAAGTAAAATCTAGCGCACCCAAATTCAGTATGGCGCTTGCTCTAAAAAATTTGGAGCATAAGGGCATAAAAAAAGCCCCTGACGGGGCTTTTTTTAGCGTAGCGGAGATCTTAGTGATCCGATGCGCCTGAGATACCAATACCAGTTTGTGAGCGTACAAACTGCGCATCAAAGGCTTTGCGTTCTGCCTGAGCCTGTGCCGAATTATCCGTCACAGAGAACAACCAGCAGCAGAAGAATGACAATGGCATCGCGAAGATTGCAGGACCATTGAACGGGTTTACTGGCGTATCAGAAATACCCAAAGTATCGACCCATACTGCTTTAGACAGCACAATCAAGGTTACTGCTGTTACCAGACCTGCAACACCACCAATCACTGCACCACGTGTCGTCAAGCCTTTCCAGAACATAGACAATACCAGTACCGGGAAGTTGGCACATGCTGCAACCGAGAATGCCAGACCGACCATGAAGGCTACGTTTTGTTTCTCGAATAGAATCCCGAGAATCATTGCAAAGATCGCAAGACCTAAAGTCGCAATCTTAGACATACGTAGTTCAGAGGCAGGCGTAGTTTGGCCTTTCTTCAACACGTTGGCATACAAGTCATGCGAAATAGCTGAGGCACCTGACAGAGTCAAACCAGCAACGACTGCAAGAATCGTGGCAAATGCAACTGCAGAAATGAAGCCCATGAACAGGTCGCCGCCCACTGCATCAGACAGGTGCACCGCCGCCATATTGTTACCACCAACAAGCTCCAGCTTGCCAGTCACCGCCATTTTTGCAACATCAAGGAATTGCGGGTTGTTCGATACATACAGAATCGCACCGAAACCAATGATGAAAGTGAGCAGGTAGAAATAACCAATAAAACCTGTAGCAACCACTACTGATTTACGCGCTTCTTTGGCATCTTTTACCGTGAAGAAACGCATCAGGATATGTGGAAGACCTGCTGTACCAAACATCAATGCCAGACCTAAAGAAATCGCATCAATCGGATTAGACGCCAGACTACCCGGACCCATGATCTTGGTCGCATCTGTCAGGCTCAAGTCATGTACTTTTGAATAAACACCAATCGCCTGTTCAAACATGTTGGTAAAGCTGAAGCCCACGCCTTTCATGACCATGAATGCCATAAAGGTCGCACCAGACAGCAACATTACCGCCTTGATGATCTGTACCCAGGTGGTTGCCAACATACCGCCGAAAATTACGTAGGCCATCATCAACAAGCCAACGATCACGACTGCAATGTTATAGTTCAGACCGAATAGAAGTTTGATCAGCTGACCTGCACCCACCATCTGTGCAATCAGGTAGAACGCAACCACAACCAGCGAGCTTAAAGCAGCCAAGGTACGTACCGGTTTTTCCTGCAAGCGGAAAGATACTACGTCTGACAGGTTGTATTTACCCAGGTTACGCAGACGTTCTGCCACCAGGAACAATACGATCGGCCAACCGACCATAAAGCCCAGTGAATACAGCAAGCCATCAAAGCCTGACAGGAACACCATCGCGGAAATACCCAGGAATGATGCTGCTGACATATAGTCACCGGCAATGGCCAGGCCATTCTGGAAACCAGAAATACCGCCACCGGCCGTATAGAAATCTGTGGTGCTGGTGGTTTGTTTCGCTGCCCATTTGGTAATGAACAGTGTTGCACCTACGAAAATCACAAACATGATAATTGCAGGCCAGTTGGTTGGTTGCTGTTCTGCTGCACCCAAGTCAGGACCAGCGAAAGCCATACCTGAAGCCATAAGGGTGGTCGCCAGGGCAATAAGAGAATTCCATTTCATCTTAACGTGGTCCTTTTTCATGAGCGATTGCTTCAACTTCACGGATTGCTTCTTCGGTCAATTGATCCAGTTTGTTATTGGCAATGTAGGAATACACACCACACAAGAGAAACGACAAAACAATGATGCCCAGACCGAGTGGAATACCCCACGTGGTCACACCACCTGAAAGTGAAGACAATAGAAACTCTTTGTTATAGCCGACCAAAAGCATGAAGCCGACATAAACGAATAACATGATTGCCGTAAGCGTCCAGCTAAGACGACTTTTCTTGGCAACCATTTCTTTGAATTTTGGATTTTGTAGAATGCGATCTACTTGTACCTCATCCATAATTACTCTCCTGAAGCCCAACCTTGGGCCGACTATTTTTAATTCGAATTATCACTATTACAACTTAACAAGAATCCTATGTTATTGTAATTTAGACTTTGGTCGTTAAAAAATGACCAATTTAAACTGCAGCGTTCATGATGCGCTATCATAGCGGCATGCTCAGCACACATCAGGCTATATGAACAGTTGGCTCATCATAGGGGTACTTGCCCTCTATATCGCATTGCTCTTTATCTGCGCTTTTTACGGGGAAAAACATGCCAGCCGGCTGAGTACCCGTGGGCGCATGCTATTGTTTAGTTTAACTTTAGGGGTGTACTGTTCATCCTGGACCTTTTATGGCGCTACCGGCGCTGCAGTACGGGAAGGCATTATTTTCCTGCCGATCTATCTTGGCCCGCTGTTATTCGTTGCCGTCGGTTATGATATCTGGCGCCGATTAGGACGGGTACGACAGCATCATGCGATTTCCTCAATCGCGGACTTTGTCGCGGCGCGCTATGGTAAAAGTGGCCCGCTGGCATCGCTGGTCACCATTCTGGCAGTGGTCGCGATTGTGCCTTATCTGGCTTTACAGCTACGCGCCATTGCCCTGAGTGCCGCAGTCATTCTGGAACCATCTGCCGGAATTGCCAACACCACCAATGGGGTGCTGTTTTTGACCGGTGTACTGGCCATTCTGGCGATGATCTTTGGCACCCGGCAGATTGCCAATACTGAACAGCATGGCGGTCTGATGCTGGCCGTGGCCTTTGAATCCTTTGTCAAGCTCTTTGCCCTGCTGGCAGTCGCCTGTTTCTTTATGTTTGAAGCACCAGGAAATATGGCACAGATCAGCACAGATATCAGTACCACCTTCCGTGATGTCCAGCTGTTTGGGGTTCCGCAAAGTTTCTGGGTTCAGACCTTGCTGGCAGCCCTGGCAGTTATCTGCCTGCCACGCCAGTTCCATGTGGCAGTGGTGGAGCTGCGTGATGAAAAACATATCCGCGGTGCACGGCGCTGGTTTGCGGTTTATCTGATTCTGACCACGCTGGCGATTATTCCGATTGCCAGCTGGGCATTGCATGCGGCGCCGCAATATCTGGCAATTCCAGATGTGGCGGTCCTGTCCTTACCCCTCAGCTATAATCAGGACTGGCTCACTTTATTGGCATTCTTGGGCGGCTTTTCCGCATCTACCGGGATGCTGCTGGTGTCTTCTGTGGCACTTTCCATCATGCTCAGTAATGATCTGATCATGCCAGCGCTATGGCGTTTAAAACTGATTTCCCGACATGATAAACGCTTGCCGCTGGTACTGAAATTTACCCGCCGGATCTGTATTCTGGGCGTGATGTTGATGGGCTTCCTGTTCTTCAACTTCTTTAATGATATTGATCAGCTTTCTGTTTTTGGCCTGTTGGCCTTTAGTGCCGTAGCACAATTCGCCCCTGCCCTGATCGGTGGCCTCTACTGGCGCGGTGGTAGTAAGCAGGGCGTATATGCGGGTCTGTTGACCGGTTTTGCCTTGTGGTCCTATACCCTGCTATTTCCCACCATTCTGCGCAGCCTGCCAGAAGCCTATCACCGCTTTAGCCAAAATCTGCTCACTAACGGCCCTTTTGGCTGGAACTGGTTACGTCCTGAAGCGCTGATCGGTTTCGAATCGTTTGATCCGCTGACGCATGGGGTGGTCTGGGCACTGGGCCTGAATACAATCCTATATATTTGGATCTCGCGGATTTTCCGTCCGAGTATTGCCGAACAGATTCAGGCTGAAAGTTTCTTCTATTATGAAACCAAGCCACTGCCATCGCAGAGTCCCTCAACTGAAGTCAGTTATTCGCATCAGGATGTGGCGCGTTTAAAAGTCGGCGATCTGATTACCCTGGCCAAGCGCATTACCGGTGAAGGGCCCACTACCCGCGCTTTTCAGCAATTTTGCACCCAAAACAGTGTCGAACTGAATGAAAACAGCAGCGCCAATGGCATGTGGTGGCGTTTTACCGAACAATATCTGGCCGGTACCATCGGGGCAGCTTCGGCACGTACCCTGCTGACCACGGCCATGGTCAATAATGGCCTGGCCTTGGGTCAGGTCGCCAACATTCTCGATCAGGCCTCGCAATGGCAACGTTTTAACCAGAATCTGATCATGACCATGATTGATCACATGACCCAAGGGGTCAGCGTAGTCGATGAAAACATGTGTCTGGTGGCCTGGAATAATCAGTATCTGAAACTGTTCGATTATCCGACCGATATTGTCTATGTCGGCTGTCCAATCGCAGATCTGATCCGTTATAACGCCGAACGTGGTGAATGTGGGCCGGGTTCGGTCGAAGAACATGTCCGCAAGCGTATTCACTGGATGCAGGTCGGCAGTGCCCATGAATTTGAACGGATTCGTAAAGATGGCCGGGTCATTCAGATGCGTGGTAATCCGATCGAAGGGGGTGGTTTCGTTACAACTTTCGCCGATATTACTGCCTTCCGTGAAAATGAAGCCGTCTTGGAAGCCCGGGTTCAGGATCGTACTCAACAGCTGGCCGATGCCCTGTCCGAGCAGCAACTGGCGCGTGAACAGGCCGACAAAGCCAATATGTCGAAAAGCCGCTTTATCGCCGCCGCCAGTCATGACCTGTTGCAGCCGATGCATGCGGCGCGTCTGTTCAGTACTGCCTTGGAACAAAGCGTCCAAAATGACGAAGACCGCAAGACCTTGCAGCAACTGGATCGTGCCCTGCATGGTGCAGAAAGCATGCTGTCTGCGCTACTGGATATTGCCCGACTGGAAGGCGGTACCATTCAGCCGAAACGTCAGGCCTATCCGCTACATGACCTGCTGAGTGATCTGGAACTGCAGTTTAAATCCATTGCGGCACAACGTGGCATTCAATTCAGTGTGCATGATGCGCAGTTCTGGATTGATACCGATCCACAGTGGATTCGCCGGATTATCCAGAACTTTGTCAGTAATGCGCTGCGTTATACCGCCAAAGGTAAAGTGATGGTCGGGGTCTTACGCTCCAGTACCAAACCGAATCATATCCGCATTGGCGTCTGGGATACCGGACCGGGGATTGCCGAAGAACAACGTATCAAGCTGTTTCAGGAGTTTGAACGTTGCGGCCATACCTCTCCATGGGGTGAACAGGGCCTTGGACTGGGTCTGGCCATCGTGCAACGCATGACCAGCATGCTGGACTATCCGGTGCATGTGTATTCGGCGCTGGGCAAAGGCTCCTGTTTTATGATTGAAGTGCCTGTCATTGCAGCACCCAAAGTCGTCGCTGCACCTGTTCAGGCCGTACCACTAAAAACCAAGGCGTTTAAAATCCTGTGTCTGGATAATGATGAAACCATTCTGGAAGGGATGGCGACCTTGTTGAGCAAATGGGGTTATCAAGTCTTTAAAGCCACCGAACCAGAGCAGGCATTGAGGCTGATTCAGCAGGAAAATATTCAGGTCTGGCTGGTCGATCAGCATCTCAATCAGAACAAGATCGGTTTAGACTTTATTCTGGAACAGCGCCGCAATGATGTTCCGGTGGCGCTGATTACTGCCGATTCCGATCCGGAATTGCCACAGCGCCTGAAAGAGCTGAATATTGTATTGCTGAAAAAACCACTGAAACCTGCATCCTTACGATCATGGTTATCCGGACTGAAAATTTCTGATTCCTAAGATTGTATTGCATTCATGAATGCCCATTTTAAAGCTTAAAATGGGCATTTTTTATACTCAACTGCCACAGAAAATCACCTAGCTTGCATAAAATTTATTCTAATGTGCTAAAAGCAGCAAATATGCCGAAAATACAGCCGAATAAATTGACCAAAATGTTCATTTTCTAATTCACCATGGCAAAAAATGACCAATCTGTACCTGTACAGCAGTACACTTATTTACAATTAATTATCTATTTGTTTTAACTCATAATTAAAGGGTAATTTTCCAGCACTATAACTTTAGTCGTATTTTTTATCAGCTATGCTTGGCTCTAAAAATAGAGGAATAAGAAACGATCAGTTTCCATCTCATACATGCCTTGATTGTTTGGGTAGCTGATCTTTCTGCATATCGGAGTTCTTCACATGAACATAGATCAAAACCATGGCCTGAATCAGGCCCAGCAGTTCCACCGTCAATATGGCGCCAATGCCTTATTGCCAAGCATTGACTGGGCACAGATCTTTAAATACAGCAAGCTGAATGATGCCCAGTATCAGGCGCTGGAAACGCTGTATCAGAGTGCAGTCCCGCTGGCACTGCAAGTTTTTGATGAATTACATTTTGATGTCTTTGAACCTTATGCTTACAAGCCGCAAGGACTGGGTCTGTTTGAACGGATTGCCGAGCAGGAAGACAAACTGCTTCAGTCTTTAGAAGCTGAAACGGCGGATCTTCCGGTGCAAACTCGTCATCAGATCTGGAGCATGTTGCTGCGTGGTGGTGCCGTCCTGGTGTTTAAGGCCTGGCTGGGTAAAGTCAAAAACGAAGATAACTGTCTGGATACCAGCCAGTTTGACGAGCTGTCTGATTTACTATTTATTAAAACCTGCCCGCATGAGCTAGCGCAGCGTTTACATGTCGATCCGAACACGCGCGATGATCATATCTTCCTGATGTATGACAATGAAGTCTATCTGGACCGTTTTAACAGTCTGGAAACGGCTGCACTCTTTGTCGATCTGGGTGTTTATGATGCGACTTTCCTGAGCCTGCGAGATGATCGCGTGGCCGAATATCTGAAATCCAAGGGTTATGTCACCGAAGATCAGATCGATGAATTGCAATGTGCCTTAAATCCATTATTCTGCGATGATTTCACCCGCAAGCAGGATTATATTGCTTAATATATGCATGCTTTTTCACTGAATTATTCAGATAAAAAAAGACCTCCAAGGAGGCCTTTTTCCATGCGGATATACAGAACTTACATTTTCCGGTCTTCAATATTCAGTGCATTAATGGCCAATACCGCTTGTGTCCGGTTTTGTACGCCAAGCTTACGGAAAATTGCAGTCACATGCGCTTTAATGGTCGCTTCTGACACGTCCAGTTCATAAGCAATCTGCTTATTCAGCAAGCCTTCGGCCACCATCATCAATACTCGGAACTGTTGTGGGGTCAAAGACTGGATCCGTTCCGCCAAAGCCGTTTCATCGGCAGCACGCGGGTCAAAGTTCATGTTGGCTGGCAGATTTGGCGGTAACCAGATCTCACCTTCCAGCACTTCGCGAATCGCTTCACCAATATGGCTTGGATGGGCAGATTTTGGAATATAGCCCATGGCACCATGCGCAATGGCACGCTGGATAATACTGACTTCTTCATGCGCAGACACGACAATGATCGGCAGCGACGGATATTGCGCGCGGACGTGTACCAAGGCAGAAAAACCTGATGCGCCTGGCAAATTTAAATCCAGCAGCACAAGATCAGGCTCGGGGCCATTTTCTAGACGTTCATAAAATTCATTGACTGCCGCAGTTTCATGAATCTGGGCTTGTGGCAGGCTATAACGTACAGCCTGAATCAAGGCATGACGAAATAGTGGATGATCATCAACGATTAAAATATTCATAGGCAACGTGAGAGAGATCTTGGCACGGTAGCCCCTATTCTAACCACACAACCCGGTTAAGGATATGCAAGACTCTACAATTTTTAAAATAATATGCAGTTTTTCTTCAAAATCACCATTTTTCGCGGTATTTCAATAATTATTTAATTCTCATCACTTTTTTATATATAACGTATTCCTAAATTAAAAAGCTTAGCTATATTCAATATAAATCTACATATCAAAAACTTATATTAAAATTAATGCTTATAAACCAGGCTTTTTTCATATATCGAAAAATCAGATAACTTTTCAGCTTTTCGTTATTTTACAGCCCGGCACTGAATCGGGATTAATAAGGACATTCCGAGATTACTCCTATTTTTCAGGTTCTAAACATGTCTAATTTTAATGCGCAAAAACCCTTAAATATTGTTGCCGTATCGGGTGGTTTAAATCATCCGTCTAAAACAGAAGCCTTGGTTCAGGCCATTATTGATGAACTGGGTGAAGCGACACCAATTCATGTACATTTTATTAAATTTAGTGAAATTGGTTCGCTCCTGGGTGGTGCGATTTATCGTAATCAATTACCGCAGCGCGTTCAGGATGATCTGGCCGCAGTCGAAGCTGCAGATGCGCTGATTGTTGGTACACCCGTATATCGCGCTTCATTTACCGGCTTGTTTAAACATTTCTTTGATTTTGTCGAGCAGACTGCACTGGTCGATGTACCGGTACTTTTAGCGGCTTCAGGTGGTAGTGACCGACATGCGCTGGTGCTCGAACATCAATTACGTCCATTATTCAGCTTTTTCCAGGCTCAGACTTTACCGATTGGCGTGTATGCGACTGATCGTGATTTCACTCCTGAATATACCATTCACAGTGAATTGCTCCGCGATCGTATTACCCTGGCAGTAGCACGTGCCCTGCCTATTCTGGAATGGGCACCGGCCAAAGGACAACGTGCCGAAGTCATTAAAGCAAAAACCCAACAGGCCAACCAGAACTTGAGCATCAATAAACAAATCGAACAAGAAGAAGTGTTGCCCTCTGCGGCTGTACCAAGTCTGGATGCAGCAGAATCCCGCTTGCACAGTAAAAAATCAGCGCAAACGCAAGTTGCTTGATCAGCGATTTTCACTTCGAGGGTTGAAATATGTCACAACAGCAAATACAGCAAGACATCAAATTTGCATATTGGGTTCCGAATGTCAGTGGCGGTTTTGTCGTCAGTACCATCGAACAGCGTACCGACTGGAGCTATGAATATAACGTGCGTCTGGCACAAGCAGCAGAAAAAAGCGGTTTTGAATATGGCCTGACCCAGATTCGTTTTGCGTCAAGCTATAGTGCAGAAAACCAGCATGAATCTGTCAGCTTCAGTCATGCCTTGCTCGCACAAACCAGCAAGATCAAGTTAATTGCAGCAATTTTACCCGGGCCGTGGAAACCTGCGCTTGCGGCAAAACAATTGGCCAGCATTAACCAGCTCAGCAATGGCCGGATTGCGATTAACGTGGTCAGTGGCTGGTTCCGTGGCGAATTTGATGCGATTGGCGAAGCATGGCCAGAGCATGACCAGCGTTATGCCCGTTCAGAAGAGTTTATTCGCAGTTTGCGCGGAATCTGGAATACGGATCACTTTAATTTTGATGGCAAGTTCTATCAATTTAAAGACTATACCTTACGCCCACAACCGCTCCCGGATAAACCGGTCGAGATTTTTCAGGGTGGCAGTTCACGTGCGGCGCGTGATATGGCTTCACGTGTTTCAGACTGGTATTTCACCAATGGCAACACGCCTGAAGAGCTGAAAAAACAGATTGATGATATTCGCGAAAAAGCCCAAGCCAATAATCACACTGTGAAAATTGGGGTCAATGCCTTTATCATCGCACGTGATACTGAAGAACAAGCCAAAGCGGTTTTACAGGAAATTATTGATAAGGCCAATATCAAAGCAGTGAAAAATTTTGCTGAAGCGACACGTGAAGCCGGTGCCTCGACAACTGAAGGCGAAGGCAACTGGGCAAAATCAAGTTTTGAAGATTTAGTCCAGTATAACGACGGTTTCAAGACCAATTTAATTGGCACACCGCAACAAATTGCTGAACGTATTGTGCTGTTAAAAAATATTGGAGTCGATCTGGTGCTTTCCGGTTTCTTGCACTGTGTTGAAGAAGTTGAATATTTTGGAGAAAAGGTGTTGCCATTGGTGCGTGAGCTAGAAGCACAACAACAGCAGGTTGTGCAGGCTAAATCCGCTTAAATCTAAGTGGTGCTTATGCCCAAATATTATAATAATGACGGCACATTGCAAATTTTCCCCTCAAGGCTCGGCTTGAGGGATTTTTTATCCGGACAGAAACCAAGCAGTCCAGTAAAGCGCTAGCCGGATTTAGCTTTCCTGCCTACAATGGGATGCAATTGCAAGAATAGACGTTTAACTATGTATACCGGTATTGTCCAATGCCTGGAACAGGTCATCGAGATTCGCAAAGGCGATGGTTTTATTACTCTGTTGGTCAGTGATCAGCACAGCTTTTTTGCAGATGTGTTTATTGGCGCCAGTGTGGCAGTAAATGGTGTCTGTCTTACGGTGACCACGATTGACCGGGCGCAGAAACAGATTCATTTTGATATTTCCAATGTCACCTTGGCGCTTACCACCTTGAAAGCCTTAAAAATTGGTGATGAAGTGAATATTGAACGCTCTGCCAAAGTCGGTGCAGAAAACGGTGGACATAATCTGTATGGCCATATTGAAGGCAGGGCTAAGGTCATCCAGATTGAAGCTCGCGGTGAAACCCTGCATATCGATTTACAGATTCCAGAGGGCAATATCAAGTACTTCTTCCTAAAAGGCTTTATTGGGCTAAATGGCTGCAGCCTGACCGTGAACCGTGTCGATCGTGCCCACAGTGAAATTTCGATTGACCTGATTCCGGAAACCTTGCGCCTGACCACCTGGAAGCACATCCAGGTGGGCGATACAGTGAATTATGAAATTGACCAGATGACCCGTACTTTGGTGGATACTTTGGAAAATATTTATCAAGCCAAAGCTTAATGGTACAAAGAGACTGGTACGTGCAAAAATCAGTCTCCTATCATATTAATATTTTAATACTATTCCATCGGTAGCAGATTGCCTAAAATGCAGGCTAACTCCCTGATTTAAGAAAGTACCATGCATCTGATCTGGTTTCGCCAAGACCTTCGAATTCAAGACCATGCCGCTTTGTGGCATGCCACTCAACAAGGCCCCTGTGTGGCTTTGGTGGTGCTTTCTCCTGAGCAATGGCAGTTACATCAAGATGCGCCGATCAAAATCGATTTTTATCTGCGACGACTACAGGTTCTCAAACAGCAACTAGAACAACTGAATATTCCTTTAATTGTACGAGAAGTGGGCTTGTGGCGTAATCTTGCTGATGAGATGTTAGCACTCTGCCAAAACTTGCAGATTGATAGCGTGCATGCGCATATTGAAGTTGGGGTCAATGAACTACAGCGTGATTTCAAGGTTCAGCAACGACTGGAACAGCAGCAGATTCGGGTCGAGCTGTATCATGATCGTACCCTCTTTCCATTGGCGAGTATCCGCAATCAGTCCAATCAACCCTATCAAGTCTATAGTGCCTTTAAGAAAAAATGCTATGAGCGGCTGATTCTCGATGTGCCTTCTGCTTATCCTGTGATTGCGTCTCAGGACTTGCTCGAATTGCCTGTAGAGCTGACACATTTTGATCTAGAAAAGTTTGCGGGTCGCTATTCAATAGAAAATTCTGAAAAACTTTGGCCCGTAGATGAAACTCATGCCCTACAGATGCTGGATGATTTTATCAAAGACCGCTTAAGCAGCTATCAAACAGATCGTGATATTCCAGCGCTTAATGGCACCAGTCAACTCTCGCCTTATTTAAATATCGGCATTCTCTCGATCCGCCAGTGCATTCAGGCGCTGTTTAAACAACATCATGGCTATTTCCAGATCGATGATCTCGGTCAACAAACCTGGCTGGATGAACTGCTGTGGCGTGAGTTTTATCAGCATACCCTGTTCGATTTTCCCCGCGTTTCCAGACATCGCCCGTTTAAAGAAAATACCGATAAAATCCAGTGGCGGCATGCACCTGAAGATTTGGCAGCCTGGCAACAGGGCCAAACCGGGATCCCGATTGTAGATGCCGGGATGCGGCAGCTACTCGCCACCGGCTGGATGCATAATCGGGTGCGCATGATTACCGCGATGTTCCTGTGCAAAAACCTGCTGATCGATTGGCGTTTAGGAGAAAGCTGGTTCATGCAGCAGCTGATTGATGGTGATCTGGCAGCCAATAATGGCGGCTGGCAATGGTGTGCTTCGACGGGTATGGATGCGGTGCCTTATTTCCGGATTTTTAATCCGGTCAGCCAGTCACAGAAGTTCGACCCGAATGGGGATTATATCCGTCAGTGGGTGCCTGAACTGGCGCATCTGGATGCCAAAAGCATTCATGAACCCTATGCCAAAAACCCTGACCGTGAACTGGACTATCCAAAACCGCTTGTGGATTTAAAATCTTCCCGTGTCCGGGCAATCGAGGCTTTTAAGCAGCTTTAAAAAAGACCCGTCATCTTAAAAATAATAAAACAGCTTCTCATATAGAGGCTGTTTTAATATTCAAATCAGGAATAAAAACTTGGATCAGGCACTTTTCCGGTCAGCACCCATTCCCCCACTTCCTGATATTTATAATCCACCGGATCATGCAAGGTTTGAGTCCGAACATTACGCCAGAACCGGTCCAGATTCAGTTGCACAGTCGTTGCCCGTGCGCCCATGACCTGAAAAATATTCTGGGTAATATATAAAGAGCTATTGGTGGCGGCAATTTTGGCGGTGGCAATCGCAATCGAGACTTCACCACGCTGCTCGGCAGTCAGATCAGGGCCGATATTCCAAGCTTTCTGCAAGGTCTGAATGGCTTGATCTGCCAATAAACGCACGCTTTCCAGCTGCACATAAAACTCGGCAAAATGCTTTTGGGTAAAAGGATCATTCACTGCATGTTCAGCCAAGGATTTTGACCAGGCTTTTTGGGTTTGTACGGTCTGTTTGGCAACTTCAAAAGCCCCTTCGGCGACACCGAGAAACATATGCACAAATATCAGCTGCGCAATCAATGGACGTAAACTGGAATACGGCGTACTCAGTGGCCCCGGATTGAGCAGCAATTCATCCCGGTGAATGTTGACCTGTTCAAAATGACTGGTGCCGCTGTCAGTCTGGCGCTGGCCCATATTGTTCCAGTCGCCTAGAAAGCTCACCCCCTGTCGCTGGGTAGGAATCACGCCAATCAGCAATTTTCCGGCTTCGTTATAACCTGAACACAGCAACATATCCGAATCGATCGAACCAGAACAAAAGCTTTTATCACCATGGAAAATATATTCATGCTCTGAGACTTGAATTGCCGTGGTACGACGATCCAGCGGATTGAGAGTATTGCCCCAGAACAGATTATTTTGTGCAGTCTGTGCAAACCATTTGCCATATTGCTCAGGTTGGGAGAATAGCTGTACGGTGGCAATCAATAAATGATGAAATCCATAAACATGCGCCAGAGAGCTATCGACCTGCGCCAGGGTCTGAATGGTTTTAAAAATTGTCCGCCAGTCTGCCCCCTGTCCACCATAGGCAACAGGAATAGACAAGCCGAGCAGACCACTGTTACGGATCAGGTCTCGTTCATGCTTGGGATTACCGCCCTGCTTGTCTCGCACTGCGGCAGTTTGGGCAAATTGTTCTGCCAGTTTCTGGGCAATATCGACAGGAGATTGATCTAAATATGGTGATCGTACATTCATTATTTTAACTCATGTTCAGCATGTGGGCAGCTTAGCAGATCAAGACGTTGCGCTATATTCGAAAGCATGCAGAGCTTATTCCTGATCTAAAAATACCGGCTGCGTGCAGCCGGTATTTTGCTTGTGGACTTTAGCTATTTAACGAGGATTGGCTTGTACTTCTGCAATCAGATGATCCACCACTTGTGGTTCAGCCAATGTCGAGGTATCGCCCAGGCTATCCAGCTCATTGGCTGCAATCTTTCTCAAGATCCGGCGCATGATTTTCCCTGAACGGGTTTTGGGCAAAGCGGGTGCCCAGTACAGTGCATCAGGTGTCGCCACTGGCCCCAAAATCTTGCGCACCCAGCTCACCAGTTCAGCACGCAATTCATCTGAACTGGTCACGTCGGCCTGTAAGGTGACAAAGGCACAAATTCCCTGCCCTTTAATGTCATGCGGCATACCCACCACAGCAGCCTCAGCCACTGCTTCATGGGCCACCAACGCACTTTCAACTTCAGCTGTGCCTAAACGGTGTCCGGACACATTCAGCACATCATCGACCCGGCCAGTAATCCAGTAATAACCGTCTTTATCGCGACGCGCGCCATCTCCGGTAAAATAAGTACCCGGATAAGTCGAGAAATAGGCTTCGATAAAACGTTCCGGATCACCCCAGATGGTTCGCATCTGGCCCGGCCAGGAATCTTTAATCACCAGATTGCCTTCAGCTTCGCCTTCCAGCTCCTTACCATCCGCATCGACAATCGCAGGTTGTACCCCAAAGAAAGGCCGTGTTGCAGAACCCGGTTTCAAATCAGTCGCGCCTGGCAATGGCGTAATCATAAAACCGCCGGTTTCCGTCTGCCACCAGGTATCAATGACGGGACAGCGACTTTCACCGACCACGGTGTAATACCAGTTCCAGGCTTCAGGATTAATCGGCTCACCCACCGAACCTAGAATTCTCAGGCTGCTGCGGTCACTTTCCCGCACAAAGGCATCACCTTCACGCATCATGGCGCGGATGGCTGTCGGTGCGGTATAGAGAATGGTGACGTTATGCTTATCGACAATGTGTCCGGTACGCGCCCAGCTCGGATACTGCGGAACACCCTCGAACATAAGAGTCGTGGTGCCATTCGACAATGGGCCATACAGCACATAGGAATGTCCGGTAATCCAGCCGACATCTGCGGTACACCAAAAGATATCATCCTGTTTGATGTCAAACACTTCGCGGAAACTGCAATTCACATAAGTCAGATAGCCGCCCGTGGTATGCATCACGCCCTTGGGCTTGCCGGTCGAACCTGAGGTATACAGGATAAATAGCGGATCTTCGGCATTCATCGGTTCCGGTGGGCAAATGTCATTCACCGACATGATTTCCATGTGATACCACAGGTCGCGCCCCTCTTGCATTTCAATCGGGTTGCCGGTGCGATGCACCACTATTACATTTTGAATGGAGTCTGTACCAGCCAGTTTCAGAGCTTCATCAACATTGGCTTTTAGCGGAATCGGTTTCCCGCCACGCATACCGGAATCGGCCGTAATCACCATTTTGGCCTGACAGTCTTCAATCCGGCTGGCCAGAGAATCCGGTGAAAACCCACCAAATACTACGCAATGCACCGCCCCGATGCGTGCGCAGGCCAGCATGGCAATCGCGGCTTCAGAGACCATGGGCATGTACAGCATCACCCGGTCGCCTTTAGCAATGCCATTTTTTTTCAGCACATTGGCGAAACGGCAGGTTTCGTCATGCAACTCGGCAAAAGAAATAATCTTGTGCCGTGAAGGATGATCCCCTTCCCAGATAATGGCCGGCTTATAGGGATGTTCTTTCAGATGACGGTCCAGACAGTTGGCGCTGACATTGAGCTGACCATCAGCAAACCATTCAATTTTAAAATTGTCGGGATCGAAACTGGTATTTTTGACTTGGGTAAAAGGCTTGATCCAGTCCAGACGTTGTGCCTGTTCTGTCCAGAATGCTTCTGGCTGCTCGATGGAATGTTGATAACGTTCGAAATACTGGTCTTCAAGCGTGCGTGCTGTTTTTTTAAAATCTTCGGGTACTGGATAGATCTCTTGCATATGTCACTTCCTTGATTTTGTTCTATCTCATCACGAGAGGTTAATGCTGTGTTGTTGATTGTTTTTTATGCATAATGGCAGTATGGCCTGCTTATTTCGAATCCGGCAATCATGCTTTCGTCGTAGATTATTTATTCAAATTCAAACAAAATAAAGCACAACTTACAGTACAGAATATTCTGCATAACTGTGTATGATCTGTAGCAATGCCCTTTAAAAAATAGAATTTAGCTCTCGCTCTTATTTCATTTTGTTCAGTTCAGGATCATATTTATGAAATCGCCAGAATCTCCCTATTTCACCCCTCCCGCTTTAGTGGCAACGGATCATCCCTTGTCGATAAAAGGCCGTTTCGGGCGTCTGAGTTTTATTGCGTGGTCAGCATTTCTACATTTCATCTTCCTGTTTAGCAGTATTGCGCTGGGCTTAAGTATTGATATTGTGAATATTGCAGTCCATTCAATGGATTCTAACTGGCTGCTTTCACTACAAGGCTTGGCCGGTATCGGCGTGCTGATCATGATTCTGGTCTATGCCTATTTCGCTTTAGTGGTGACCGTTCGCCGTTTGCATGACATGAACCGCAGTGGCTGGTGGGCGCTGCTGCTGTTGCTGCCCTTGGTGAACATTTTTGTATGGCTTTATATCGTTTTTGGTTCGGGAGATCGCGGCATAAATGACTACGGTCCTGCGCGGATGACCCTGCTCTGGGAAAAGATGCTGGCCTGGCTGATGATTGTCCTGATACTACTGAGCCTATCTGGGTCGCTGGCTTTATTGGGTTATATGAGCGGTGGAGAACAGCCACATATCCCGCCTGAGATCATGCAAAAAACCACACAATATTTTTAACAGCCGTCTGCTTATTTTTAGGAAATATCCATTCCTGGCGGATAGCGCTTCTTAATTTTTTGCTCAACATCAGGCAAAATAGGCAAAATTTAAATGATGGAATTTTTGTGGCAGAGCAAAATAATACCTTAAGCCAGGTCACTGAGGGCACCACGGAGTTGTTGCATCAGGCAACTGAAAAAACCACCCAGACCGTGATTGAACATACTGCCAAGTACAACGATGCCTATAGCACCATTGACAAGATCATGGAAGGTTTCTGGGAGCGTGTGCCTTATTTCTGTATTGCGCTGGTGGTCATTGTCATCTTCTGGCTATTGTCAAAACTGTTTAAGTTTTTTGTGCGCAAAACTTTAGAGAACCGCTCTTATACCCGCCAGAATCTGGTATTGGTCCTGAACCGTGTCGGCAGTACCTTTATTATTTTCTTTGGTGTTTTGATTGGACTGGTCATTGCCGTGCCTGGCTTTACCCCGGGTCAGCTCATGAGTGCCCTCGGGATTGGTTCAGTCGCCATTGGTTTTGCCTTCAAGGATATTTTCCAGAACCTGCTTTCTGGTGTGCTGATTTTACTCGGTGAACCATTCAAGATTGGCGATGATATTATCGTCAATGGCATGGAAGGCACAGTCGAAGATATCCAGATCCGTGCGACTTTTTTGCGTTCACCGGATGGCCGCCGTATCGTGATTCCCAATGCCACGGTCTATACCAGTGCCGTGACGGTAAACACGGCCTATACCCGCCGTCGCTGTGAGTTTGTAGTGGGTATTGGCTATGAAGATGATATCCAGAAAGCCAAAGACCTGATTACCGCCATTTTAGATAAAGACCCGACCATCCTCAGTCAGCCGGGCTTTAGTGTCAATGTCACGGCGCTGGCTGATTTTTCCATTACCTTAAAAGCGCTCTGGTGGGTCGATACCACTGAGACAGGCACAGGAACCTCAATCAGTGCGGTGCAGGAACGCGTGATTCAGGCGTTTGCCGAACATCATATTTCAATTCCTTATCCGGTACAGGAAGTCAAAGTCTATCGCGGCGAAGGCAATGAAGATGCCTCAGCTCGTGCTAAACAGACGACCTAGGACATAGGGAATCACGGTTTCAGTGCGGAGAATACGGTTGCCCAGACTCACAGCCTGACAGCCGTTTTTAACCAGTAAATCTACTTCATACGGAATGAATCCGCCTTCCGGGCCGATGATCATCGTACAAGGATGCGGAATCGCAAAAGGCATGGATTGTTCGGCATAAGGATGTGCCACATAAGCGGGTCGGTCAGCCGTAATCAAGCCTGGCAAAATATCTTCAACAAAAGGTTTAAAACGTTTATACAGCTCGATTTTCGGAGCTATTGTATCCCCGGCCTGTTCCAGTCCCAGCTCGATATAATGATTTAACTGCTGTAAAAATGGGGTTTGCCAGTAGCTTTTATCGACGCGATAACTATGCAGTAAAATGATTTTTTCCACGCCCAAAGTGACACTGTCCATGATCAGACGGCGCAGCACTTTCGGCCGTGGCAAGGCCACAATTAAAGTTACGGGTAATTTTTTTGGAATAGCATCTTCTTGAAGCGGTTTTAGTCGCACTGCTTTTTCAGAAATCTCGACAATCTCGGTGAGATAGCGCTGACCTTCCAGCACTCCCACTTTTAAGGTATCTCCAACTTGAATCTGCACATGCTGCTGTAAATGTTCCAGTTGACGTTTCGATGAAATCGTCCAGAGATCCGATTGTGTTTGTCGATGGTCAAGAAGGACAATATTCATAGAAGATTTTATACCGAAGAACTGTTGAATGACCTCTATCCGCTAGAGGGTGGCGACATGGATGTCGCGCGTATCCCTGAGGGATAAGGACATCCCTTCAGTGATACAAAAGATTTTTGCTACTTTTCATCTTTGAAAAGTAGGCTAGATAAGCCAGCTTAGAAATATTGAAAAAACTTCAATCCACACAGCCTAACGACGGCATCCTTGCCGTCTTGGTAAATCCAATATCTGTTACTTATCAATATCAATTAAAGATACTGATCAATCACCTGAATATGCTTGGCAAGCGATCCCGTATTTAACTGCATAATTCTCTGCGCTGCTGTATTTAAACATTGTGCCTTGATTTGATCTTGCAAAAGTTCCAGCAATACCTCTGCCGCCTGCTGCGCATCCTGCACAACTTCTACTGCATCTGCTTGAACGAATTCATCGACAATGGTCTGAAAATTAAAATAGTTTTTGCCTAAAACAGTCGGTACATTCAAAGCAATCGGCTCCAGAATATTATGCCCGCCACCCGGCTCATTCAGTGAGCCACCGACATAACAGGCCTGACTCAAAGCATACCAGAGCCACATTTCCCCCATCGAATCCGCCAGATAAACCTGGGTATCTGCTTCAATGTTCTGG
The DNA here is from genome assembly GCF_013419125.1 of Acinetobacter sp. YH12102. NCBI lineage: Bacteria > Pseudomonadati > Pseudomonadota > Gammaproteobacteria > Moraxellales > Moraxellaceae > Acinetobacter > Acinetobacter sp. YH12102. Next base: position 114,483 of record NZ_VPAS01000001.1, on the reverse strand, counting down.
GCCAAACTACGGCGCTGAGTTATTAAATTTAAACTCTGTGCAGCCTGAAACACCTCATCAAAACGTTCCGGATGACGGGGTACGACGATACATAAAAGTTTTGGGTTGCTATCTAAAGCCGATTTTAAAGCGCTTAGAATTTCTTTTTCTTCAGGCGCATGGGTACTGGCCAGTATCATAATTTTGCGACCTGCCAGTTGCCATTCTTGCTTCAAGTTTGCAGCATGTTCTACAAAACTTTGTGGTGCAGTAATATCAAATTTGATATTGCCCAAAACCTGGGTTTTTTCGGCGGTGATCCCCAACTCGATATAACGCTGCTGGGTGGCAGTATCTTGTGCCAAAAGCTGACTTAACTGCTGTAGCATGCTCCGGGTCAGACCTTTAACCCTGGCATAGCCCTTGGCCGACTTTTCCGAAAGACGCGCATTTAACAAAATCGTGGCTACATCAAACTCTGGTGCCTGATCCAGCAGATTCGGCCAAAGCTCGGTTTCCATCAGCAATAACAGTTTTGGCTGATACTGCTGATAAAAATCACGGATCAGTACTTTCTGATCAGCAGGTAAATAGACCGCTTGAAATAAATCCAGATAAGGTGCTTTTAAAAAAAGTGATTTGGCCCGTGCCTGACCGGTTTTGGTGGTATTGGTGACCAGCACCGGATGACCCGATTTTAAATAATGTTCGATGAGAGGCTGGGCAGCATTGGTCTCACCGACCGAGACCACATGAAACCAGATGGCATGCAGATTTTTGGGCGGCTGAAATGGGCCGAAACGTTCTGTCAGTTCTTGTTGTAATTGTTCAGGATCGGTCGCACGTTTACGAATACGCGATTGATATAAGGGTTTAATCAGAGCTAACGCTGCGTTATACCAAAATGGAGTAGCCAAATGCGCCTCGAAACAGATTCAATCGACAAAATATAACAGAGCCACATCGACATGTTAATCGATGTGGCTCATTTTTAGATTATTCTACAGTAGTTAAAGCGTCTGCTTCAGCCAATGTCGGATAATCAATATAGCCTTCTGCGACATTGGTTCCGATCATATTTTCCAGCTTTAGTTCATTTAGCGGTGCATCTTCGAGTAGGCGCTCGTATAAATCCGGATTGGCAATATAAGCCTTACCAAAAGCTACCGCATCTGCTTTGCCTGAAGCCAGCAATTCAATCGCATCGTCACGACTTAAACGCATATTGGCCATATACGGCACGCCGTTTGAACGCTGTTTCATATACTCCGAGATACTGTCTTCCGCCAGATATTCACGGGTAAAGAAGAACGCGATCTGGCGCTTGCCCAACTGTTCCATCACATAACCAAAGGTTTCACGTGGATCATTGTCGCCCATATCGTGTTCATCGCCACGCGGTGCCAAATGAATTCCGACACGGCCTGCACCCCAGACATCAATCAGTGCATCCATGACTTCCAGCAGGAAACGGGCACGGTTTTCGACTGAACCACCGTATTCATCTTCACGCTGGTTGGTCTTGGTTTGCAGGAACTGGTCAATCAGATAACCATTGGCGGCATGCAGTTCAACTCCATCAAAACCGGCAGCTTTGGCGCAAATTGCCGCCTGTTTATATTGTTCGGTAATCGCATGAATTTCAGAAATTTCCAGCGCGCGCGGCAACACATAAGGACGTTTTGGACGTAATAAACTGACATGACCGGCCTGTTGTACACTGCTCGCCGATACTGGCGTTTCACCATTTAACAGTTCTGGATCAGACACACGGCCCACATGCCACAGCTGCGCCACAATCAGGCCACCTTGGTCATGTACCGCTTGAGTCACCTGCTGCCAGCCTGCTACCTGCGCATCAGTAAAGAGACCAGGAGTATTGCGGTAACCATTGGCTTCTTCAGAAATCACCGTGGCTTCAGAAATGATTAAACCGGCACTTGCACGTTGTGCATAGTATTCGGCCATCATTGGCGTTGGTACGCGGTCGTCAGTTGCACGACTACGCGTAAGCGGTGCCATGATGACACGGTTTTTAAGTTCTAACGCGCCGAGCGTTAAAGGAGAATTTAATTCAGCCATCGGTACTCCCACCTGTTGGATTAAAGGTGTTGTTGCATATAGACGATATATTGCTGAATCAAAGCTTCATTACGCGAGAAATAAGACCATTGGCCATGCTTGGTCGCGGTGATTAACCCGGCCTGCTGCAAGACAGACAAATGATTGGACATGGTGGACTGAGAGACTTGCCCTAACTTTTCAATCTGCCCTGCACAGACCCCGCGTTGAAAGCCGCCACACTCTTCCACAGACAGATATTGTTCTGGCGATTTCAACCATTCCAGAATCTGCCGGCGTATCGGATTGGCTAAGGCTTTAAAAATTAGATCAAGATCCATAGGTACATCACAATCTGTGGCGTAACAAAACTTGTTTCAGCATCTAAACCGATTATATCGCATTTTATCGATTTATATATCGATAAATTTAGATATAAGAGTCACAGTCTGTACTAACTTGGTTACGCCAGCTATTTAAACGATTTCTTACAAGCCCTGTTTCAAGCTTGCTTCGATAAATTTATCCAGATCGCCATCCAGAACCGCGCCGGTATTGGAACTTTCGACACTGGTACGTAAGTCTTTAATACGTGAATCATCCAGAACGTATGAACGAATCTGGCTTCCCCAGCCGATATCAGACTTGGTATCTTCCAGCGCTTTTGCAGCATCATTACGAATTTGCATTTCACGTTCATAAAGTTTGGCGCGTAACTGCTTCCAGGCATGGTCGCGGTTGGCATGCTGTGAACGCTGGTTCTGACAGGCCACTACAATCCCGGTCGGTGCATGCGTTAAACGAACCGCAGAATCCGTTTTGTTAATATGCTGACCACCGGCACCCGATGCACGATAGGTATCGGTACGCACATCTGCCGGATTAATTTCGATCTCAATATTGTCATCGACTTCAGGCGAAACAAACACAGCCGAGAATGAGGTATGACGACGGTTGCCCGAGTCAAATGGCGATTTACGCACTAAACGATGTACGCCTGACTCGGTACGTAACCAGCCATAGGCATATTCACCGTCTACACGAATCGTGGCTGATTTAAGCCCTGCAACATCACCGTCCGATTCTTCCATGATTTCTGCTTTAAAGCCATGACGTTCAATCCAGCGCAGGTACATCCGCATGAGCATGGATGCCCAGTCCTGCGCTTCAGTACCACCCGAACCGGCCTGAATTTCTAAATAACAAGGATTAGGATCCATCGGATTGTTGAACATACGACGGAATTCAAGTTTAGCCAGTTCTTCTTCAGCTGTAGTCAGTTCAGCCTGTACATCTTCCAGTAAGCCTTCATCATCCGCTTCCACTGCCAGATCAAGCAAGGCCTGCGCATCTTCCAGCTGTGTGGTCAAACCATCCAGCACATTTAATACGTTCTCAAGTTCGCCTTTTTCTTTGGCCATTGCCTGAGCACGACTCTGGTCATTCCAGATGGTGGGATCTTCTAATTCACGCAGGACTTCTTCTAAACGCTCTTTTTTCAGATCGTAGTCAAAGATACCCCCGTAGTGTTTGACCACGTTCGTTTAAGTCTTTTAATTGGTTTAGATACGGATTAATTTCCACGTGAATTACTCTCAATCAAAATTAGGCACAAATTATTTAGCCCCATATTATAGCACAGTCTATTTCTGCTATTTCAGTGTGATGGATCCAGTCCAAAGCTCGAATGTCATCCCAATTTAGAGTTATGTTTTCGTCAGGAAATTTTTGACAATTGAATCGGTTATTAAATGTCGTTTTGATCTGAAGCTTGATCGGATTTCGCATCTCGCATTCATTATCAAAATATACTTTTTCATTTGATTTTATCGTCTAAAAACACCTACCAAATTGAATAAAAAATCAGCAAATTCAATACATTCCACAATATCTACACAGTTTTAATAAAACACTACATTATAAATTTAATTCTATTATTCAGTTACTTATTTAGAAAAGATTACATAAGATTACGCTATTCACATTGCTGTAACTTTCCTTTGATTGACGATCTTTGAAATTGCTCTAGACTGAAAGTTGTAACAAAAAGTGTAATGTTTTTAACTAAAGATTTGAGGGGTAGTAACCATGAAAAAATTAGCGATTGCTTCGGCACTACTTTCAGCAATAGCAATGACAGGTACAGCAGCACATGCTTACCAGGCAGAAATTGGTGCATCAGCAGGAGTAATTGACCCGGATTTCGGCGGAACTAGCGGTTCTTTCGGTGTCGATGGTAAATATTACTTCAATCCAGTTCAAACACGTAATTCACCATTAGCAGAGGCAGCGTTTCTTGATCGTGCCAGCAATGTAAGTGCTCAATATCAATATGATGAAATCGGTAATGATGACCGTCATCGTTACGGCGTAGGCGCTGAATATTTTGTACCAAATTCAGACTTCTACCTAAGTGGTAATGTTGGTCGTGATGATGTTAAACGCGACGTTGGCCCTAACTCTGATCAAACCGTTTATGGTGCTGAAATTGGTTACCTTCCAGCACCGGGCCTATTAATTGCTGCCGGTTTAAAAGGTTATGATAATGACTATGATGACGGCGTAGATCCAACATTACGTGCTAAATATGTGACTACACTTAGTAATGGTAAAGATATCAACCTGGAAGCTGGCGCAGGCTTTGGTGATCTAGATGAATACAATCTGGCAGCAGACTATTTTATCGATAAGACACTCAGTGTTGGTGTAGATTATGCAAGTAAAGATCTTGGCCTTACAGATACCAATGAGTTCGGGATCAGTGCTCGTAAATTCATTAACCAGCAAGTGAGCCTGGAAGGTCGAGTTGGTTTTGGTGAAGTAGGCAACAATGATTACAACAAATTTGGTGTAGCAGCGAAATACCGCTTCTAATCTAAAACCCAAAATTAGTCATTTATAAAAAAACCCATCCTCGGATGGGTTTTTTTATTGCACTTTTAACCAGCATTTAGGTATTTTTTGCACATTGACTGGGCGAATATAAACTGTACAATTTGTTACAACTGTTAATAATACAGTCATATTTTTATAACAAAGAGAGAAAATCTAAATGTTTAAGAAACTTGCTCTTGCTACAGCACTTCTTGCTAGCCTAGGAACTGCACATGCTTACCAAGCTGAACTTAATGTAGGGTATGAAAACACTGATATCGATAACCTTGGGGATCTAGATACATTTTTCATCAATGGAAAATATTATTTAAATGATGTTCAAGTTAAGAACTCTCCACTTGCAGAAGCGGCTTTCCTAAATAAAGCAAGTAATATTGGCTTAGGTTATGCAAATGCAAGCGGTGATGGCGATGAAGATATTGATGTGTTTGGTGTAAGTGGTGAGTTTTATATTCCAAATACTCAATTTTATGTAAGCGGTACTATTAACCAAGTTGATTTTGCAGGTGACGATAATACCGGTTATGCGCTTGAAGTAGGTTACCTACCAGTTACTGGCTTGTTGCTAGCAGTAGGTGCCGCAAATGAAAGCGTAGACCCAGTTCAAGTGGCAAACTATGGTTTCACCGCAAATCTTTCAAATGCACTTACTGTAGGTGATGACACTACATTATCTTTACGTGCCAAATACGTGACTCAAATTGGCAATCATTTCACCAATTTTGAAGGTTTAACTTATATTGGTGATGAAACAACCTATCGCTTAGCTGCTGATCTTTATATCGATCCAACTCTCAGTGTAGGTCTATCTATTGCTGATTCTACTGCAGATGGTTCAGATACACTGTTCGGTATTAAAGCTCAAAAATTCTTTACGCCAACTATTGCAGCAGGTGTAAATTACCACACAACTGACGGTATTGACTCGTTTGGTATCAATGGTACTTTCCGCTTCTAATCATTCCGATTAAAAGTCAAAAAACCGCTCACTCGAGCGGTTTTTTATGGCCTATTGTTCTAAATGGATAATCCGCATTTGCAGGCTGACATTACCATTAAAGACATTTTTATCCAGCTCATACACCAAGCGCGTATCTTTCATCGGATCAAATTCATATTTATCGGCTGCATTGAAGGCGATCGCATCAATCACCTGCCCATTTTCCAAAGCCACGCGTAATTTAAGATGTACATCTTTGAGCCAACGATAGTCCATAATCTTGAAGATCCCTTCAAAAATAGGTGGAGGGAATTTTTGCCCCCACGGACTTAAATGTTGCAGGATATCGACTGTTTCGATCTGGAAAGCCGAAGCGGATAGCTCCCCATCCGTCCATAAAGTCGCAGTGAATAAATCCGCGTCCATCGTAGCAATCAGTGCTTCAAAGACCTGCTTAAATTCAGAAAAATTTTCTTTTTTCAGGGTTAAACCCGCTGCTGCTGCATGCCCGCCAAAATGACTGACTAAATGTGGATATTGCTCCGCCACCTGTTCAATCGCATCACGGATATGAATCCCTTCAATCGAACGCGCCGAACCCTTGATATGTCTCCCATCTTCATCTACGGCAAAGACAATACTCGGACGATGAAACTGCTCTTTTAAACGCCCCGCCACAATACCAATGACACCTTGATGCCAATGCTGTTCAAACATGATTAATGCAGCCGGCAATTCAGTTTCGTCTAGCTGGATTTTCTCAAGTTCGTTTAAAGCGTCCTGCTTGATTTTAGCTTCGACCTGACGGCGTTCAACATTCAGTTGATTCAGCTGTTCAGCCAATGGATAGGCCGTGGCCAGATCAGGTGCCAATAGACACTCGATCCCGATGTCCATGGTTTCCATCCGTCCGGCTGCATTAATTCGCGGCCCTAAGACAAAACCGAGATCTTGCGCTTTTAGACCTGCCGGATCACGTTTTGCAATATCCAGTAGCGCACTGATCCCTGCGCGGCACTGCCCTTGCTGAATCCGTTTCAGGCCCGCATCGACCAGAATCCGGTTGTTATAGTCCAGACTGGCGACATCGGCATAAGTACCGAGTGCCACCAGATCAAGATAATGAATAATTTGAGTGGTCGATTTTCCAAGTTTTTTGCGATGGGTCGACAGATTGGCCAGCACATAAAACGCCACCCCGACCCCGGCCAAGGCTTTGCTGGGGAAATCACAACCCAGCTGATTCGGATTGACCACCGCTTCGGCTTCAGGTGTCGGCTTGGTGGTCAGGTGATGATCGGTAATAATCACCTGCATACCATGATCTTGCGCCTGTTTCACTCCTGCATGGCTGGAAATACCATTGTCCACGGTAATCAGCAGATCAGGCGTGAAATTGACGAAAGCCAGATCGGCAATGGCAGCAGTCAGACCATAGCCATACTTAAAACGGTCTGGTACCAGATACTCGACCTTGGCGCCCATATCACGTAGAGCCAGCACCATGAGTGCAGTACTGGTTGCACCATCGGCATCGTAATCGCCGACAATCACGATTTTCTGGCCACGATCAATTGCCTGATCGATCAACTGAATCGCATCCGTCAGGCCTTTCATGGTCGGTGCCAGCAGATGCTTGAGTTTAAGCTCAAGTTCCTGCTCGGACTCCACCCCGCGACGGGCCAGAATTTCAGCCACAAACGCTGGAACACCCTGAAAATTTTCAGGACGGGTCAGAAAGGGGCGCTGTTTGATGTCAAGTTTTGGCATGATTTTTGGCATAATCAAGGCATCAAGCGTTGCAATTGCCATGCACCGTCAATTATCTCATAGCTTAAACGATCATGCAGACGGTTCGGACGGCCCTGCCAGAATTCATAATAATCGGGTTCGAGACGATAACCGCCCCAAAACTCCGGTTTATCCAGCTGTTGCTGATTCGCCACCTGATTATGCAAATCCCAGAAACGCTGTTGCAGCTCTTCACGGCTGGCAATTACCCCACTTTGCGGGGTGCTGATATGCGCAGCAATCTGGCTGTCACGTGGGCGTTTATGATAGTAATCAGTCGACTCCTGTTCAGAAATCTTGATGACTTTACCACTCACCCGAATCTGACGTTCCTGATCCTGCCAATAGAACAATAATTCAGCATACGGATTTTCGGCCAGATCCAAACCTTTTTGGCTGTCATAATTGGTATAGAAGTCATAGCCGGCTTCAGTCGCCCCGCGCAGTAATACGGTACGCACATGCGGACGACCTTGAGCATCCGCCGTTGCCAATGACATGGCATAGGGTTCATGCAGCTTCGCTTCTAGTGCATGGTTAAACCATTGCAAGAACTGCATATGCGGATTCGGGTTGACCTGCTGTTCTTGCAGCTCGCCTTTCTGATAATTCAGGCGTAGCTCACTCAGATCTTTGATCAGATCACTCATTCTTTCTTCCTCTAAGCGGCATTGGCACGTACAGCATCAGCTAATGAATTTGCCAGTGCAGTCACTTCACTTAAATCTTCGCCTTCCACCATGACACGAATCACCGGTTCAGTACCTGATTTACGAATCAACAAGCGGCCACGCCCTTTAAGCTGCTGTTCGGCTTTTTCAAATTCAGCGGCCAAGGCCGGTACTGAATAAGGATCAAACATGGCATCTAAACGCACATTGACCAGGACATTTGGCAACAGTTGAAAATCAGCCACCAGCTCATGCAGGGCTTTCTTCTGTTCAACCATGACTGTCAGCACTTGCAAGGCGGCAATAATGGCATCGCCGGTGGTGCTCTTGTCCAAGGTCAGAATATGCCCAGAAGGCTCGCCACCAATCGTCCAGCCGTTTTCTTCCAGACCTTGCAACACATAACGGTCGCCGACTTTGGCACGTAATAATGGCACTTGAGCTTTTTCCAGTGCCAGTTCCAGTGCCATATTGCTCATTAAGGTACCGACGATACCTGCCGGCTTTTTCGAGCTTTGCGTGGCAAGAATATACAGAATATGGTCGCCATCAATCAGCTTTCCAGACTTATCCACCAGAACTACACGGTCGGCATCGCCATCAAAAGCAACACCTAAGTCGGCCTGATGCTGGATCACGGCTTGTTGCAAGCTTTCAGGATGAGTCGAACCACAGTCTTTATTGATATTTAACCCGGTCGGTTCATTATGAATGGCAATCACACGTGCGCCCAGCTCACGGAACACAGCAGGCCCGACGTTATAGGCGGCACCATTGGCACAATCCACCACAATGGTGAGTTCATTCAAGTCCAGATGATAGGGGAAAGTCGATTTACAGAATTCAATATAGCGACCATTGGCATCTTTGACCCGGATACTTTTACCCAGGCTCGCGGTATCTTCAATGATGAAATCTTGTTCGAGTTCCTGATTGATTTCTTCTTGCAAGGCATCCGGTAATTTCTTGCCTTCCGCCGAGAAAAACTTAATACCGTTATCGAAATACGGATTATGCGAAGCAGAAATTACAATTCCCAGGCTGGCATGCAAGGCGCGGGTCAAATGGGCAATCGCCGGTGTTGGCAGTGGGCCTAAAAGATGAACATAGACGCCAGCCGCATTTAAACCTGCCTGCAAGGCGGCTTCCAGGATATAGCCAGACAAACGGGTATCTTTACCCAAAACCACCAAGGGCTTGGCTTTTTTACTATGACGCTTTAAAACCTTACCGGCTGCAAACCCCAATTTCAGGGCAAACTCAGGGGTAATCGGCAATTCGCCAAACTTTCCACGAATACCGTCAGTACCAAAATAACTCATCTTTATCTCACTTCTTAGCGGATGATTGATCTCACCCATTTTTTCCCTGTGCCACACTTTACACCAAAATAAAAAAGCCGTCATTTGCATGACGGCTTTTAAAAACTTTAAATCACAGGAGATTAACCCACGCGATAGTTGGGTGCTTCTTTGGTAATGGTCACATCATGCACATGTGATTCCGACATACCGGCAGAAGTGATTTTCACAAACTTGGCATTTTGACGCAGGTCTTCAATCACGGCAGAACCGGTATAACCCATCGAAGAACGTAGGCCGCCCATCATCTGATGCACGATATTGCCCATTGGACCTTTGTACGGTACGCGACCTTCAATGCCTTCAGGAACCAGTTTCTCGGCACCGGCTTTAGAGTCCTGGAAGTAACGGTCAGCCGAACCGGTTGCACCCGCCATGGCACCCAACGAACCCATACCGCGGTAGGCTTTGTAGTAACGGCCTTGGAAGAATTCAACTTCGCCCGGTGCTTCTTCAGTACCGGCCATCAATGAACCAACCATAATGGTACTTGCACCCGCACCAATCGCTTTGGCCATATCGCCAGAGAAACGGATACCACCATCCGCGATCAACGGAATCTGATCTTTCAGCGCATTGGCCACAGAATCGATTGCAGAAATTTGCGGCATACCAATACCGGCCACAATACGTGTGGTACAGATTGAACCCGGACCAATCCCGACTTTAACCGCATCCGCACCTGCATCAAGTAAGGCCAATGCAGCATCGCCAGTTGCGATGTTACCGCCAATCACCTGAACTTGTGGATAGTTGGCTTTCACCCAACGTACCCGCTCGATCACACCCGCAGAATGACCATGTGCTGTATCGACAACAATCGCATCGACACCGGCTTCAACCAGCGCTTCAACACGGCTTGGAGTTTCTGCACCGGTACCGACTGCAGCACCGACACGTAGACGACCTAAATCATCTTTACAGCTGTTTGGATAAAGTTCAGCTTTACGGAAATCTGTCACCGTAATCAAGCCTTTCAGCTCTTGCTGATCATTCACCACCAATACTTTTTCAATACGGTGCTGCTGTAATAAGGCTTGGATATTTTCTTTCGATTCGCCTTCGCGAACTGTTACCAGACGATCCTGACCAGTCATGATGTTGCTGACTGGCTGCTCAAGATTGGTTTCAAAGCGTGTATCGCGACCTGTCACAATACCGACCACTTTGCCATCTTTCACCACTGGTACACCACTGATATTGTTGGCTTGAGTCAAAGCAATCAATTCACGTACTGTGGTTTCAGGAGTAACTGTAATCGGGTCTTTGACCATACCCGCTTCGAATTTTTTCACACGGCGCACTTCTGCAGCCTGAACAGCGATATCCATGTTCTTGTGCAAAATACCGATACCACCGTTTTGCGCCATTGCAATTGCCATACGGGACTCAGTCACCGTATCCATCGCTGCAGACACAAGAGGAATATTCAGGTTAATGCCACGGGTCAGGCGTGTCTTTAGAGAGACATCTTTTGGGAGAACAGTAGAATAGGCAGGGAGTAATAGGACATCATCGAAGGTTAACGCGTCTTGAACGATGGTCAACATAACAGTCTCACTGGTAATTTCCGTGCACTATTATAAACAAATATCGACTTAAATTTCATTGCAATTGCAAAATTATTTTTGCATTAAAATAGTTTTGAGGGCTGGATTTTTTCCAGTGAATCAATTTGAGAAATACGACATCAGAAAAGAACTGACCACAGTAGCCTGATGCTTGAACTCAATCCCGATACTTTAAAAAGCTAAAAAGCAGAGCCTAAACTCTGCTTTGGGTCGATTTAGCTGACGTATTCAAAACTGTCATCATTGTCAGCTTCATCATTTTCAATCTGAATAAAAGGCAACATATTATGTGCCAAACGGGCTTTATTGCATTGATCATCGGCGATCTGTACTTCTTTGCAGGATGAACTGCGCAGCTCATACATACCGCAACTGACCTGCTGGCCGATGGTGCCATCCAGTGCAATACAGCGTGGATTTTTTTGATTGGTTCCAGCCATACATGAATAAACTGCTGTTACAGGTTCCGTATAATGCTCAGGCATATGAATCCCTTCAGCCCAGTAAAACGAAACCCTGAAATAGGCGCAGCACGCCCCGCAGCTTAAACATGCATCTGGTGTTGGAACTTGAGATAACATTTCTTATAAGTTCTCATGATCAAAAAAAAGTTTTTTGGAGAAGAAATATAAAAAATGTTGTTTTTCTACACAAGAAAAATTTTATTTTTCTGTGAACTATTCAGGACAGGTAAAAACAGTTTCGTCCATCAGGTCGGTGCCACATTGCAGCGTTTCAATCCAGTCCAGAAACTGGGTGATCTGCTCTTTACCCATAAAAGGCGTGCCATGCTGCGGCACAATCATCTCGATATCCATGCCCCGCACCATGTTCACCCAAAGACGAATCACCTTGTTATTGCACATATAACGCTGATGAAAGCTTTTCATTTTTGGGATATGCGCCGCAAAGTTTTCCAATGGTTTGGCAGCATCATCGACCATCGATGCGCCCATATCTCCCGAAAACAGGATCTTGGCAATCGGATCATAAAACTGGAAATTGCCGACTGAATGCAGAAAATGCGCTGGTACCGCCACAATATTGGCATTACCCAGAGGAATGATCTGACCATGATCCGGGAGCTCGACCAGCCGATCTAGCCAGTTGCCTTTCATCCGGTCACTCATAAAAGCCGAGTTTAAATGTGGCAAGAAACGCGCCCAGAGCTTGGAAGCCACCACTTTGGCATCGGTATATACCAGCCAGCGTGGCATCGAAGTAATGATGTCAGGATCCTGATGCGAAGCCATGACATAATCCAGATTGGTCAACCGGGTGTATTTATTCAGTTCCATGGTTAGCGGAACATAGGTGAGATCACCACCCGGATCGAGTACCGCCGCCCGCTCGTTATCAATGATTAAAAACTGGTTTGCCTGAACGCCTTCACCTTTGACCAGACTGGTAAAACTGATGCATTTATGTGTCCCGTTATCAAACAGGACCTGCGATGTGGTGCGTTCAAAAACCATGTATATATTCCCCGATTTAAATTTAAAAGTGCTGTTTTATACCCATATAACATATAAGTATTTAGTTGAACTTACAATCAATAAAACTGGCCATATCACACTACTTATCAAAGTTTTAAGCTTATTTTAGGCATAAAAAATCCTGAGTTTTTAGCTCAGGATTCATGCAATTATTACTGTATTTTTAAAATAAATAATATTGAAGCAGAGTGGCGACACCAATCACCAGGAAAATGGCCGCGCCAATTTTATGAATCAGGCTGATCGGCAGCCTGTTCGCCAGTTTATCTCCTAGAAATACCGCAGGTGCATTGGCCAGCATCATCCCCAAAGTGGTACCGAGCATCACCCAGAATATACTATCGAAACGTGCTGCCAGCGCGACTGTGGCAATCTGGGTTTTATCGCCAATTTCTGCCAGAAAGAACAAAATGAAGGTCGCAGCAAATACCCCGAATTTTTGCCATTTATTGATACTGGCATTTTCATCTCCGAGTTCATCCGGAATCAGCATCCAGGCCGCCATCGCAATAAAACCAATCGACACAATCCACAGCAACACTTCCGGCCCAATCACCGTGGTGATCCATTGTCCCAATACCGCAGAAAGGCCATGGTTAATCAGCGTCGCCAATAAAATAGCAACTAAAATAGGAACGGGTTTGCGAAAACGTGCGGCAAGCAGCAAAGCCAGCAGTTGGGTTTTGTCACCCATTTCAGCCAGTGCCACAATTGCGGTCGACAGTAAGAATTCATACATGAGGTCTTTCTCTGGCTAGCATCCAATACCAATGACTCACCGCTCCTGCTAGCCAAAATCTGCAGAGTGGTAAATCAAAGGTCTTGCCAACAAAAGAAAGCTTCGAGAAGCTCATTTGGTTTTTTGCTATGATGACCATGTCCGGTTCAGGACAAATATGTTGACCATCACCCTTCTGCTTTGCGCAAAAGGCGGCTACTCCCCAATGAAGTGCGCCAAGTATAGAATCAAATCCATTATTTTTCAATGTGGCAAAAATAAACCCCGCCGAAGCAGGGTCTATGATTGAAATAATCTGATCAGATTAAATCAATAAAGTACGGATATCTTTGAGCAGCTGGGTCAGCTTGTTGGTGAAACGCGCAGCATCTGCACCATTAATCACACGGTGATCGTATGACAAAGACAACGGTAGCATCAAGCGTGGATCAAAGCCTTCACCATTCCAGACGGGTTGCATGGTGGCAGGTGAAATTCCCAGAATTGCCACTTGCGGCCAGTTCACCAGCGGCGTAAATGCAGTACCACCAATTGAGCCCAGGCTGGTAATGGTAAAGTTCGCCCCTTGCAGATCTTTTGGCGACAATTTCTTGTCACGCGCTTTTTGACCCAAGCTTCCCAGCTCAGTGGCAATCTGTTTAATCGACTTCTGATCGGGATGACGCAATACCGGAACCGTTAAACCATCTGGCGTTGCCACCGCGATCCCCATATGGATCTCGTTACGTAGCAGGACTGACTTGCCATCATCGGCCAAGTGACCAGCAAACTCGCGCTCTTCTTTTAACAAGTGCGCAACTGCTTTGATGATGAAGGCCATAATGGTCAGGCTCAGGCCTTCTTTCTTGAAGTTGCCTTTCAGCTCATTACGCCACGCTTCCAGTTCAGTAATATCGGCTGCATCAAACTGGGTCACTTGCGGAATGAAATTATTCAGCGACAACTGCGGAATAGACACTTGTTGCAAACGCGTCAAGGCTTTTTCTTCCACACCACCAAAAGCACTAAAGTCTGGCAATTTTGGTAGACCTGTGGCTTGAGCAGCAGCGGCTACAGGAGCCGCCTGTGGCGTAGTCAGGCGCGCTTTGACATAAGCCTTCAGATCTTCTTTCATCACCCGGGCATTGGAACCTGAAGCCTGAACTTCTGACAATACTACGCCCAGTTCACGTGCCAGTTTACGTACAGCAGGGCCGGCATAGACTTTCGAGTTGGCGACATTCTGCTCTTTCGTCAGCTTGTCGGCATTGTCAGAGGTCGCCACCGCTGGAGTAGAAGATGCCGCAGGTGCTGCTTTGGTGGTCTCTACTGGTGCAACAGCTGCTTTCGGTGCTTCCGCTTTAGCCGCAACAGGTGCAGCCTCTGCTTGCGCTTCAGCTTGAATTGTTATCAGTGCAATGCCTTCAGAGACATTTTGTCCCAGCTCAACATGAATCGCCTTGATCACCCCAGCAGTTGTGCTTGGCACTTCAACCGTGGCTTTGTCTGATTCCACCACAATGATGCTCTGGTCTTTTTCAACCGTATCACCGACAGAAACCAGAATTTCAGCCACAGCTGCTTTGTCTACACCCAGATCAGGCACCATCACTTCAACATCACCCGCAGGTGCTGCTGCAGCTTGAGCCACTGGCTCCGCTTTAGCATCTTGAACTGGCGCAGCTTCAGCTTTTGGCACTTCTGCTGCAACAGTCGGGATCGATCCTGAAGTTTTCACTTTTAGAATCACCACACCTTCTTTAATCGTGTCGCCTTCTTTAATGTCGATGGATTCCACCGTACCTGCAACCGTACTTGGCACTTCAACAGTCGCCTTGTCCGATTCCACCACCACGATGCTTTGATCCACCTCGATTTCATCACCGACAGAGACCAGAATTTCACCGACAGTGGCTTTCTCTACACCAATATCGGGGACTTGCACATCGACCACTTGTGAACTTGCTTGAGCCTCAGGCGCAGCAGAAACTTTTGGCTGATGTGATGCCAGTTCTTGCATGATTTCCTGATCAGGCAAAGACGTCGGCGTATTTTCTGAGGTTTTTTGTGAGGCATCTGCTTGCTGTGGCTCGACCACATCCGTACTGCCATCTTCAGCTTGCAGTTCAATCAGTACAGTGCCTTCAGCCACTTCATCACCCTGGCTGACCAGAATGCTTTTCACTACCCCTGCTGAAGTGCTGGGCACTTCAACAGAGGCTTTATCAGATTCAAGCAGCACGATGCTGTCATCAATCGCAATCGTATCACCGACTTTGACCAGAATTTCGGCCACGGTTGCCTGATCTACACCAATATCGGGAGTCGTAATTTGCATGCTTAGTTCTCCTCTTTGTAGTCAGCAACAGCATGTACAGATGGGGTGTCTTGCGGTGCCCAAGCCACCGGACGATCGGTATCCAGCTCAAACGTCGAGATCGCGTCTTTCACCAGGCGCGGATCAACTTCACCTTCATCTGCCAGTTTTTTCAGAGTTGCTACCACAATATGGGCAGCATCGACACCGAAGTAGCTACGTAAATTACCACGTGTATCTGAACGGCCATAACCATCGGTACCGAGTGCCACAAATGGGCGGCCATCTGGAAGATAGGCACGAATCTGTTCGCTATAGGCACGCATATGATCAGTTGCAGACACCACAATACCTTCGGTACCGCGTAGCTGTTTCGATATCCATGCTTCTTTCACATCCTCAGCCAGTGGATGCAGGCGGTTGTATTCTTCACATGCCATACCATCACGTGCCAGTTCATTGAAGCTGGTGACACTGTAGACATTTGAGTGAATTTGATATTCCTCACGCAGAATCTTCGCCGCCTTGATCACTTCACGCAGGATCACACCCGAGCCCAGTAACTGAACCGTGGCTTTTTCATCTTCTTCCAGTAAGTACATACCACGCTTGATGCCTTCTTCAACACCTTTTGGCATTTCCGGATGCTCGTAGTTTTCGTTCATCACGGTCAGGTAATAGAACACACGTTCCTGATTGACATACATACGTTGTAAACCGTCATGCACGATCACTGCCAGTTCATAACCAAAACATGGGTCATAAGAGACACAGTTTGGAATGGTATTGGCCAGAATATGGGAATGACCGTCCTGATGCTGCAAGCCTTCGCCGTTTAGTGTAGTACGACCTGCAGTTGCACCGAGCAAGAAACCTTGTGCCTGTGCATCACCGGCTGCCCATGCAATATCACCGATACGCTGGAAACCGAACATCGAGTAGTACATGTACATCGGGATCATTGGCAGGTTATTGGTTGAATAACTGGTGCCTAACGCGGCCCAGGCACTCATGGCGCCGGCTTCGTTAATTCCTTCTTGCAACATGTGTCCGTCTTTGGCTTCACGATAATGCATCAACTGTTCTTGGTCTTCAGGCGTATATTTCTGACCATGCGCAGCATAGATACCGAGCTGGCGGAACATGCCCTCCAAACCAAAAGTACGTGCTTCATCTGGCACAATCGGAACAACACGGTCTTTAATTGCTTTCTCTTTAAGAAGCGCAGAGATTAAACGTACCATCACCATTGTGGTCGACTGTTCTTTACCATTTGAACCCGCCAAGACCGAATCAAATACCGAAAGTTCAGGAATCGCCAGTTGCTCGCTTTCCTTCCGACGTGCCGGCAGATAACCACCCAATGCTTCACGACGTGCTTTCATGTATTTCAGCTCAGGCGAATTTTCGCTTGGACGATAGAATGGCACTTCTTCCAATTGCTCATCGGTAAATGGCAGGTTGAAGCGGTCACGCACGTATTTCAAAGAGTTGATTTGCATCTTCTTGATTTGGTGTGTTTTGTTGACTGCTTCGATTTCTTCTGACAAGCCATAACCTTTGACGGTTTTCGCCAGAATCACGGTCGGTTGACCTTTGGCAGTACAAGCTTCAGCATAGGCAGCAAAAACTTTGTACGGGTCGTGGCCACCGCGGTTCAGATTATCAATATCTTCATCGCTTAAATCCTTGACCAGCTCTTTGGCTTCTGGGTATTTACCGAAGAACTTTTCACGTGCATAGGCCCCACCTTTGACCTGGTAACGCTGGAAATCACCATCAACCGCTTCTTCCATCACCGCTTTGAGTGCGCCAGATTTATCTTTATCCAGTAATGGGTCCCAATGACGGCCCCACACCACTTTAATCACACGCCAGCCTGCGCCGCGGAATAGTGACTCAAGTTCCTGAATGATCTTGCCATTACCACGTACCGGACCATCCAGACGTTGCAAGTTACAGTTCACCACCCAGATCAGGTTGTCGAGTTTTTCACGACCTGCCAGCGAGATTGCACCGAGGCTTTCTGGCTCGTCCATCTCGCCATCGCCCAAATAAGCCCAGACCTTACGATCTTCTTCTTTGATCAGGCCACGGTTCATCAGGTACTTTTGAATATGCGCCTGATAAATCGACATGATTGGGCCCAAACCCATCGATACCGTTGGGAACTGCCAATAATCCGGCATCAAATAAGGATGCGGATAAGATGGCAAACCTTTGCCACCGACTTCACGACGGAAATTATTCAGATGATCTTCAGTCAAACGGCCTTCTAAAAACGAACGCGCGTAAATACCGGGGGCACAGTGACCTTGATAATAGATCATATCGCCGCCAAAGCTGTCACTGTTGGCACGGAAAAAATGGTTAAAACCGACATCATATAAAGTTGCGGAAGAGGCAAAGCTGGCCAAGTGACCACCGAGGTCATCACCGGTTTTATTTGCGCGCAATACCATTGCCAAGGCATTCCAGCGAACCAGCGCACGAATCCGGCGTTCCATATCCTGGTCGCCCGGCATTGCCGGTTGTTCTTCAACCGAAATCGTATTTAAGTAGGGAGTATTTAAACGCTGAATAGGAACATGCTTTGCAATTGCGCGTTGAAAAAGTTTTTCTAATAAAAATGCTGCACGCTCGGTACCCATGTGTTGCAAAACAGAGTCAAATGCATCTTGCCATTCTTGGGTTTCTTGCGCGTCTGTATCGCCATAAAACGCCATAATCTACAGTTCCTAAAAGCCTAATTTAATGTCTTATATGTACCATATTTGAGACCTCAGCAGGTATGGCTCTGGCTGAATGCGATTTGGCAGTACTATTTAGGAACTAAATGATTGGTGACGTTTAATTACACAACATAACAAAAAATAGTCAATATAGGAGATTTATTATACATTCATTATAATAGTTGGTGATAATATCAGACTTAAAAGCGATTATCTGAAGAACCCTTCAATGTGGGTTGAAGAGCCTTAGCTTAATCGCTTTGAAATGCTTATTGGAGAGATGCTTATGTATAAAGAGCCTAATAGAAATTCAGGTCTATACTTAAGGTAACATAGCCAAATAAGTAGATGGGTTTTTACGTTGACCGTCTTTTACTACTTCATAATGCAAGTGTGGACCGGTACAGCGGCCAGTACAGCCAACGTTGGCAATATGATCACCTGCCTGTACCTGCTCTCCCACACGTGCAATAAGACGTGAAGCATGAGCATAACGTGTTAAATAGCCATTGCCATGATTGATTTCAACATATTGACCATAACCCGTACCCCAACCTGATTTGGTTACAATACCTGGGCCTGTGGCATAAATTGGTGTACCACTTGGCGCTGCAAGATCAAGACCTGAGTGATTTTCAGCACGGCCACCCATGGTACGACCACCGTAATTTGAACTTACGCGAGAATTGGGTAAGGGATGAGCGATCAGCCAGGAATAAGCACTATTTGCAGCAGCTCGATTAGATGAGGTATTTGCATACTTCTGTGCCAGCGTGCGATTGTTAAGCTCAACTGGCTTTTCACGTAGCTGGACATTCAATTTGGTTTGCGCCGGAATATCGATATCATCTGGATGAGTATATGCACCCTGTGCCAGAGTACGCGTCAATTGCTCGATACGATCTGTTGAACCATTTTCTTGATTTAGATTGACTAAATCTGCAAAGGCTACCGAAGCAGCTGAAACTGATAAAGAAAATGCCAACAAAATACGTCGCATATGCATAAAAAACCTCTCTAAACTGCTTTAATCGAGTTCCTTGAAGATCTCTATCCTTGATATCCACTAAAAGAAGCGCATAAGATTAAGACATAAACATGTAGGAATTATGTATGTCGGAACCTGTCAACGTTTTTCAACAAACCAGAAAACAGATAAAAACAGGAAACTTTTCGTTTCTCTCATCACAAGTTGCTGCCTGGCAGAAACTTACGAAACTCGTACAACCGCTATTGCCCCAACCGGAACGCTGGCAAGTTGTGTGCTATCAAAATGGTGTGTTAACGATTACCGGTGAAAACCAGGCCATGATCAGTCAATTGGCCTATCTTCAAAAGCAATACATTTCACAACTCTCTCAAATAAATGAATTAACAGATCTTACAAAACTTCAAGTTTGTTTGCGGAATCCTTCACAAACGCAACCTGTTGCAGCAACACCTGAAAGAGCCTTAAATGCAGAAACACAGGAATTACTTCGTGGTGCAGCTGACTTTATAAGCGACCCTAAGCTTAGCCAAGCTTTGCTACGTTTGGCAAGCAATAAAAAGTAACATAGCAATCAAATGTAATAAATTAGAAAAGCAGTATTATGCGACACATGTCACACTATTGGCGCAATAACTAAAACATAAAGACACAAACACAATGACTTATGTCACATTCACATACATGATTGGACAATTGGCCTCGTCATCAAATGTTACAATTTCATAGCAGCTTGGATCACTTTTCACATTGCGCAACAGCTGATTATTCAAAGCATGTCCAGATTTATAACCATCAAATTTGGCAATAATCTGATGTCCAAGCAGATACAAATCCCCGACTGCATCCAAAATTTTATGGCGTACAAATTCATCAGAGAATCTTAGACCCTCTTCATTCACCACTCCGGTTTCATCCACACCAATGGCATTCTCCAAACTGGCTCCCAGTGCCAGATTATTGGCTTTGAGATAATCCAGATCTTTCATAAAACCAAAGGTACGTGCTTCACTAACCTCATAAACAAAAGTTTCAGTCGAGAAATCGATACTGGCGGACTGATGTTCTTTTTTAAAAGCAGGATGATCAAAATCAATGGTGAAATTCAGCTGGAAGCCATGGTGCGGACTAAAAATGGCACGCTTATCATCAATCAGTGCTTCAACCGGTTTAATAATCTTGACGAATTTTTTCGCAGCATCCAGTTCTTGCAGACCACCTTGCATGAGCAAATAGATAAACGGGCCTGCACTGCCATCCATAATCGGCACTTCCGAGGCAGAGACTTCGATAATCAGGTTATCAATTCCTAAACCGGCAATCGCACTCATGACATGTTCAATCGTACCGACTTTGGCATTTTCCTGAACCAGATTCGAGCACATGAAAGCTTCCTGAATCAGCATCGCATCGGCAGGAATGTCGACCGGCGGATTCAGGTCAATACGACGAAACACAATTCCCCCATCGGCATGGTGCGGCACAAAGTTAATCATGACTTTTTGCCCACTGTGAAGACCGATTCCGCTCGCTTTCACGATACGTTTCAGGGTACGTTGTTTCAACATGCTTCTTTCATCTGTTCATCAATAAAACCGCTATACGTTAGCATATTTGGCCATTGAGAAAAAACAAAAAGGTGGCTTAAAAGCCACCTTTCCTGTGTAATCATGGTAAACACATGATGTTACATGTTATTTACGCTGTTGATTCTTAAGATAATCCTGAATACTCATTGGCGTTGGACGCGGGCTTGAAACTGATGCTGCAGCATTCGCTGGCGTAGCGGTTTCATGCTGTTGGCGCTGAATCGCTGGTACATCATCATCTTCTACCATAGCCTGTGAGGCTGCTGCTGGGCGCGTTGCCTGTACATTGGTACGTTTGGTCGGTTCAACTGAATCCGCTGCATGACGGGTTAAACCCGTTGCAATCACGGTCACACTGATTTCATCACGTGCATCCGGATCAAATACCGTACCGTAGAACACTTGACCTTCATCCAAATCGACAATCTGGTTCACGACATCGGTGATTTCTTCAATTTCACCGAAAGTGACATCATCGCCACCCGTTACGTTAATCAGAATACCTTTGGCATTCATGATGGTTACGTTATCGAGTAATGGGCTACGGATAGCCTGTTCAGCAGCCTGACGGGCACGGTTTTCACCACGACCTAAACCAACACCCATCATGGCATAACCACGAGTACTCATCGCTGTTTTCAAATCGGCGAAGTCAAGGTTGATATGACCCGGACGTACCACAAGATCAAAAATACTGCGTACCGCATTCAGTAGCACATCATCCGCTTTTTTATAGGCATCTTTCATTGAAATATCACGGAAGACTTTCAATAAACGCTGATTTGGAATGATGATCAATGAGTCGACATGCTGCTCAAGCGCTTCAATGCCTTTTTCCGCAGATTGTAAACGGCGCTTGCCCTCAAAGTTGAATGGCGTCGTCACCACACCAACCGTCAGGATACCCATTTCTTTGGCAATTTCAGCAACCACTGGCGCAGCACCCGTTCCGGTACCACCGCCCATACCCGCAGTGACAAAGACCATATCGGTCCCTTCAAGCTGCTGGCGGATCAGTTCACGGCTTTCTTCTGCTGCAGTCTGACCCACTTGCGGATTGGCACCTGCACCCAGACCACGGGTACTTTGCTCACCCAGCTGAATTTTAAATTCGGCTTCCATGCGATCGAGTGCCTGCTTGTCCGTATTGGCACAAACAAACTTTACGCCCTGGATATCGGACTGCAACATGTGTTGTACAGCATTACCACCCGCACCGCCTACACCAAACACAGTGAAACGGGCTTGACCATTGCTATCGCTATGATCGTCTTCGAAAAATTCAAATGAGGCCATGACCTATAAAATTCCTAATTCATAATTGGCAGTCACTAAGCCCGTACACTGCCTTAATCTTAATAAAATTGTTTTTAAGAATGCTGCTCATGCGTTAACTTGTCAAGTACAAGCCCGATTAACTACATCTTCTCAACAATATTCACAATAAAAATCGACTTAAAAGATTGATTTCAAGGTGTCATTAAAGCCAGACCAAGCCCGCTTGACGCGCTGAGTTAACGATAATCGCTCTACATCATCCTGTTCTACAATCGTGTCTTGAGTATCACTCTGACTAAACATCAGCAAACCCGCGACCGTACTATATTGCGAACGGCGTAGCGCTGCCTGATGCTGTTCATCGGCATACACCTGCGTTGGTGGATTACCCAAATGAGCTGACACACCCAAGGTACGGCGTACAAAACTCACCATACCTTCAATATGACTGGCATCACCGGTCAGGACCACACCATGATACAAGCCCTGCATCGCGCCATTTTTCACCAGTTCATCACGCACCAATCCAAGAATTTCGTCATAACGCGCCATGATAATTTCGGTCAGCTCAATCCGGCTGATGGTTTGTGGCCCATCAATCCCCTGAAACTGAATCATATGGTCAGGCTTAACCACTTTCAGGTCTACGCAGCCATACAGCAGTTTCAGGCGTTCAGCTTCTTCGGTCGTGGTCTGCAACACCGCCGCAATATCACGGGTCACATGCTCGCCACCACGCTGGAAGGTATGGGTTAAGGCCAGACGACCATCCACATACACCGCCACATTGGTGGTGCCGGCACCGATATCGACCAGACAGACGCCATATTCTTTTTCATCTTTGAGCAGACTGGCCTCAGCAGTTGCCAGACTTGAGACCACCATTTTCTCCACACCAATATTGGCGCCCTTGAGGGCACGGTCAATATTTTGCATGGTGCTAATCGGCAGCATCATCAGATGATAATGACCAGTCATGCTATGTGCAGACATCCGAATCGGATTCAGCACCCACTCTGATGAGTCATCCAGCTCGAAGCCCAAAGGCACAGCACTGACCAGATAATGGTCTGAAGTCAAATGACTGGCTTTGGCCAACTCCAGTGCACGAACCACTTCGCTGGTGGTAATCGCATGTTCGCTATTGTCGATCGAGGTTCGACCTGAAGCATAAAAGCTTTTTAATTCGGCACTTGGAATAGAAACCCAAGCAGAATGCACCCGACACTCCGCCATATCTTCTGCTTCTTGGACGGCATTTTTAATTGCGGTAATAACTTTATCGAGACTGACAATTTTCCCTTTACTCATGCCTCGGTTACGAGCGGTAGCCATACCAATCACTTGGATATTGTCTGGCGCGTGTACCTTGCCAATCAAAACTGAAACTTTGTGTGTCCCAATGTCAATCGCCACAACCGAGGGAACAGCTTCACTCATTATTCACTACTACCATTACATGTTTGTTAGATTTATGGCTTGAATGCCTCTATTTTTTAAAGCCGATCATTATGGCTTTACTGTTACATTATTCTCAACGCCCGTGTCATCAATGGTTACAATAAAATGCCCATTTACAATTTTAGGCGGAATTGAATTTTTCCACTGTATCGACAATCCATTGCGATAACGCAGGTCGATGGCCGAAATTTTAGACCAGACCGGCTTTAAGTCGCTTTGAGACAGATGGCTCAAGCGCTGTAATTTGCTCATGGTCTGATCTTTATCAACAATTATTCTTAAACCCGAATCAAACTGCATAAACCAGGTCATTCGCTCGGTGAGATAGAGTTCTTTTAGACGAATGCCGTGTGGCAAAAATAACTGATTAATTTCATTATAACGACGCATCATGGTTTCTGCATGGCTCGCCGGCCCATGTAGCAACGGTAATGCCTCATAATTCTTGGGTGTGACTTCAGTGAAAATGACACCACTGTCACTCAATAAACGTCCTGTACCCCAACGTGCAATCGCATGATGCGGCATGATCCGTACCCGAATGCCATTTGGCCAGGCTCGGGAAACCACCACCCGATCCACCCAGGACAGCTCCAGGGTACGATCGCGGATCGCTTCCAGATCCGAAGTAAAATAGTTTTCGGTCACAACCGGTGACACATATTGCATGACCTGACGCTGTTCAGCAGCCGAGCGCGTACCTAACACGCCCAGCTCTGCCACTTCGGTATTGGTCATGACTTTATATAAGCCCAATATTCCAAAGGCCAGCACCAGCACCGCAATACACAACAATAACCAGCCACCAAAATTGGACAGCTTTTCTTTGCGTGTCGGCGGCTTGTCGTGAATTGAGGTAATCGCAGCACGTTTACGGCGCATGGAAACAGGAAGTTGAGCCATATTTAGTGTGCCGACCCGGTCAGGGTCTGTTCCAGAATCGCAACACACAGGTCATCAAAACTATAACCGACTGCAGCTGCCGCTTTTGGCACCAAAGAATGACTGGTCATGCCCGGTACGGTATTCACTTCCAGCAGCCAGAAGTTGCCCTGTTCATCCTGCATGGCATCAATCCGGCCCCAACCGCTGGCACCGACTGCCTGAAATGCACGCAGACTCAGGGCTTTTAACTGTTGCTCTTCAGCTTCGGTCAAACCACATGGAATGCCATATTGCACATCATTACGGTTATATTTGGCTTCATAATCATAGAAAGCAACATCTTGAGGTGGTTCAAGACGAATCACAGGCAGCGCCTGACCATTTAAAACCACAATGGTGAATTCACGGCCGGTTATCCATTGTTCTGCCATCACCACGGCATCATGTTCAGTTGCCTTGGCAATTGCTTCTGCAAAGTCTTCAATTTTTTCGACCTTGCTCATGCCGATACTGGAACCTTCATGTACCGGTTTGATAATCAAAGGCAGGCCTAAAGAATTGACGATATCAGCCGCATCGGAATCTTTGGTAACAATACGGTAAGGCGCTGTCGGCAATTCCGAACCCTGCCAGACCTGCTTGGTCTTGACCTTGTCCATGCCGATTGCAGAGCCTTGTACCCCTGTACCGGTATAGGGCACATTTAGCCATTCCAGTACACCCTGAATCTGACCGTCTTCACCACCACGACCATGCAATACAATGAAAGCACGGTCATAATTTACCAGTTCTGTGACACTACGTTGCTGCGGGTCAAAAGCTTCCGCATTGACCCCTGAACGCACTAATGCCTCAAGTACCGCCGTACCACTGTCTAGAGAAACCTCACGCTCTGCAGATTTACCACCAAGCAACACGGCAACTTTTCCGAATTTTGAAGCATTTGACACGTTTATATCCTTAAACTTTTTTCAATCTGGTCAATTCAATTCAGTCATGCAAGATGACTATTTTATATATAAGTGATTTTGCGCAAGTTCGACTGAGATTGCTCCAACATTACCTGCGCCCTGGGTTAATAACAAGTCATTTGCTTGCAATACTTTTCTCATGATCTGATTCAGATTACCGTCCACCGCATCGACCAGAATTGGCTCAACTTCGCCACGTAAACGAATGCTGCGGGCTAAAGTACGGCTGTCCGCCCCTACAATCGGTTTTTCGCCAGCAGGATAAACATCCAGCAACAATAACTGGTCTACAGTCGAAAGTACTTCCACAAAATCATCAAAGCAGTCACGGGTACGGCTATAACGGTGTGGCTGGAACATCATTACCAGACGACGGTCCGGATGACTCTGACGCGCAGCTTTAATCGTCGCTTCGACTTCTTTTGGATGATGACCATAGTCATCCACCAGTTTCACGTCACCGCCTTCAATCGCAAACTCACCCTGAACTTCAAAGCGGCGACCCACACCACTAAAACCTTCCAGTGCACGGCAGATTGAAGCATCAGACACGCCTTCATCAGTTGCTATACCAATCGCAGCCAAGGCATTCAGCACATTATGCAAACCTGGCTGGTTGACCGTTACACGCAATGGCTCACGCTCTTTACGCAATACGGTAAAGTGGGTTTGCATGCCATCCTGATCAACATCTACTGCGCGGATGTCATTGTCTTCATTGAAGCCATAAGTCAGTAATGGACGTGCAATCCGCGGCATGATTTCACGGATATTGGCATCATCACCACAGACTACGGCCAAGCCGTAAAATGGCAGTTTTTGCAGGAACTGGATAAAAGTATCTTTCAGGACATCGAAGCTACCGCCATAGGTATCCATATGATCGGCATCAATATTGGTCACCACGGCAGCCATTGGTTCCAGGTGCAGGAAAGAAGCATCTGACTCATCGGCTTCGGCCACAATATAACGGCTGGCGCCCAAGGCTGCATTCATACCGGTACGGTTCAGCAAACCACCGATCACATAGGTTGGATCCATGTTTTCTTCAGCCAGCATACAGGTGATCAGACTGGTGGTCGTGGTCTTGCCATGCGTGCCGGCAACGGCAATACCATGACGATAACGCATCAGTTCACCCAACATTTCCGCACGGCGAACCACAGGAATACGGTTTTCAATCGCGGTTTTAATTTCCGGATTTTCCTTATCAATCGCGGTAGAGACCACGATCACGTTGGCGCCCTTAATATTATTTGCAGTATGTCCGATATAGACTTTAATGCCATTCGCTTCCAGCTGTGCGGTGGTATTGGATGTCTTGATATCTGAACCGGAAACTTTATAGCCCTGGTTTTTCAGCACTTCCGCAATACCACACATGCCTGCGCCACCAATCCCCACAAAATGAATGTGTTTGATACGGCGCATTTCTGGCACTTTAATTAACTTTTTCGCTTGTTCAGCTGGGGTTGTTGGAGACATAGTTTACTCGGATTACAATTCTTGAATTAAACGGACCACATGTTGAGTCGCATCGGGTTGAGCCTGTCGGCGTGCTTTCACGGCCATTTCCATTAACAGTTGGCGATTCAGCATCGGCTCTAATAATGTTTTTAAACTTTCCGGGGTCATTGTGGCCTGCGGGCAAATCTTTGCCGCATTGATATTGGCCAGGAAACCGGCATTGGCCGTCTGATGATCATCCACTGCACTTGGAAGCGGCACAAAAATCGCAGCTACGCCGGCAGTGGCAATTTCAGTTACAGTCAAAGCTCCGGCACGGCAAATCACCAGATCGGCATCACTATAGGCTTTGGCCATATCTTCAATAAAAGGCTGGACTTCGACGTGCAGATTTGCCGGAGCATTGGCATAACGTGCACGCGTCGCCTCAGCATGGTTTTGACCACACTGATGATAGACATTTAAAGGCACATTGAACTGTTTTAAGGCTTCAGGCACCCGTTCATTTAAGGCCTGCGCCCCCAAAGATCCGCCCACGATTAAAATGCGTAAGGGTAATCCTGCTTTTTCACGCTCCTGATAACGCCAGGACGGATTTAAAATGTCACTAATTTCTTGGCGCACCGGATTGCCCGTGGTCACGATTTTATCCTGTGCGGGAAAGGTGTCCGGAAACGCCTGACACACCATCTTGGCAACACGCGACAATTGGCTATTGGTAAAACCGGCCACCGCATTCTGCTCATGAACCAGCACCGGAATGCCTAGAATACGCGCAGCCAAACCACCCGGCCCTGCCACATAACCACCAAAGCCGGCTACGGCATCGACTTTTAGCTGCTTCATGTATTTCATGGCACTAAAAGTCGCTTTCATGATTTTAAAAGGGGCCAAGGCCTTACGCACAAAACCATTACCACGCACACCCTGAATATCAATTTGATAAATAGGAATATTCTGATTTTTTAATAAACGATTTTCCATGCCTGCAGGCGTAGCCAGCCAAGACACTTCAATCCCTTGTTGTTGTAAATCTTTTGCCACGGCTAACGCTGGAAACACATGTCCACCCGTACCTGCGGCCATCATCATGACATGTTTAGGCTGTTTTTGCTGAGCGTCGGTCACGGTCTAATTCTTCAATTTAAAAAATGGAACAGGAAATCTGATTTAAGTGGTCAATTGTAATCACAATTGTAGGGCCTTGAAAGTTTATTTACTTTATTTCAACAAGGCATTAATTGTTTTTTTCATACGATTTTAAAGTTTAAACTAGTTTTGTTATCAGGCAGGCATTTTTGCTTAGACTTAAGTGACATATAAACACAATTTTAACCCTCTTTCATTTAATCTTTCCCTCACGGTATTTGTTAGATCTATTTGTTTTCCAGGATTTTCTCAACAATTTCTATTCATTCGCCAGTTTAATTGCTCTATTAACTTATGCCTAAATCATATAAATCTTAATAAAATTTTATGTTATCCATATCGCTATATACATTTTTTTAGCTGTATTAGCACATTGATTGAATGGATTAAATCATTATAAATGTCAAAAATATCAATTCGTGACCTATGGGTTATTTTGGCCGGCTATTTGGCGGCTATTCATGTCGGGAAACTTTCTGCGGTTATTCCCATTTTACAACAGGATTTAGGTCTCAGCTTTACGCAAGCCGGTTTTTCCCTGTCTCTGGTTCAAGGCGCGGGGATGCTGTTTGCCTTGTGTATTGGTGCATTGTCAGAAAAAGTCGGTTTAAAACGCTGCCTGATCTTGGCGTTGATCATTTTAGGCCTCAGCAGTATGGCAGGCCTCTGGATTCAGCATGTCGCGGCGTTGTATTTCTTCCGTTTTACTGAAGGGATCGGATTTTTAACTATCTCCTTATGTGCCCCTGCCATTCTCAAACGTATCAGCCGAGCTGAAACACTCAATTTTAAAATGGGACTCTGGAGTTCCTATATGGGGGTTGGTGTCAGTCTTGCTGTCTTTACCATTCCCATGTTGCTTGAATACCTGAGCTGGCAAAGCATTTGGGCCATTTTAGGGAGTCTCTGTCTGCTCATTGCAGTGATGATTAAACGGTATTTATATCTTGAAGCGGTCACACCGGTACAGCCGAATCACCCGCAAGCCGGCACAGAAAATACCTCCTTCTGGCAAATTATTAAAGTGACCCTGACTCACCCACCGATTTTGTGTTTGGCCATTATTTTTGCCTGTTATACCAGTCAGTGGATAACCGTGACTGGATTCTTGCCTACCCTGTATGTCGAACATGGGATTGACTTAAAAGTCGCAGGGGCTCTGGTCTCGATGGTGGTGCTTGCCAATTTAGGCGGTACCTTTGGCGCAGGTATGTTGCTGCAAGGTGGCTGGAAACCCAAAACCCTGTTAAGCACAGGATTTATCGCCATGCTGTGCAGCAGTTTGCTGGCTTTTGCGGCAAGCTCTTGGCTGTTATTTGAATTACAGCTTGTGAGTGCCGTACTGTTTTCACTCATTGGCGGGATGATTCCGACCACAATTTTTGCGATTACCCTGCGCTATGCACCGCATGCCAATGCCGCAGCCGCCAGTGTCGGTCTGGTTTTACAGGTTTCAGCCTGTGGGCAATTCTTTGTACCTCCTCTGAGTGCAGCACTGGTATCCACGACACAACAATGGGCCCATATCGCGACAGTCACAGCCTGTCTTTCTATCTTAGGAATATTGATGACGCTGCTTTTATTTAAGCGTTATGCTCAATAAAAAAGAGCCTCAGATGAGTAATGCCAGTCAGTTAAGAAATTGACTAGAATTTTCTTTTTTAAATTCATGATCATATTTGACAAGTAGAAAAGTCATCCGCAACTGTTTGAGGCAGGACTAGATTTAAAAATGATTGTTTCTGCGACAAATTTACTAGGGTGTGTCCTCATTTGGCTTTGCACCAAATAAATATACAGGCTATACGAATCATAGATTTATAATTGCGTGCCAGTTTATCAAATCGAGTTGCAATAGCACGGAAATGTTTTAATCTCGAAAATGCATTTTCAACTAAATGTCTTAATTTATATAGATATTTATCAAATTCCTTATTCGATCTCTTACTGTTTGATCTCAATGGAATAATGGAAATCATATTCTTGTTCTTGGCATATATTCTAATGTGCTCAGCATCATACCCCTTATCAGCAATGAGATAAGTTGCCTCGTCTACCGTATCAATCAGTTGTTTTGCAACTTGACTGTCGTGGACGCCACCCCCAGTGATTTTAAAATCAATCGGTAATCCATTCGCGTCGGTTGCAAGATGTATTTTTGTTGTTCGTCCACCACGTGATTGTCCAATTGCTCTTTCGAAACCATTCCGAGCTCCACTTGCATGTTGATGCACGCGTATGTAGCTTCCGTCAATGAATACCCATTCTTGATCCAAGACGCCTCGTAATCTAAAAAAAATTTATTCCACAATCCCTTGCTTGCCCAACGATTAAAACGATTATAAGCAGTTTGCCAAGGACAAAATTCTTGAGGAATATCACGCCATGTGGCGCCTGTACGCAGTTTCCATAAGATCGCTTCCATGATATTTCTACTATTCTTTGAACGGTAGCAACCATGTAATCGCATAGTATCTTGAATTTGCTGCCAGATATCATCGGTAAGAAGAGTACGTGCCATTGAAAAAATATAGAAATCAAAAGAGCTTAAAGGAGGATTTTAAGTATTTAAAACCAATTTTTCAAATGAGGACACGCCCTAGTCGATGGTGGCTGCCGAGTTTTGCGGTGAGGAGTGTTGCTCCGCAAGATGCCTTCCTTGCGAAGCTTCGCTTCTCATTTGGGCGAAACCAAAGTAACAAATTATTTTCAAGCATTTGATTTATAAAGTTAAGACTCCGTCGTGAACGACTAAAAAGTTAAAGAGTCTACTTCTAAACTCCTTAACTGATCAGCATTACCTCAGATGAGGCTCTTTTTCTGTCTGGTTTAAACCTGCTGCGAACGGCCTGCCTCTAATACAGCAAACAGATCATCGGCAATTGAGGTTCCAAACTGGTCATCAATTTCACGAATACAGGTTGGGCTGGTTACATTAATTTCAGTGACATAATTACCAATCACATCCAGTCCTACAAAAACCAGACCTTTTTCTCTAAGATAAGGGCCTACTTTTGCCGCAATGGCGCGGTCATTTTCAGTCAGTGGACGTGCTTCTCCCAGACCGCCTGCCGCCAGATTGCCGCGCACTTCACCATTTTGTGGAATACGGGCCAAGCAATATGGTACTGGCTCGCCATTAATCATCAGGATACGTTTATCACCTTCGACAATTTCAGGAATATAACGCTGTGCCATAATCGGCTGGGTACCGTTATTGGTCAGCATTTCAATGGTTGAACCAATATTGATGCCATCCTGATACAGGCGGAAAATTCCAGTACCCCCCATGCCATCCAGCGGTTTCACAATCACATCGACCTGTTCTTTGAGAAACTCACGAATCAGGCTTTGCTGCGAAGTCACCAGTGTCGGAACTTGCAGATGCGGGAACTGGGTCGCAAACAGTTTTTCATTACAGTCACGCAGGCTTTGTGGCTTGTTAATAATCCATGCACCTTCGCGTTCTGCCTGCTCCAGAATATAAGTGGTGTAGACAAAATTCATATCAAAAGGTGGATCTTTACGCATTAACACCACATCATAAGCAGCGATGGATTCTTTCTTTTTTTCACCGAGTTCATAATAGTGATCGTAGTCTTCAAACACCTGTAGCGGCGCTATCAAACCAAAAGCTTTGCCCTGTTCAATATATAAATCTTGTTGTAATGCATAACCAAGCTCATGCCCACGGCGTGCTGCTGCCCAAAGCATGGCCATGGTCGAGTCTTTCTTCAGGTTTACATTTCCGATGGGATCCATCACAACAAGTACGCGCATGTGTCTCTGCTCTTTTTCAAAAAATGACTTAGCAAGGAGTATAGCTTGTGTGGATTCTTTTGTTTATGGTGATTTTGCATGACTTGTTCTGTATAGATTTTTAGATAAGTACTGAGGCAGATTGAGCTCAAAAGGAGGTTTGCCATGCAACAGGCAATTATCGGTTTTCATTTGGATGAAGAACAGCATTGGGTTGCAGAGCTGGCCTGCGGACATGGCCAGCATGTACGGCATACCCCGCCGTGGCAAAATCGGCCCTGGGTGATGACCGAGCAAG
This sequence comes from Acinetobacter sp. YH12102, assembly GCF_013419125.1. NCBI lineage: Bacteria > Pseudomonadati > Pseudomonadota > Gammaproteobacteria > Moraxellales > Moraxellaceae > Acinetobacter > Acinetobacter sp. YH12102. The sequence continues at coordinate 82,106 of NZ_VPAS01000001.1, read as the reverse complement.
GTCGCAAAGAAAAGCTTGGCATGCTGCTGGACTGTAAAAAATGTGAAAAGTGCGAAACTGAAACCTGAACCTATAAAAGTGTGATGTAGCTGACTAAAAATAATCTCGCACAGGATTTGCTAATTGCAGTCACTGCGTTTATGCTTTTATTGCTCAAACATGCAGCGTTTTTTTCAGGGTGGACTTTGCTCACACGGCTCGTCAAACAGATCTGGTTGGTGATGCTTATGGTTTTTGCCATAGGCTGGAGCAGTGTGTCTGTTGCTTCTGCAACAACCATGCATTTGGTCATGTCGTCTGAACAGATGAGCAGCCATTGTCTGGACATGGTAAAAGCCTCCACCTCTCATGCTATGCATGAATCTGCGCATAACTCAGATCAAGACCTGACACAGGCTGACTGTTTTCCGGATATGCCACAGCACTCACAAGACTGTCTGGATTGCAGTACGATGGCCTGTCAAAGCCAGATGAGCGGCTTGCAAATTTCGGCCCCTGAACTGACAGTATTCGACCATCATTCTCTAGAAAGAACCCTCCTCCCAACTTATCATGCCAAACACCTTGCCGGTTATTGGCAGGAAATCCTGCGCCCACCCAAAACTTAATCCTGAATATTCAATTTTTTATTAATTAAGGATTAAGTGATGTTAATTAAAATTCCCCAATGCCTATGTCTGGGCATTTGCCTGATGTCATCGTCTGCAGTTTTTGCAGCTGTTAAAGAATATCATCTGGTCATTGATGAAAGCCCGCTCAATCTCACCGGCAAGACGGTCAAACGGATTACCGTAAACGGAAAATTCCCTGCCCCCTTGCTGGAATTCGAAGAAGGTGATGATGCGGTGATTCATGTGCAAAATAACCTGAAGAATCAAGATACCTCGCTGCACTGGCATGGCCTGCTCCTGCCCGGCCTAATGGATGGTGTCCCTGGATTTAATGGTTTTCAGGGTATCAAACCGAAGCAGTCTTTTACTTATCGTTTCAAGGTTCGTCAAAACGGTACCTATTGGTATCATGCGCATTCCAAAGGCCAGGAACAGGACGGCTTATATGGTGCCTTGGTGATTTATCCTAAAGCACAAACACCGATGCCTGAGCATGAAAAAACCGAGCGGGATTATGTGGTGATGCTGTCGGATTTTCATGAACAGGACAGCCAGCAGATTCAGAATAATTTAAAAAAATCGGCTGAATATTATCAGAATCAGCGTGAAACCGTGGGCGATGTACTCCAGCAGGTAAAACGTGACGGTCTCAAGGCCACCTGGTCAGATCGCAAAATGTGGAACCAGATGCGCATGTTGAAAACCGACCTGTCTGATGTCAGCGGTTATACCTTTTTAATCAATGGCAAAACCCCGCAACAGAACTGGAGCGGCCAATTTAAACCGAATGAAAAGGTTCGTCTGCGATTCATTAATGCCTCGGCCATGTCGTTTTTCGATGTACGTATTCCCCAGCTTAAAATGACCGTGGTTAGCGCCGATGGACAAGCTGTACAGCCGGTCGCTGTAGATGAATTCCGTATCGGAACTGCTGAAACGTATGATGTGATTGTGGAACCAACTGCACCTCATTACCAGATTGAAGCCGAATCGATCGACCGTTCAGGCTTTGCCATTGGCAGCTTGCACAATGAGGCTGATCCAGCGACACATCCGATTCAATTACCGACGCCACGTCCACGTGCCTTATTGACCATGGAAGATATGGGACATGGCGAACCGCATGACATGTCTCATACCGCACACAGCAGTCAGACCACGCAATCTGCAACAGATACGCCTAAACATGATGAGCATGCCCAGCACGACATGCACGCAGGTCACAGTGCTATACCCAAGACAAATCCGTCTCATCCACCGGTTGAGGGTTGGGTCAATATGTCTACGCCTGCAGGGCATAAAGCATTGCAATATCAAGACCTCAAAGCCCTGACGCCACAAACCGATACCCGAGCCGCAGAACGTGAACTGGTGATTCGTCTGGGTGGAACCATGGAACGTTATATCTGGACCATCAATGGTAAAAAATTCAGTGATGCCGAACCATTGCAGGTGCAATATGGCGAACGGATCCGTTTGAAATTTATCAATGACAGCATGATGGCGCATCCGATGCATTTACATGGCATGTTTATGCAGTTGGAAAATGGTCAATCTGCTGCACAGATGCCAAATAAACACACCGTGATTGTGCCACCTGGAAAAACGCTCACAACCTTATTAACGGCAGATGAACTGGGAGAATGGGCGATTCACTGCCATCTGCTCTATCACATGAGTGCCGGCATGATGAATAAGCTGATTGTGGCACATGTGAATGACGATCAAGCTTCTCATGCTTCGCCGCAACAAATGCCGTCAAAGCCAGCAGTGGATCAAGGAGAAAGCCATGCACATCACTAAGCTCTTTTTAAAATCGGTATTAAGCAGTGCACTGCTCGTGGCGAGTTTCGGTATATTGGCAGCGGATCATCAGGATCATCAGGATCATCAGGATCATCAGGATCATCAGGATCATCAGGATCATCAGGATCATCAGGATCATCAGGATCATCAGGATCATCAGGATCATCATCCTAGCAAAACCGCAGTACATCACAGCGCTCCTATTGCAGTGCCGGATCTACGCTCACATACCCAACAAGCTCGATCTTTATCTGATCAAGAATCTGTAGGGCACGAAAAACCTGTTGGCGCTACTGCGGAGCATGACCATCGGAAAGAACATGGTGCACAGATTTATAGCCAAGTCATTCTGGACCAGAAATGGCAAATCAATTCAGCTGGAAATGGCGCTTTTAAATCAGAGAATGAAGCCAGAATTGGTACTGATGAAAACAAGGTTTTTCTCAAGCTGCAGGCAGATAAATCTGAATCGAGTCAGGCTGACTATGCGGCCGAAATCCTGTATAGCCGTAATATTTCCGATTTCTGGGATGTACAAACCGGTTTGCGCTACCGTCAGGAAAATATAAGCCAGCATACAGCTTCCCTACAAAATGAACGTTTCGATGCAGTGCTTGGACTGCATGGCCTGGCCCCTTATTTTTTTGAAACCAATGCCTATCTCTATGTCGGTGAAGATGATTTTGTCGGATTCAAACTGGAAACAGAACGTGACCTGTTGCTGACTCAGAAACTGATTATGCAGCCCTTTATTGAACTGGATATCATTTTCAATGATCAAGCTGCGAGTGCGAAAAAATCTGGTCTGAGTCATGCGACATTAGGATTGGAAACCCGTTATGAGATCAGTAAAAAAGTCATGCCTTATCTGCAGGTTGGCTATGAATATAGCAAAGGAAACAAACAGGCTGTCTGGCAGCAGGCATCCGGCTCTGACCGGGTCTGGATCTATGCTTTAGGACTTAAAATGATGTTTTAAGGACGGATTATCATTTTTAAGATAAAAGGTAAGACCACGACGAAGTATGAAAAACCCATTCATACTTCGTCGGCTGTTATTAAATTGACTCAAGAGAAGGAGGCTGTGTATTGTCCAGAGAAAGCATTGCTACTGCCTGCTCTCTGTTTCTATTCCTCACTCTGTTTATCATTACTTTTGGCAATCAAGGTGCCTAACATAATCATAAAGGTGATTACCCCACCAATCACCAGACTCATCAGCCCAATTTCAAGCATAAAGTCAAGATTCCCGACTTCCCGGTGACCCCAAAGGAAATGCAGACTCTTTCCAAAGATAAAGTTGATGGCATAGATAATCAAAAAACTCATTATGGTCGAAATCAGTAAAGTGACGATCAGGTTTTTCCAGATTTTACAGCCGACTAGCAGGATAATAATCGTTAGGCCTACAACTGCAATAATGGAAATTAATAAAACACAATTCCAGTAATCCATGAGACTCACTCTTATTCTGGTTTTAAATTAAAATTAAGAAATTCTTATAGTTAATTTTTCCATGTGTTTTTAATATAGGGGCCTTTGAATAGCTGAACAATGACCAGAACTATCTTAAACAAGCCAGCTGCAAATTTACCCAATGTTATAAAATACACTCACTTAGAAAAATCTTGCCGCGTACTGGTTCAGTTTGATTAACATAAAGTAACGTAAGCAGAATGTATGTTTGTTGTTTTGCTTGAGTAAATCTTTCATACAGTCAGTCATACTAAAAAAATTGATCAGCACATATTTAAAAAGAAAGATCCACTTATATTTATAAGAAAAATAAATAATAAATATAAAAAACTTGAATATTTGCTGATTTAGGTTATGCTGTACTCAACTAGAAAAAAGTGTTGTTTAGTTAAACTTCTTTAAGTACCGCAGTGTTATTTTATAATCCTCAGTTTTTTCAGATCTTTATTTCAATTCTTGTTGTTTTTCAAAGTTATCCATAGTCATTTCAATGGCTAAAATTATTAAAAATTTGATAGGTTATATTATGTCTACTACAGTTACCGGTACAGTGAAATGGTTTAACGAAACTAAAGGTTTTGGTTTTATTCAACAAGAATCAGGTCCTGACGTTTTTGCTCATTTTAAAGAAATTAGCAGTTCTGGCTTCAAAACATTGTTTGAAGGCCAACGCGTTTCTTTCAGCGTAGTTGAAGGTCAAAAAGGCCCGAACGCGATCAATATCGTTGCGCTATAATTTAGCCCAGCAATAAAAAAAGCACCTTAAGGTGCTTTTTTTGGCTCTAAAGATTAACAATCTTCAAAAGTGATCGGTTGGTGATACTCTCTAAACCTATTCCAGTCATTTAAACCAGTAAATCATCTTATTTATTCTCCCCGCGTCTAAGCCTGTTACATCTGGGCCTGCATGAATCGCTAAAAATGAAAAACCCCCAGCATCCTGCCGGGGGTTTTTCGTGTTGGTTCGCTGGGTATGACTCCTGTCTTACCTTACTTTCCTTGTATTTATCTCTTGTTATTCTTTTATGGAACATCCTGTTCCTGATGAATTCATTATAGGCAATGCAGCAAAGCTGCGTATAGACGCAAACGGCTTGAACTCATGTAAGCAAATGCGTACAGAATCACTGAATATTATTGTCAATTTCCAGTATTTTAAACTGTATTCATCTACATCAAGATTGAAAGTCTTTAATATTAAAAATCTTTGAATTACAGCACTTTGACTTAGTTTTTTAAGTATTCACCCTGTATTTGCATGCTTAATTTCTACATCAATTGAACTTTAAAACAAAAAAGGAAGCTGTAGCTTCCTTTACGATAAGGATCACCGCTTAGATCCCGTATTTAACTCGATAATCTTCCATTTTAGTTAAAGCTTCTTGATCACCCTTGGTTTCCAGATAGTCCATCAAATCTTTCATGGTAATCAAGGCATGTACAGGAATCTCAAGCTCTTGCTGCACTTCCTGAATGGCTGATAAATCGCCCTGACCTTTTTCCTGACGGTCAAGTGCAACCAAAACACCTGCGATTTGTGCACCGGCATTTTTCAAGATTGTCACGACTTCACGAATCGCTGTTCCTGCTGTGATCACGTCATCAATGATCCAGACTTTTTTACCTGCTACAGAAGCACCGACTAGTACGCCACCCTCGCCATGATCTTTGGCTTCTTTGCGGTTAAAACCCCAAGGCACACTCACCCCATGATTTTGTGATAGCGCCACAGCGGTCGCTGCCACAAAAGGAATACCTTTATATGCAGGACCAAAAACCACTTCCACATGGTCACATGCCGTTAATTTTGCTGCATAGCCAGAAGCCAGCAATGTCAAGGCTTCACCATCATTCAGCAGACCCGCATTAAAAAAATAGGGACTCACACGTCCCGATTTTAAAGTAAACTCACCAAATTTAAGCACACCGCGTGATAATGCGAGTTCGATAAAAGCTTGCGGGTTAAACTGAGCTGGCGTTGGCATGAGGTGCTCCTAAATCCATTAATTAAGGTAAGACTTGCGCATGATACCAAAGAGTAGCTATCCAGGTGATCAAAAAATTCTTCGTGTCGTTTCAATTAATGTCAACGGTTTACGCTCATCGGTGAGCAAAGGGCTATTGGAATGGATGGAACAGTCGGATGCCGATGTGATCTGTATGCAGGAAAGCCGGATCACCCATGTGCAGTGGACCGATAAATTTAAACCGGAAGGCTGGTATACCCATCTATTCCCTGCCGAACGTCCAGGTTATGCCGGTACCGCAATTTATAGCCGCCTGCCCTTTGTCTCTTTAACCGATGGTCTGGGCTTTGAACTGTCAGATTCGCAAGGCCGTTTTATTGCAGCTGAATTTGATTTAGGTTTGGAGAAAACGGCCCATATCTGTTCATTGTATCTACCTTCCGGCTCATCAGGCGATGAAGCACAAGCGCGTAAAGATCACTTTCTGGAAGCATATGCCAAAATCCTGAAACAATGGCGCGATGAAAATAAATCGGTGATTGTCTGCGGTGATTACAACATCGTGCATAAACGGATTGATATTAAAAACTGGTCCGGCAACCAGAAAGCTTCCGGCTGTTTACCGCATGAGCGCGCCTGGCTAGATCATATCTATGATGAACTCGGTTATGTCGATACGTTTCGCGAAGTACGCAAAGAAGCAGAACTGTATTCCTGGTGGTCAAACCGCGGACAAGCCCGAGCCAAGAACGTCGGTTGGCGCATTGATTATCAGGCCTGCTCACCAGACTGGAAAGAGCGTACCATCAATGCCTGGGTGTATAAGGAACAATGGTTTAGCGATCATGCCCCAGTGATCATCGACTACAAACTATAAAAAAATACCTATCAATTGAGTGCACACCTGTTCACTCAATTAAGGCTTATTGCTTACATGACATGACGTATTTTTTGGGTTTATCTCGATGTCATAACAGAGCATTATAGCCTCACGGCACAGGGACATGTCAGGATGACAATATAAGGACAGGACGCCGTAGGAAGAAAATAAAACAAACTAAAACATTTAGCTTGTTTTTCATGGATGTGACAATGGACGTTGAATTGAGACCCGCATGATCAGGATGATTAAATGCGGGTTTTCTATTTCCACTGCCTAAAATTATTATTTTTTTTATTGTTGTTTTTCTGGTTAATCATTTTAAAGCGCATTGATGTCATTTTGATGACGATTCTGCCTCCCTATTTTAAATTGTTTTCTAATCATTCTATTTTGCATGGTCGACTGCTGCGAATTTGGTTAAGCTAGGCCATGATTTAAGATGTGTTAGATGGCGAATATGTTAAAAATTTACGGGATTAAAAACTGCAATTCGATGAAAAAAGCTTTTGACCTACTGACTGAGCTGGGGTTGAGCTATGAATTTCATGACTATAAGAAACAGGGCATCGATGCTGATACCATTAAAGTCTGGCTGAATGCGCTGGGTCAGGATGTGGTATTAAATAAAAAAGGAACCACATGGCGCAAACTGACTGAAGAACAGCAGCAAATGGCGCTGTCCAGTGAAGATGCTTTAATTGCCGCATTAAGCACTCATACCAGTTTAATTAAACGTCCGATCTTGGCCACGCCCACAGGTTTTATTGCCGGTTTTGATGACGCGGCTTATCGCACCTTAAGTAATTAATTATTATTCTAAATAATCCATACAAAAAAGCCTGACAGCAGTCAGGCTTTTATCTTTCTATCGAACTGGATTAGTTTGCACGAACCCAAGTCTGGTTACGGCCTAATGCTGCCACACCAATAAAGCCACGAAGCTCAAGTTTCTTGCCACCATCTGCCAGTTGGCCTTTTAGTTTGTAAGTTTTACCAGATTGCGGATCCAGAATTGAACCACTGTCATAGCTGGTACCACCTGAATTCTTAAGACCTTTCACAATGGTCAAGCCTTTGAGTGACTTGTTCTTGTACGGACCTTCACACTTGGTACAGGCATTTTCTTCACCTGGTGTTAACACAGATTGAATACTTGCTGATAACGTACCGTTCTTTTGTTCAGTAAATTTAACCATGGCCTTAGGCTGCTTGGTTTTATCATCAATGGTTTTCCAAACCGTGCCATTTAAAGGATCTGCGGCATTTGCCAATACAGATAAGCCTAGTAGTCCTAACATAAGCGCTATTTTTTTCATTTTTCTTCATTTCCTTAGTCTGAAAATAGACCTCTGTAGTATTAAAAAGTCACAACAATTTTTCAATTTTTAGCTGTGACTATTTAGTGTAACCTTGTAAATATGGTTGGTAAATAATCTACATGATCAATAAAAGCACAAAAAGATGGAAGGAAAATGAAGATAAGCCCGTTAACAAAACAATTAATTACAGAAAGCATCTTAAAGACAGTCATTCGTGCCCCGAGCAGATTCAATCTTCCACCGAGTTCAATGCGCATTGCACTGGAGCAGATGTGCAAACTCTTTCCACAAGACAAAACCGTACAGATTCGTTCGCTACGTTTGGCGGGTCTGCGCGCAGAGGAAATTAAGCCGCAGCAAGAGTCGACTCAGCTGATTTTTCATATTCATGGCGGGGCATTTTATTTAGGCTCTTTAAATACCCATCGTGCCTTTATGACTCAAATTGCGGCTCGAACCCAGATGCAGGTACTGCATGTAGATTATCCGCTGTCACCGGAATCTGCCTATCCAGAGGCCTTGGAAGCCTTGTTTGATGTGTATAACTTATTGCTCGATCAAGGCGTTCAGGCCAAAGATATCATCCTGTCCGGTGATTCTTGTGGGGCCAATCTGGCGCTGGCCTTGGCGCTCAAATTACAAAAAGAAAACCTCCCACAAGTGAGTGGTTTGATTCTGTTGTCTCCTTTGCTGGATTTGACCCTGACCAGTGAATCGTTGCGCTATAACCAGAAACATGATGCCCTGCTGTCTCTGGAAACAGTTGAAACTGGCATTGAATATTATGTCCCGCGTGCCATCGATCGGGGTGATCCGGAAGTTTCGCCCTTTTTCGCCGATTTAAGCGGCTTGCCCCCAACTCATATTCAGGTCGGTTCCAAGGAAATTCTACTGGATGATGCCAGTCGTTTTAAGGAAAAAGCCGAACAGGCGGGTGTCGATGTGGAATTTAAACTGTATACCGGCATGTGGCATAACTTTCAGATGTTCAGTGCCTGGTTTGAGGAAGCCCAACAGGCGCTGAGCGATCTGGCAGCCTTCGCGCACCGTCTGGATCGAGATTAATCACTGTTTACCCATATAAAAAAGGCCAGCATAGGCTGACCTTTTGAGTTGTTTTTGGATATTTAGATGGCTTGAACCTGCTGCAATGCCGTCTCTAAGGCTTGTGCCTTGATCGTTTCGCCCATGTTCACGCCTTCCGCACGAATCACTTCAATATCGGTTACGCCGGTAAAGTTAAACACGGTTTTCAAAAAAGCTTCCTGAAAATCGGCAGGACTTTGCTCCCCATAAACTCCGCCACGGCTGCTGGCAATATATACTTTTTTATTGCCAGCCAGACCGACAGGGCCTTGTTCGGTATATTTAAACGTACGTCCCGCCACACAGATCCGGTCAATCCAGGCTTTTAAGGTCGATGGTAAGCCAAAGTTATACATGGCCGCGCCAATCACCACGATATCTGCCTGTAAATACTGTTGCAGGATGTCTTCGCCTAATGCAGTCTGTTCTGCATTCTGACCCATTAAAATTTCAGCCGTGAGATGTGGAATCGGCTGCGCAGCAAGATCGAGATATTCAAGCTCGATGGCCTGAGCATGTTTTTGTTGTAACTGACTCACCAACGCCTGAGTCAGCTGACGCGAAATAGAGGCATCGCCTAAAATACTGGAATCAATCTGTAAAACTTTCATGGCTTCGCTCTCATCTATGGGGCTATCTAACTAATGCAGCCATTTTAAGGCTTAGGTTGCATGAAATAATTAGCACAGATAAAACACATCATTCTGAATTTAGAACAAAACCAGCTTTAATATTAGAAATTCCTATTTTGCAGACGCCTTAAATATTGTGGTTTATCAAGCGTTAAAACTTATGTTATCTTATGTAAATAAAGCTATAAATAGTCAATAAATCTTAAAAAGTTGCCATAATAATTTAAGTCAGACCGACAACATGAAGCGAATATCGCCTGTATTACAAAAAATAATCAAACACAGAATCACGAAATATCTGGTCGAAGATGAAGTCGTGATGAACTGGAGTATTCTCAAAAAGTGCATCCTGATGCTAACTTTGGGCTGCGGCGTACATCTGACCTGGCTCGGTTGGGATATCTTTGTTTTATTCAATCCAGAGTATTGGCAATATGTTCAGTTAGAACGGGTTCATACCCAAGTTATCCTGAACAGCAGCTTTTTAGCGATTTTATTGGCACTGATTTATCCCTGTTATAAATTTCAGAGCAATCCTCTGGTGGAACGTTATTTGCCCTATCTGGCAGTTGGTACTTTTGTGATTTCGCTGTGCCGTGATGCCTATGTCGTGGGGGTGATCAGTCCTGTGGCCACCACATCCTATGTCTGTTTAATTATGGTGGGACTGGTGCTGTTTCATCGCAGGCTGGTTTATAGCATGCTGATTCCAGCCTCGCTCTTTTTAGGCGGTTGCGCTTATTTGAGCTTCAGTCAGCAATTGCCTTATTCTCCTTTATTCAACATTCAGGACAAACATTTTTATAATGCTTTCTGGCTGTTTTCAATGCTGTATTTCATTGTCCCAATTTTAGCTGTATGCATGGTGTTATTTGAAATTTTACTCAGCCAATGGCGTCATCGTGAAGAACTCATCAAGCAGCTCAGTCAGATTGATCCGCTCACCAACCTGTTTAACCGGCGCAGTATCAATCAATGTCTGGATCAGCTCAATGCTACGGCTGTACCCCATTACGCCCTGGTTCTCTTAGATCTGGATCACTTTAAGAAAATTAATGATCTGTATGGTCATCATAAGGGCGATGAAACCTTGGTTGAAGTCAGTGCTGTATTGAGCCAACAGTTACGCGAAAGTGATGTGGTGGGCCGCTTTGGCGGTGAAGAGTTCATTTTGGTGCTGAAAAATACCAGTCTGGAAAAAGCTAAACAAGTAGCAGAACGCTGCCGCAGCGCGATTCAGCAATTACAGATGATGAGTGATGAAGGTGAGCCGATTCCGGTGACTGCCAGTTTCGGAATTGCTATTTCCAAAGCCGAGTTACGCCCACAACAGCTACTCAGTCAGGCCGATCAGGCGCTTTATCAGGCCAAAGCCGGTGGACGTAATCGGGTCAAAGCCTATGCTGAGCCGGTGACTGCACAGATGCAGGTTTCTTAAACGGGTTCAGCTTTTTCGATGATTATGAATATTATAGGGTTGAGCTTTGAGCCAGACGTTGCAGCTGGGCCAGCAATTCTGCTTCGCTAAAAGCACCGGTCAAACGTAAACCGCGAATTTCCTGCTGCTGCTCATTCAGAAATAAATAGGTTGGTGGTCCCAGAATTTCCCATTGATTTAACAGCATTTGATGCGAGGCATTGTATTGGCTTAAATCCAGCTTGATCAGGAAATAAGGTGCCAGAGCCTGCTGTACCTGTGCAGATTTTAAAATACGATGTTCAATCGGCTGACAAGCAACACACCAGTCAGCATAGACATCAATCACGATCTTTTGTCCTTGCGGTGCTGTATTCAAAATCTGTTGAAATTCTGCTGCGCTGCGTGCCACATGCCACTGGGCTTCTGTACTGGACTGCTCAACAAAAAACCGCTGACTATGCTGATATTGGCTATAACTGATATAAGGCAGCGCTATCACCAGACACAGGATATATAACCACCTCAAGCCGGTACGATGCCAGAAAATCCGGAACAGTACATAAGCCACAAAGGCCATGCCCAAGCCTAAGGATAACCACTGTAAAGTCGCTTCTGAAATCAGTGGGCGAATAAAATACAGTGCCAGCGCCAGCATGATAAAGGCAAAGAGCACTTTGATCTGATTCATCCAGTGCCCGGCTTTAGGTAGTACTCGTGCACCCAAAATACTGGCCAACAGTAAAGGTGTGCCCATGCCAAAACCGAGGGTAAATAGCAGCAAGGCACCCTGCCACTGGCTTTGGGTCTGGGAAATAAACAAGAGTGCACCCGCCAACGGTGCGGTCATGCATGGCCCGACCAGCAGCGCCGAGATCATGCCCATGACTCCAGCACTGACCAAACTACCGCCCTGCTGCATGGCCTGAGCCCGATCCAGACGCTGAACCAGACGTTGTGGCAGTTTGATTTCAAACAGTCCAAACAGATTCAGGGCAAACAGGACAAACAATACACTAAACGCAATCAGGGTACCGGGTTGCTGCAACCAACGCTGGAAATTCAGGCCGGCCGAAGACGCAATTAAACCCAGCACCGCATAGACCGCGGCCATACTGCTGACAAAAGTCAGGGCGATCATCCAGGCTTTGACACCTTTGCTATCCCGTACAATCAGCGAGGTCAGGATCGGCAGCATCGGCAAGGAACATGGGGTAAAAGCCAGCAAGATTCCTAAGCCAAAGAACAGTAACAGTCCATAACCCAAAGAGCGTTCAAGCAATTGAGCTGACCATTTTTGGTCTTGTGCCGCACCGACTGCGGGTTGCCCGCTAGAGGTTGCAGAAAATGCATCTGCTGTAGATTCTGAGGAATCCGCTGTATTAAACAGGGTATTGTGTTGCAGTGATGACCCGTTTAGATCAAGTAAGCGCTTGCTTCCTGGGCCGGCAGCTTCAAATTGCACCAGACCAGACAGATCTGTCTTGAACTGAATACTTTGCGGCGGATAACAGATTCGGTCTTTGGCACAGCCCTGCCAGCTCACCTGATAGGACTGGTTGGCCTGCGTCGGAATCTGAAACTTTAACTGCTGATAATACACCTGGGTATGCCCATAGTTGTCATCATACAGATCTTTAGCAGGCGGTAATTCAAGCAATACAGGCTGATTGCCCTGCCGCACTTCAATTTTATGCTGATACAGATAATAGTTATCCGGAATCTGCCAGCTCAGCTCAGCCTGTTGCTGACTGGTAGAAATCACATGAACAGGAAAAGCCTGCTCGGCAGACAAGAGCGCTGTTTCGGCCTGAACCGGACTGCTAAACACGAGGCTTCCCAGGATGACCGGGGCAAGCATTTTGCCCCAGCTCTGGAATTGCGGGTTTCTGATCATCACGAAACTGGAGTGTCCTAGAATAAAAAGGATACGCCTAAACCTGAAAAGTAGCTTCGCTCTGTACCGTCCAGATCAACTCCCACACTGGCATCCAGCTGAACACGGTCATTAAGTGCATACATTACCCCAGTGCCAAGCGCGTATTCATTGTCGATGCTTTCAGCTTTACGGTAAATCAGTTCAGAATAGCCTGACCAGCGATCGGTGATCTGGTAGCCGATCGATGGAATCGCAGCTATGGCCCAATTGCTGTCCTGCCATTCATAACGCATAGTCAATGCAGTACTAACCAAGTCATTATATTGGTACAATACGACAGAACCCAGGCTGTAAATATCTTCTTCATTACTGAAACCGGCATTGCCTGTCGCAATAACTGCTTCGGCCAGCAAGGCCAGACTCAGTTTGTCATCATCCAGATCAATGGCTTTTTTCAGACCAATACTGACATCGCCCAGACCATCATTTTCATTCGTCTGACCATTGGATTTGACTTGTAACCAGACAGGGCCTTCCCAACCCAGACGCAACTCCAGACCATCACTAAGTCCGGTACGTAACAACATATCTGCATTCAGTGTCGTTACCGTTTGCTCGCCCGACTTGCTGTAGCGGGCTGTGGGCAAACCTTGCTCCCAGGCAACATTTCCGACCGGGGTAATGCCTGTACTCAGACCTTCACCTGGTCGATCAAATTCAAAATCTGCTGCGAAAAGTGATGCACTGCAACCAGTCAGTGCAATTAAACCCAAAGTTTTTAATATTGTCATCTTGGTGCTCTTTATTAAAATTTAACCCAGTTCTTTGCTCATTTTTGCGCCATGACTACGCAGGAGTTCTAGCGTCTGTTTTTCTTCATCCAAGGCTTCTGACCAGTTAATTTCATCAAAATCACAATCGAAGAACAGGTCACTGATCGAAGATAAAATGGTCATGCCATCTTCATCTTTGCTATTTGGATCAACTTTTTCATCGAGTAAACGCTGCACGGCAGGTGCACATGCGGCACTTGCAGCATCCCATAATGGGCCATAAATTTCTTCTGCATCCCAGAGATGCAAATTCACTTTGGCCTGGATCAATTCTTCCAGAATTTGTAAATGTACAGCCAATCTTGCCTGTTTTTCTTCAGCTGAAAGTGGGGTGCCGGCTTCATATAACTCGCATACCTCTTCCCACCATTTAAATAAACCATCTGACCAGACCGAAATTACCGGGCCTTTGTCATGATCAATAAAATTTGGATTGAGTCCATCTGCCAAAAGCTGCTTTACCTGATCCAGATTTAATTCTTCGAGTGCTTGCACAAAAAGCTGTTGTTGCGCAGTTAACATGATGGAGCTCACTTTCATTCGTTTTCGACTATTATGCCGAATAACGTGCGGCTTTGTTGCGCTTCTCACTATTATATTTTTATTTCATACAAAAAAAGCCCCGCAGGGCTTTTTAAAATCGGTCAGCATTACTCGTCAATCTCTGCTGCAGTATCTGTATCTGCCAGTGCTAAGGCACCAGGACGAACATTGTCTTTTTTCTCAATCACATGTTCCAGACTGCGTTTTAGCCGGTCAATCGCACCACGAATGGCGGTATCCACATTGTGAGCGCGATGATTGACGACCACGGGTTTTAGCCCTGCAGGACGCGCTTCTATCATGCAGCGAATATCATCATCACCGCCTTTGGCGCCATTTTCATCACTGAGATGGACTGAAAAATGAGTAATACGCTCGCTATGGCGCTGGAATTCTTGATTTAATTCTTCACGTACATAATCAATTAAACGCTCGCTATTCTGAATGTGTTTATCTGTACGAAGTTCAATATTCATAAATTACCATCCTCAATCTTTGTAACTTTTTGAGTGCAAAAATTTTTATCTTGGCACGTTTGTAACTTGCTGTTTCGCATCGAATTTCACTTCTTCAAATGATTGGAATTACACCCTCCACTTTGAATGATGAACACATTTTTGAGTCTGCAGAACCGTGTCCTTATATCTTGAATATCGGCTGTATCTTGGAAATATGCAAGTGATATTTTGGTTTTTTAGCAAAAGAATAATCCATTGTGACAACTGCTTACTCAGCTCAAAAATGCAGGATTTTTCAAACGGCAATTGCGCAACTCTTCACACGATTTAATTTGAAATTTTTTTTGGCCAGACCGATAAATCGCTTAAATAACACTCGACCAGGAAACCTAAAAAAGGAGGAATTAAAAGTATTTTTTTATGGAAATTAGCTCACTTTTACCTAATAATTTATCTTATAAGATCAGCTCCTAGTCAGCCTTACAGTCCTGAAGAGATCATATGCTTTATCATTGTTTAGTTGCTTGTGCAGAACCAGGAAAAATACTCTTTCTTCATTCGAAAATAACAACTTGAAAAAATGATTTTCAATTGAAATATAAGACCGCTCAATCTCACTTGAAGAGACTGAGAACAGGCTTATAAAACGACCGTCATTTGAGATTTTAAAAGTAGCTTTATTACACAAACAGAACAAAGCTATTCAGTCTCAGGCTCAAATTAATTGCTAAAAATCCGCATATTCCCCCTATTTTTATTGGTTTTCTAAACTCATCATCCTGGATTGAAGTGATTTTATATTTTTAGTTATACATTCAGTCTTTTAAGGCGCTACATATTCAACTTTATTTAAAAAATAATGCTTTAGAAAATCATCAGCGAAAGACAATGAAAAATTAGGAAGGTGATCGTCTTTATTCAACTCTTATGAGGGCTGAAATATATTTACGTCAGCGATCACTTTTAACTTTATTTTTACGCATTAATCTGTATGCTTACTCTGCTTTCTCGGGGGGATAGATTTAAATGAAATTTACACAACTTGCGGCACTTTGTGCATTGGCTTCTACTGCTGCTTTTACACAAGCAAGTCCTATCGTATGGCAAGATTTTAGCCTGACCGGTCTTTATGGTGAAAACTATGCTGTTCCTTTCGCTGGTGACAACAATCAAGCGACAACGGCTACTTTTGAATATGCGGCAGGTCTTAAAGCAGGTGATGTATTCTTCTTCGTTGACCAACAATGGGATGAAAACAATGACGACTCAACTTATTTCGAGTTAGCACCACGTCTAAGCTTAAGCTCAGTGACTGGCCAAAAATTAGCATTTGGCCCTGTTAAAGATGTTCTTGTTGCAACAACATGGGAACACAATGCCGGGCATGGCAACAACCAGGAATTTAATAATTTCTTATATGGTATTGGTTTCTCTTTAGATATTCCATATACCCAATATGCCAATATCAATTTCTATCGTGCAGCAAATGACAATGACACAGTGAATAAAGATGATTATCAAATGACAATCACCTATGCAGTGCCATTTAAAATTGGTGGTGAAGAGTTCCTTGCAGATGCCTTCCTGGATTGGTCAACTGCTGAAAAAGGTGCTCAAGCAAGCGAGTTAAACTGGACGTCTCAGTACAAATGGAATGTCGGTAAACACATTTCTCCAGAGACTAAACTTTATGTCGGTATCGAACATTCTGTTTGGAACAATAAATATGGTCTAAAAGGCCAAGATCAAAATGACGTTAGTGCATTGGTTAAATACCATTTCTAATTGATGTATGATCAAAAGCAGAACTTCGGTTCTGCTTTTTTTTAACTATGATTTCAGCCCAACCCTACAGAACAAGAATATGCCTGATTTTGACATTCGCCCTGCGACCGAACATGATCTTGAAACCATTCTCGAGATTTATAATCAAGAAGTGCTACATGGCACTGCGACCTGGAACAGAACAGCCTTTGATTTGAACTATTTCAAAATCTGGTTTAAGCAGTTGAAGAATCAAAATTTCCCAGTTTTTGTGGTTGAAGATAGACGAGATCAGCGTGTTGCTGGCTATGCCTGCTATGACCAGTTTCGTAGTATTCAAGGCTTTCAACACACGGTAGAACATTCAGTTTTTCTAAATCCGGATTATGCAGGACAAGGTCTGGGTTCTATCTTATTAAAGCATTTAATTGAAGAGGCTCAAGCACAGCAATTGCATATCATGGTCGCAGCGATTGATTCAGAAAATATCTCATCGATTCGCCTGCATGAAAAACTGGGCTTTGTGCAAAGTGCTTATATGCCGCAAGTTGGACAAAAGTTTGGTCAATGGCGCGATCTGGTGCTATTACAACTGAATTTGGAGCAGGCCGAAGTAACAGCTCTTTAAATCTCCTGTTATTTAGACCGGCTTCTCTTTTATTAAACTGGTATCGAAACAGACACTCTATTTACTTCCAAAGCTGGCTATGTTTTATTCAGATCAAAGTCGTCCAGAGTAAAACAATGTATAAATCTCTATGTTGTATTGGTATTTTAACTTTAAGTACACTAACTTTTGCCGATTCAGATTTTGAAAAAGAACTTCGTACAAGCTGCAGTAAAGTGAAGAGCTACGCCAATAATGGCAAAAAATTCTATGATCAAAAACACTATCAACAGGCCATAGCACAATTTAAGCAACAAGCTGCCTGGTCATCTTTTTGTGAAATGAACCGGGATGAAGCTAAAACCTCTTTCTCTGAACAAGCCATTACAACAGCATTTAATAATGTGGGTTTAAGCTATAGCAAACTTGGCAAGCCTCAATGGGCACGTGCCTGGTTCTCCGTTTACCCCGATGCTAAAAGTAGTCAGTTTAATTTAAAACAGCTTCCTCCACCTAAAAAGGACACTCAACTTGCAGGTACTTATGTACAGCATGCCGGTTTTGGTGCCTGGAGTACGCTGAAAATTGTCAAACAGCAGCAACATTATGCGATCGAATATGAAGGTCTCTATATGGGCTTACGCAGTTTGATTTATGGACCAAATCTAGGTGGATTTAATACCACGATGCCACTGAATAAAACACAGGCACAATATCGCTCTGAAGACTGCAAAATCGATATCTCTTTCGGCTTTGATGCCAAACTCGGAAGTCGTGCAGTGCTTAAGCAAAATAGTGGTGATTCAGGTTGTGGCTTTGGGCATAATGTTTCAGCGGCAGGAGTTTTCTTAAAAGTAGAGAATTAATCGGTTTCAGATATAAAAATATCAGCACTCAGATCGAAAAAATAGGGCTTAGATTCAAGCCAGCAAAAAGCCCGCAGTTGCGGGCTCTTGATCTAAAAAAGAGTGCTATTACACAATAATATCTGCCAGATTGCCTTTTTGCTCTAACCATTCCTTACGGTCACTGGCACGTTTTTTCGCAAGTAACTTATCCAGTAAACCTGCGGTAAAATGACTATCATCCAAATCCAGCTGCACCAAACGGCGTGTATTTGGATCTAAGGTCGTTTCACGTAACTGGCTGGCATTCATCTCGCCCAGACCTTTGAATCGGGTAATTTGCGGATTTTTGCTTTTGCATTTTTTCAAAATACCATTGAGCTCGTCATCATCCAGGGCATAGTGCACGTCTTTGTTGTCATCAATCCGATACAAGGGCGGCATGGCAACGAATAAATGCCCTTCTTCCACCAAGGTTGGGAAATGCTTGACGAACAGGGCACAGAGCAAAGTTGCAATATGCAGACCGTCGGAATCGGCATCGGCCAGAATACAGATTTTGCCATAACGTAGTTCTGACAGGTCATCTGAACCCGGATCGACCCCGATCGCAATCGCGATGTTATGTACTTCTTGCGATGCCAAAACTTCATCCGAAGAGACTTCCCAAGTGTTTAGAATTTTACCGCGAATGGGCATGATCGCCTGGAAGTTTTTATCACGCGCCTGTTTGGCAGAACCACCCGCAGAATCGCCTTCCACAATAAACAGTTCCGACTGATCCAGATCATGTCCAACACAGTCGGATAATTTACCCGGCAAGGTTGGACCGGCCACAATTTTTTTACGTTCTACTTTTTTCGCGGCTTTTAAACGGCGACCCGCTTTAGAAATGGCCATTTCAGCCAGTTGCATCGCGATATCAGAATTCTGGTTTAGCCAGAGTGCAAATGCATCTTTGGCAATATTTTGCACCGTACCTGAGGCTTCACGACTCGACAGACGCTCTTTGGTTTGTCCCGAGAACTGCGGCTCCTGGAATTTCAGCGACAGAATATAGTTGACACCATCCCAGACATCTTCCGCAGAGAGTTTCATATTACGCGGCAACAGATTACGCAGCTCACAGAATTCACGCATGGCATCGGTCACGCCTGAACGTAAACCATTGACATGGGTACCGCCCTGCGCGGTCGGAATCAGGTTGACATAGGACTCCTGAATGCTATCGCCGCCTTCTACATTCCAGCAAATCGCAAACTCGGCACTGGCACGCTCAGCGTCACCTGTTGCAACAAAAGCCGGTGCAGGAATGATTTCACGATCCTCAAGCTCATCCATCAAATAGTCGACCAGACCATTTTCAAACTGCCAGCTGATCTTTTCGTCATTGATCTGGTCAATATAATTGATCTGTAAGCCCGCAGCCAAAACCGCTTTGGCTTTGAGATTATGCTTTAAAGCTTTTAAGGCAAATTTGGGTGAATCGAAGTATTTGGTTTCAGGCCAGAAATGTACCGTAGTTCCCGAGGCACGTTTAGGCGCCTTGCCTGCCAGCACTTCAAGAGGTGCAACCGGCTCACCATTTTCAAAGGCCATTTTATACAGGTTGCCCTGACGCTGAACTTCAACTTCTACACGGGTCGAAAGTGCATTAACGACTGAAATCCCCACGCCATGCAAACCACCGGAAAACTGGTAGTTATCGGTGCTGAACTTACCACCGGCATGCAGTTTGGTCATGATGATTTCAATACCACTTTGACCATATTCGGGATGAATATCGACTGGCATACCACGACCGTTATCTTCGACAGATAATGAACCATCTTTACAGACCGTGACGGTAATCTTGTTGGCATGTCCGGCCAAGGCCTCATCGACAGCATTATCAATCACTTCCTGCGCCAGATGGTTCGGACGAGAGGTATCGGTATACATGCCCGGACGACGACGTACCGGATCCAGACCAGATAAAACTTCAAGAGATTGAGCCGTATATTGAGACACGTTATTCGGTTTCCTTTTTTATGCAGTCCAACAAAAACTGTAAAAGCAGCGGAATTTTCTCCGCAAAATCATCCATCCCGTGACTGCCATTTGCTTCGGTCATCAGCATTGCAGGGGGACGCGCAGCACTATAATAACGATGTGCTTCACGATAATCCAAAACTTCATCGCCTTGTTGCAGCAGAACCAGCATTTTGTCTGCATCTTGTGCAACTGGCAGGGCCAATTGTTGCAGTTGTCGAAGATCCACATCATCCAGACACCAGTTCGGATGCACCTGCAAAGGCAGTTGCTCGTCAAACAGTTCACGAAACAGTTGCCATGGTCGCATTGCCGGATTAATCAGTACAGCAGGCACAGCATGCTGTGCGACCAGATATGTCGCATAGAATCCGCCGAGACTGCTGCCCACCAGCGCCACATCTTGCATTGACTGAATCCGCTCGGAAAGCTGCTGAATCGCAGCCAGTGGCGACATATTTAAATCAGGCAAATGCACCTGAACCCCGGAGTATTTTGCACAGTAGTGTTGCAGCAATGTCCCCTTGATCGAGTGGGCATTACTTTTAAAGCCATGCAAATAAATAATATTCATGAACTACCAACAAAAAACCCATTCATCATCAAAATTTAATTTAAAAAATGTGAAGTACACTACAATATCAGACCCGTTAATTACTTAAATTGTCTGACAAAAAAGCCAGAAGTATTCTGTAATTCTCGCTATTTTAGAATGAAGGCCTCAATATCTGGAAACTCGACAAGAAAAAGAATTTATACCGCGAAGTTCTTTAAAAAGAAAGATGACAAATCATGCGGCTCATTGAAAGGACAGCATCAGATGCCAAGTTTGACACCGTTACATGAAACCTATTGTCGCTGGGACCGAACCCCACCGAGTCAGGCCGATGTACTGGAAGGTCTGGCGCAGCTGGTGACGACGCGCTTTAACGACGTGATTCAGGAACTGATCAAGAGTATTCAACGTGAAATTTTAATGAGTATTTTTGGTTTAAGTGAAAATAATTCACAAAAAATTCAGAATATTCCATCGATTGCCCGGCTCTATCAAATGTCCTATGACATGCTGTTTCATTATGGCAATACCCTGATTGCACCCGGTCTACGCCAGATTATTGAACGTTTTCCCAAACTGCATAATAAGCCGCTGACGCCTTCCTTGCATTTTCTGGTCAGTGCCTTAAATGGCATTATTGGGGATTATCTGCTGAAATATCAAAACCCTTTGGCCTTGCCCATGGTGATCTATGATCATTATGGCTCATTGCAAAATGGTGAGCTGAGCGGACGGATTACCCTGTTTGTACATGGCTTATGCATGAACCATTTAGACTGGTCAAATCGAAAATATGAAGGGATTGGAGAAAAATTACTGGCCCAGCGCGACCGCAATACCATGCTGTATCTGAATTACAATACTGGTCGGCGAATTTCAGCCAATGGCCGCAGTCTGGCCAATACCTTGCAGGATCTAGTTGCTCGCAATCCGAGAATTACCAGTATTGACCTGATCGGGCATAGCATGGGGGGGCTGGTCTCTCGTAGTGCGCTGTTTTATGGCAAGCAGAATATGTATGGCTGGATCAATATGGTGGAGAATCTGGTCTGTCTCGGTTCACCGCATCATGGTGCTGTTCTGGAACGTTTTGGGTTTAGCTTGCAGGACAAACTTGGACATTTCCCGCTGATCCGGCTGATTGGTCATCTGGTCAATATTCGCAGTAATGGGATTCTGGATTTACGCCATGGCAGCGTCCGTGATGATGACTGGGAGCATAATGCGCTTCGGATCGGCTTTATGGATGACAACCGTAAACCTGCCCCGATCCCGTCGCATATCGACACCTATCTGGTTGCGGGTACGATCGAATTTGAAAACCGCAAAAACAAGACCCTGCACGTGATTGGCGACTATCTGGTCAGTATCAAAAGCGCTTTGGGCGAGCATCCCAATCCGCGTTTCCAGCTCAAAGTTCCGGATGCCCACAAGGCTATTTTCTATGGCTTGAACCATTTCGAGATTCAATATCATCCGCTGGTCGCCGAACAGGTGGCACGCTGGTTCTATCCAAGTGTAGAAGATGAAGCCTTTGATCAAATTCGTGAATATACAATTGATCTGGAAAGTCTGGAAGGTATTGCCCTGACTTAACTTTCAGCGCATTAACAAGCCCTCAATTGAGGGCTTGTTAATGCGAACTTATTAATATTTATCTCTGAGCCGTTTAACCGGTGCAGTTTTATATTTGCGCAGCAGTTGCCATAGACTGACCAGCAATAAAATACTAAAGAAGATCAGAGACCAGACCGGCAAAGATTGCCCCAAGAAAATCCAGTCAATGGTGGCACACTCGCCAGAACCATTGAGTACCTGTTGCAATACCGACTGCATTGGCAAGGTTTCCAGCCAGTATTCCAGGCCAGGACCACAGCTCGGCACCTGATCCGGTGGCAGATTCTGTAACCAGACATGCCGGGCAGCGACGCCCACAGACCATAAAATACTCAGCGAACCTAGCAAGGCATAGAGCCGCTTCATGATATTGGATTTAGGGTTATGCAGACATGCGATGAGTGAGATGATCCCCAGTCCAATTAATCCCACACGCTGAAACACACAGAGTGGACAAGGCACCAGGCCTTGTACATGCTCAAGATATAAGGCAAATGCCATTCCAATGACAGCAGCCAAAAATAACATACCACTCACGAAGCGATAACCCCATTGCATGGTGAATCCTCTTATTTTTTATCGATATTGGGCTAAATAATCAGCAAAACTGACGCTGCTATCTTGCTCGAGTTGCTGTTGTTGCTGCAATGACTTTTGTGACATTTCTTCAAAATAAGCCAGTGTTTCCGGGCTGAGCTGATGTGTTTCATAAACACTGCTATGTTGCTGAGCGAGATGCTGGCCAAAGTGCCACATACTGCCTTGAGTGCGTGTATCGCCCACCACCAGGGCAGATAAAGTTGCATCAACTTCATCGACCCGGATCTGCATCATCTTCATGGCATTGCTATACAGGTCGGTTGCATAGGTCTGATTGAGCAGCTCGGCCAGAGGCTGCATGCGTTGCAGATGTATGGCACACCAGTCTTCAATCGGATAGCATTGACCATCTGCCAGAATTGCAGCATTCGGCGCACGGCCACGATTTACCACTTCGGTCTGATTCTGCTCAATGATCTCCTGCTCCTCACCGAAAAGTGCTGGACTGTCCTGCAATAAACAATACAAGGCCACCACTTCCAGGAAGCCGGCGGTGTCTTCATTGATGCCAATCGGGCTATATGGATTGACATCGACTGCCCGCAGCTCGACATAGGCAATCCCGCGATTTTCCAGCGCTTGAGATGGGGTTTCACCCTCTTGTGGCACCTGCTTCGGACGTACCAGACTGTAATATTCATTTTCGATTTGCAGCACATGATCATTGATCTGAGTCGGCTGGCCATCTGCTGCATTTAGTCCAAGACGACTAAAGGGTTTATACGGCGTTTTGACTGCTTTTTGCAGTCCTTCTAGATAGTCTTGCAAGTTATTATAGTGAATGCCGAGCTGTTTCTGGGCTGAGTTCTGGTAGCCAAATCGTCCCATACGCAATGCTGTCGCATAAGGGGTATACAGGGTGCCTTTTACCAAGGGCAATAGATGATGATCACGACCGGTCATAAAGCACTGGCAGACTGCCGGACTGGCACCGACCAGGAACATCACCAGTGGGGTCAGACGAATAAAGTTACGGATCAGTCCCATATAGCGGTGGCTGCGATAATCCTGCAGGCTTAAGTCCTTGAGTGCTTCATCCTGCTCCTGCTGCTGTAAGGCTTCGAACAGATGATCCGGGAAAGACAGGTTATAATGCACCCCTGAAATGGTCTGCATACGGCGACCATAACGCACCCCCAAGCCATGACGATACAAGGTTTTAAATAAGCCGATATTCGAGCTGCCATACTGCGCCAACGGAATACTTTCATCGCGGCTATCCAGCATGCAGGGCATTGACATCGGCCAGAGTTTTTCCTCATTTTCCAGATGACGATGCACAATCGCGTGAATATCAGTGAGATAGTCCAAGGCTTTTTTGATCGTGTCCTGCGGCGGCGTAATAAACTCCATTAAGGCTTCAGAATAGTCTGTGGTGATATGTGGATGAGTCAAGGCTGAACCCAAGGCACGCGGATGCCCTGCCTGTGACAGGAAACCATCACTCTGCATACGTAAGCTTTCACGCTCAATACCACGCAGCATGCCTTTGATGAGTGACGACTCTACCCAGGTCGGTAACACATTTTGGGAAGTCGGTTCAGGTTGACTCATTACAATCTCGCTTAAAGGGGCTAAACTATTAAATTAAAATCATCAGTTTAATCAGTATACCGTGATTTCTGGCCGGCACATGATAGGCTGTCTAGTTTTCAGGCAAACTATTGATTTTTAATTTGGCAATTTTTTAACACAAACTTCCCCTATAAGACATGTGAAATTTGTGATTTTATAATTAAATGAGCAGAGGCAAACAATAAAGCATATGAATTATCAAGATTTTTTAGACTTCTGGTTTTCCCCGGCCGCAGAACCGAACTGGTTTGTTAAAAGCGCAGCCTTTGATGCCTTACTGGCTGAAAAGTTTAGCGTCTTGCATCGGCAGGCCGCACAAGGCGAATTATGGACCTGGCGAGAAACGCCAGCAGGCCGGGTGGCCGAAATCATTATCCTGGATCAGTTATCCCGTAATTTATATCGCAATGATCCACGTGCTTTTGCTCAAGATGGTATGGCTTTGGTTCTGGCTCAGGAAATGATCCAGTTAAAACTCGATCAAGCGCTTGATCCAGTCTACCGCCGTTTTTTATACATGCCCTTTATGCACAGTGAGTCAACACGTATCCATGAAGTGGCATTGCAGCTGTTTGAAGCGCTGGATAATCCAACTGTGTTGGACTATGAGCTAAGACATAAAGTGATTATTGACCGTTTCGGACGTTATCCGCATCGAAACCAGCTTTTAGGCCGGGAATCGACAGCGGAAGAATTAACTTTCCTGACCCAGCCAGACAGTAGTTTTTAAGAGTTTTTAAGCTCCGCTATCTGGACTGGATCATTGCATCAGGAGATCGAACATGAAATATACCCTCTGCGGGCTGGCTCTCATTGCGGTACTGGGTCTGAGTGGCTGTGCAACGACACCCTCAAAGCCTTTAAGCTTTGATCAGTTGGGCCGCTACAGTACCACGCCCCTCAACAGCAACACCTATCGGATTGGGTTTCAGGCCCGGCCCAATATGAGCTTTGGCACGGCTGAGGAAATTACCCTGCTCAAAGCCGCGCAGACCACTGTGCAAAATGGCTTTCAGTTCTTTAGAGTGCTGAATGATCCAAGTAATCGTACCCAGCAACCGCCACGTCAGGCGATCGTCTATCCGGCACCGAGCTATTATCCATATGGTTATTACCGTCGCTATCCGGGGTTCTGGCCAGACCCGTTCTATGACCGTCCTTATACTGTCAGCCTGGATCCTGCTCAGGTGGCCTATACCATTGAATGCTTTAAAGCCGGTCAGGCACCTAGCGATGCTTTCGATGCGCGCTTGATTTTACAGTCACTTGGGACTAAATATGGTCTAAGTCCATCCGGCGCAGTGCTGCAACCGCAACCGGCCAATCCCTCTTGACAGGATGATCTATGCAGACAGAGCGTATCTCACCGAGCTTACAACGCAGTAAACGTTTTGCGACCATCGCGCTGGTGGTCGCGGTACTGATCTGGTTGGCACTCATGCTTGCTGCCAAGCTGCTGCCCGAATATGTCTGGCTGATTCATATCCTGATGCTCTCTGCAGAAGCCGGTGTGGTCGGTGGTCTGGCTGACTGGTATGCGATTACCGTACTGTTCCGTAATCCTTTTGGCCGCTTGCCGATCCCGAAATTTTTACGTGACCATACCGAAATCATTCCCCGCAACAAGGCCCGTATTGCAGAGTCAATGGGCCGTTTTGTGCAGGAAAATTTTCTCTCTCCGCAAATTGTACAGCGCAGTCTGGCCAGTACCGACCTGAGTCTGGCCGCGGGGCGCTGGCTGGCGAATCCGCAGAATAATGCCCAGGTCACCCAGGTGATCCAGCAAACCGTGCCTAAAGTTTTCGAATTTGTCGGGCAGGAACAGATTGCCGGATTTATCCAGAATAATAGCGTGCAATGGGTCAAGAACACCCAGATCAATACCCTGGCCAGCGAGATGCTGCGCGCCGTACTCGAAAATGATTTTCATCAGGATGTACTGCAACGCGGCCTAGACGTGGTACATGCCTGGATGAGCTCACATCCTGAAGAAACCCGGGAACTGACCCGCAACCTGTTCAAGGAAATGGGAGTCTGGAAACTGGCCAAAGGCGCGAGCTGGATTGGAATTGATGTACAGCAACGCAGTATTGATTCTGTCATTCAGAGGGTTGAAGCGATGCTGGCCGACCCGGATCATCCGTGGCGGCTGAAAATTGAGGAGATGGGACAAAACTGGATGTTGCAGCTGGCGGATAATGACAGTGAAGCAAGTCGTCGCCTGAATGAAACCAAAGATGCCTTACTGGACAGTCCACAAGTGCTGAATTTTATCAGTGGTGCGGTGGTGATTTTATGTGATGCGATCAAAACCGACTTGCAGAAAGCCGATTCCGGTATTGCTGAAAATCTCAGGATTGCCATTCAGCAAGTGGGAGAAAACATTATCTCGAATGCCTCAGTCCGTGAGCTGTTGAATAAACGCCTCAGCGCGATCGCGGTTGACCTGAGTGACCAGTACAGTGAAAAAGTGATTCGCTTTATCAGCGAACGCATTCACGAATGGGATTCCAGCGAGATGATCGACAAGATTGAAAATGAAGTCGGCGGTGACCTTCATATGATCCGGGTCAATGGCGTTGTGGTCGGTGCCTGCATCGGTCTGGTGTTGGGGATCATTCGTGCAGCGGTCGAACATCTGCTTTAAACAATAAGCCCTGCCTTAATCCATCATCCTTTAACCCGTGTGAAGCCCTTCAGCTTCGATCTGGCGATTCTGAAGGAAATTTATTTTGGTGCCTGAGGGCCGGACATATCGACCAGTAGCCCGGTAAACTTGCGTACAAAGGGCAATAAGGTCACCACAATCGGAAAGGCAATCGCCCAGGAAATCATCCAGTTATGGAACCAGAGCGCCATAAAGCCTTCAATCCAGCCCAGATTACGCAGCATATTGATCATGGAAATGATGCCACTCATCAGGCAAGACAGGATAAAAGGCACAATAATCAAGGCCCATTTTGCAGGAAGTTTAGGAATATCACCGATAATGGTCGGACGTTGTGGTGCAGCCACGGCATGCTCTTCTTACTATTCTCAGATGACTAATATAAGCCAAATATCGCACTGTGGCGCAGTGTTTTTTTTATGGGCATTTTTAAGCTAAAACTGCTTGTATTTTCATGAGATTCATCCAGTGATTCTGCATTTATTCAGCCCAAAATTTCCGACTAAGTGACCCGCTCCTTTTGATTCCCTAGAAATGCGTTTACCTAAAGAGCATGAAATTTGCTATATTTGCTGTTTTTCTGCGACATTTATTTTCGACTGATTATGAACACGGCAATCCAAGCAGCTCTAGAACATGCAGTGCAATCCCTTCAAGCTGAAGGTGTCCTCCCATCTGACTGGAAAAACAGCAGTAGTTTGACGCGTACCAAAGACCGAACACACGGTGATTTCGCCTCAAATATCGCGATGATTGCCTCTAAAGCTGCGGGTATGAAGCCGCGTGATTTAGCAGAAAAAATGCTTGCTGTTCTTCCTGAAGTGGCAGATATCAGCAAAGCGGAAATCGCAGGTCCTGGTTTTATTAACTTCTTCCTCAATGCAGACCAGCGCTTTGTGGTACTCGATCAAATTCAAGCACAGCAAGATGCTTATGGTCGCACCCAGGTCAATGCGGACAAACGCATTCAGGTTGAATTTGTCTCTGCCAATCCGACCTCTAGCCTGCACGTGGGTCATGGTCGTGGTGCCGCGTATGGCATGACCGTTGCCAATCTTTTAGAGGCGACTGGTGCCAAAGTAGATCGCGAATACTATGTCAATGATGCTGGCCGTCAAATGGACATTCTGGCCACTTCAACTTACCTGCGTTATTTAGAGTTAAATGGTCAGGAACTGGTCTTCCCGAAAAATGCTTACCAAGGCGACTATGTCAAAGAAATCGCGCAAAGCATTATTGACCAGGATGGCGATGCTTATGTCCGCCCGGTTGCGGATGTGTATAAAGATGTACCGGAAGATGTGCAATTCGCTGCTGAACTGGATGCAGATGGCAACAAAGTGGTGGTGTCTGGCGATAAAGAAAAACACATTGATGGTTTGATCTTTAATTCTCAGGCGTTGATTGGTACAGGCTACCGTGTCTTCCTACAGGCAGCACTCAAAGCGATTCTGGACGATATTAAAGATGACCTGGGCGAATTTGGTGTCACTTTCAACCAATGGTTCAGCGAAGAATCATTAACCGACAAAATTGAAGAAGCCTTACAGACCTTAGATCAACGTGGTTTCCTGTACGAAAAAGATGGCAATATCTGGTTCAAGTCGACTGAATTTGGTGATGAAAAAGACCGTGTAGTGAAACGCCGTAATGGCCAGACCACCTACTTTGCCTCTGACATTGCCTATCACCTGAATAAATTACAACGTGGCTATACCGATATTATTGATATCTGGGGTTCAGACCACCACGGTTATATCGCACGTGTAAAAGCAGCGATTGATGCGATGGGCTATGACTCGAAGAAATTAACAGTGCTTCTGGTTCAGTTTGTCAGCCTGTGGCGCGGTGGCGAGATGGTACAAATGTCATCTCGTTCAGGTCAGTTCGTGACCTTGCGTGATCTGCGTAAAGAAGTCGGCAACGATGCTGCACGTTTCTACTATGTGATGCGTAAATCTGAACAACACATCGATTTCGATCTAGACTTAGCGGTGTCGCAAAGCAAAGACAATGCTGTGTATTACATCCAGTATGCGCATGCCCGAATCTGCCGTATGTTAGAAAAAGCGGCCTCTACAGGTGTGAATTTTGACGCTGCGGCAGCGCGTAGTTTGGCTGCCCGACTTGAGCTGGATGCTGAAACCGAAGTTCTGGCTAAACTGGCTGCCTATCCAGAAATTCTGGTGCGTGCTGCAAACAGCCATGAGCCACATCAAATCGGCAACTACCTGAAAGAGCTGGCAGCCTTGTTCCACGGCTGGTACAACGACAATAAGGTACTCGGTGATGATGCTGAACTGACTCAGGCGCGCTTACTGTTATCAGTGAACGTACGTCAGGTATTGCGTAATGGCTTAGAACTTTTAGGTGTGTCTGCGCCTGAGAGCATGTAAGCAAAGCACCGCTTTGCATGCTCGCAAGGCGAAAGCTTCGCTTGAGTAAGCATGTATAGATTGTTTTGCATGCTCGCAAGACAAAAGCTCTACTCGAAGCCACAACGAAAACTGTTGTTTTAGCTGTTCAGAAAATACCTGGCTAGATTCTGCCAGCTATTTGAAAAAATAGCTCAAGTATAAATCTGGTGTGCAGTTTGATCTAAATAATGACATTTGGATCTTAATCACATAGGATGAAATAATAGTCAGGCATAACCACTGTTATGCCTTTTCTATGAGGCAACCCCATATAGAGGAAATCCCAAGTGTTTGGAAAAACGCAACGCGGTGTATCTGAAAGACCGAATAAGCCTAAAAAGCCACTGATTCCGACCTGGCTCGGCACACTCGTGATCATTTTAATCGTGTTGAGTTTTTTAATGGCACTGATGTTGTGGAAGCCATGGGAACCGGTTAAGCCTAAAACTCAAACGACTACAGCATCTGTCCAGGAAGAAGACACCAATAAGGATTACCGTTTTTACGATTTGTTGCCACAACAACAAGTAACTCCGATTCCTGAACAGGCGGTACCTGAAGCTAAAAGACAGGATACTGTGGTGATTGTAGAAGCACCTCGACCTGAAGTTCCTGAAGCTGCAGCAAGCACCGAACCTGGCTTGGAAGTCAGCGAAGCACCGGTTACAGCTCCGGTCAGCTATATTCTGCAAGTACGCAGCTTTGATGATCCGGATCAGGCCGATGCCCGCCGTGCGGAAATTATTCTGAATGGCCTGTCTGCTGATGTGGTCAGAAGCGTAGAAAATGGCAAAGTCTGGTATCGCGTGGTCTCAGGCCCTTATGACTCGGCTGATGCGGCACTGATTGCCCAGCAGACCTTGCAACACAGTGGCATTGATTCGATTGTGGTGAAACGCTAAAGATTTAAATGAGAAAAAGCGCCTGATGGCGCTTTTTTTGTATCCTTCCCTCTTTGGAAAAGGGTGAGGAGCATTGCTCCGCAAGGGAGGATTTATATCATTCAGGATTAATCCCCCTCGATCCCCCTTTGAAAAAGGGGGAGGATACAAGAGGCTAAAATCTTTAAACCGTATGCCCCAATGCTTCACCCATATTCACCAAAGAATTGGCCTTGAACGCGGCATCCCACTGCATTTTATGTTCTTCAAATAAAATCACTGCAGTTGAACCAAGGTAGAACCGGCCCAGTTCAGCACCCTTTTCCAAATATAAATTATGCTGGTTCAATTCAATACGACCAGATGGCTTCACTTTGCCGGTGGCAACAGTTTCAATACCGGCCACAATCATCGCGCCGACCAACACTACTGCCATACGGCCAATTTCCGTATCAAACAGGCAGACCATGCGTTCATTGCGGGCAAACAGGCCCGGAATATTTTCTGCAGTCACCTGATTCACCGAGAACAGCTCGCCTGGGACATACAATGTTTCCGTCAAGGTGCCGGCAAATGGCATATGCACCCGATGATAATCACGCGGCGATAAATACACGGTCGCGAACTCACCATTTTTGAAGGGTTCAGCCAGTTGCGGGTCAGCAATCAGCGCTTCTACAGTAAATTTCTGGCCTTTGGCCTGGAATACATCACCATTTTCAATTTTACCCAACTGGGAAATTGCACCATCTGCTGGCGAAACAATACTGCTAGTATCTGGATCAACTGCACGGACACCCTCTTTCAGGGCACGGGTAAAGAATTCATTAAATGATTTGAATTTCAGTGCATTAGCCTGTTCAGCAATCGACATATCAATGTCGTACTGTGCCTTAAAGGCGCTAATTACCGCTGTTTTGATAATCGGGTTTTCGCTGGCTGCAACTTTACCCACCACACGAGACAAGCGATGTTGCGGGACTAATCGTTGAGCTTTAATAAAAAACTGCTGTTTTAAACGTGATGTGATGCTCAAGATGGCAACTCCCCTGTGGCGATTGGACTATCGAGGCGGTTGCCCCATTCACTCCACGCACCATCATAGGCTCGAATTTTCCAGCCCAACAGGCGACCTAAAATATAGGCCAGACCTGAACGGTGATGGGACTGGCAGTACACCACAACTGGCTGATTTAAATCGAAACCGAGTTGTTCCAGACGCTGCTGGGTACGTGGTAAGGGGTGCAATTTTAAATGATTTTCACGGTTAAGGGCAGTACTCCATTCAAAATGACGAGCTCCCGGAATATGACCACCGCGTCGCGCTGCCAAACGCAGACCAGTATATTCATCTTCAGTCCGGCAATCCCAGAGTTGAACTCGTTCATTTTCAACAAGCTGGCGCAATTCAGCATAGTCAATCTGAAACGATGCTTTATTCTCAAGATTGACAGGAACCAAGTGACTCACCGGGTTAAATATTTCCTGATCGGAAGAGGTCGGCAAACCGGCACCAAGCCAGGCATGAATACCACCATTTAGCAAGCTGGTATTTTCGAAACCCAGACAATGTAGATTCCAGAGCAGACGCCCTGCCCATGCACCGCCCTCATCATCATAGGCCACGACATGATATTCAGGTGAAATATTCAGATAATTAATTAAGGCCTGCAAACCTTCCGCGTCCGGTAATAAGCCCATGCTATATTCATCCTGACGCACCAGCATTTTTGGCTTTAAATGAAGTGCATGCGGAATATGCAGCTGTTCATACACAGAAGCACGACTCAGGTCGACAATACGAAGTTTTTCATGGCCCAAATAGGGAACTAAATCTTCTGCCTCGATCAGCAGACCAAAATTAAAAGCTGAAGCTATCATCGTTATCATGGCTATGATGGGTCAAATTGTTTTGATCTTAGCACAGCTCATTTTTACACTTATGCGGTTTCTTTTAAGATGATTAGCAGGATTTTAGATAAGTCATGCTAAAAAGCCATCTTGTATAAAAAAACCGCCCCTGTAGCGAAGCGGTTTTTAAAATTACTCATGTCTAAAATGTGCTTAAGCAGGTTCAGTGATCTCGAAAACCTGACGCAAATAAGCCAGGAAAGTATCATTATCAGTCATGGTTTTGCCTGGACTGTCCGAAATTTTTGCCACCGACTGACGGTTACATTCCACCAGTTTCAATACGATATTTAAGGGGGTTTGGCCCATGTCGTTGGTCAGGTTGGTGCCAATCCCGAAACTGACCTGAAAACGGTCTTTAAAGTATTGATGCAGTTTCCAGGCTTTTTCCAGATTCAGACCATCACTGAAAGTCAGCATTTTGGTTTTGCTGTCAATTTTCAGTTTTTTATAATGTGCATAGGCCTTGTCACCCCAAACATAGGGATCACCACTGTCATGACGCAGGCCGTCAAACAGTTTGGCAAAATACAGGTCAAAATCACGCAGGAAAGCATCCATACCGACCACATCGGTCAGGGCAATGCCTAAATCACCACGATATTCCTGTACCCAGGTTTCCAGTGCAGATTTCTGGAAATTACGCAGACGCACGTCAAGCGCCTGAAATGCTTGCAGGAATTCATGCGCCATGGTGCCAATCGGGGTAATTCCCAGCTCTTTGGCCAATAACACATTACTGGTACCACGGAAGACATGTGGTGCAGCCTTGTTGAATTCTTCTACCACATGCTTTTGCCATTCGAAACTATAACGGCGACGTGTCCCAAAATCCGACACTAAAAATGGCGGATCATGTGGATGTTGCGATGCATCGTATTCTTTTAATAATTGTATTTTTGCCTGTAAACGGCGCTCACCTTCAGCCAGCACTTCAGGACTACGGATCCGGCTAAAATACAGTTCATTGACAATTGCCAGTACGAAGATTTCAAACATCATCGCCTGAACCATCGGGCCTTCAATGGTGATATCTAAACGACCTTCGCTATCGATACTGGCCTGAATAAAACGGCGTTTCAGTTGAAACAGTTCCAGATAATCGACGAAATCACTCTTGATAAAACGCAGACTTCTTAAATATTGCAACTCGTCTTCTTTAAAGTTGAGCTGACACAACAGATCAAGTTGATGATTGAGATCATCCAGAATATCCGTCAGTGGATAGACTGTATCTTCCAGATTACGACAACGAAAATGGTAGACACTATGCGTTTGCGGAAACTTGTGTAATACCACTTGTAACATGGTGAATTTGTACAAGTCAGTATCTAACAGGGAACGGATAATTGGAGCCATAACTAAGGAAATATCGCTGTGCTTATCTCAACATTAAAGCATAAAATTTTATGCAATATTGCAGGATTTACGTACAGCTAGCTGAATTCGCGACAAAAGTATCAGAGTATAAGGGGTTTTATTTCGGCAACTGGCCTGGGGTTTTCCCCTGTTCCTGAATGATTTTCTGCAGCTGTTTTTCCTGACCAATCACCTTGGCAAATTCGGCTGTGGTCTTTTGCCCGGTCTGCTTGGCTTGGGCATCACAGTCGACCTGACGCAGCTGTTTGGCAATCGCAAGTTCCATTTTAAACAGTGCCCCCATCAATGCGGTATTGCCTTTATTGTCGCGGGCGCAACGATCAGCACCATGATTGAGCAAGGTCGTCACAATAGTTTGATGACCATAATAGGTCGCCATCATCAGTGGGGTAAAACCGGCACTATTGCGTACATCAACCGGAAAACCATACTTTAGAAATTCATGAATCACTTCGTGATTGCCGGTTTTGGCTGCGGCAAAAAACAATGCAACTAATTCCTGTTGTGAGCTCATCTGAACATTTTCCACAGTTTTAGCGGGGGAGATCTCCTTGGCGGTGGCCACGTTTGCGAATATGGAACCTATCGCGAGAATACTGGCTAAAACAGCATGCTGCATAGCTTTCATAATGAACTCCAACAGAAATCAAATAGAGACATGAATCGAAAATGATTCTATTCAGATTAGATAAGATGAGTAAAACGGAGTGCCTGTAGAACTCCCCCTAGGGTGCAGGAAAGGTTTGGAGTTCTACAGGACTTTGCGGAGGTGAATTCTTAAACCCTAGTCACCAATCCTGATCGACCAATCGAAATCAGTCTTTGAGTTGTGCTGCTTTGGCTTTGACCGTTGCGATGTTGCCCTTCACCGCTTTGGTCATACGTGTACCGTAGTCGGCATCTGCCTTGTAGAAATAAGACAACATGATGTGCTTGGTTTCTGAATCTTTTACTGCACCTAAGTCCGCAGCCAGGTTCATAATCAAGTCATCTTTCTCTTTGGCAGTATACGAACGGTACAGCTCACCTGCCTGCTTGAAGTTCTGCTCTTTCACACCGATTTGCTGTACATGACCCGATAATGGTGTTTGTACCGCACGTGCTTTTGCAGTTGCAGCTTTTGGCTCTTTGCGGCTTGGCTCATAGTTCACATCCGAATCACGCTCAGACACGTTCATATAACCTTCCTGGTTGTTGTTATTTACAGCAACCACTGGACGGTTCACCGGAATTTGCTGGTGATTCACACCCAGACGATACATTTGCGTATCTGAGTAAGAGAAGATACGGCCTTGTAGCAGACGGTCTTCCGATGGCTCAATACCCGGAACCAGATTACCTGGTGCAAATGCCGACTGTTCAGTCTCATTGAAGAAGTTCTTTGGCATGCGGTTCAGGGTCAATGTCCCCACTTTCACTTCTGGAACTAAGTCAGTTGGCCAGATCTTGGTGGGATCAAGTGGGTCAAAATCAAATTTGCCGAGATCTTTTGGATCCAGTACCTGGATATGCAGATCCCATTTCGGGAAGTTGCCGGCATAAATGTTGTTATAAAGATCATTGGTCAAGTGATTGAAGTCTTTGCCCTGTTGCACGGCAGCTTCTTTCACATTCAAACCCTTCACGCCTTGTTGCGAGCGGAAGTTGAATTTCACATATTTGTATTCGCCCTTGTCGTTATATAGCTTGTAAGCATGTACACCGAAACCGTCCTGTTCGCGGTAGCTGGTGGGCACACCTTGTTTGCCGTACACATAAGTCAGCATGTTGGTAGCCCATGGCTGGCTCGACAGGAAGTCAAATACACGGTTGGCATCTTGTACGTTTGTCACCGGGCTTGGCTTCATTGCATGAATGAAGTCCGGGAATTTGATCGCATCACGGATGAAGAATACCGGTGTCTGGTTACCGACCAGATCCCAATTCCCTTCTTGAGTATAGAACTTGATCGCGAAACCGTGC
This sequence comes from Acinetobacter sp. YH12102, assembly GCF_013419125.1. NCBI lineage: Bacteria > Pseudomonadati > Pseudomonadota > Gammaproteobacteria > Moraxellales > Moraxellaceae > Acinetobacter > Acinetobacter sp. YH12102. The sequence goes on along the minus strand of NZ_VPAS01000001.1, from coordinate 46,382 downwards.
GGGTCACGCAGGGTTTCCGGTGAACCTTTACCATGAATTACCGTAGACATACGTACAAAAACTGGAGTTTTAGTACCGGTCTTGAATAGAGAAGCAATTGTTAAGTCAGACAGGTCTTTAGTTGCAACGAATTCACCATAAGCCCCTGTACCACGCGCATGTACCACACGCTCCGGAATACGCTCACGACCAAAACGTTGTAGTTTTTGTACCAATTGAACGTCTTGAAGCAAGACTGAACCATTTGGGCCTGCTGTGATTGAGTTCTGGTTATCACCGACTGGCGCGCCATTGTCTTTCGTTAAAGGAGCAGCTTGTGCAGCTGTGATAGTTGCAAGCATTGCAACCAGTAATGAACGCTTAAACATTTCTAAATCTCTCAATTTATTACCTTTCCTGCATGGGCTAAGATACGCGAACGCAATAAATAGATAAAACAGATTATTTTTATTAATTCAATCGTTTTAATGAATTTATAAAAATTAATCAATTGATTTTCAGATATTTAAAGCTCATAAAATCAGCATCTCATACTGTTCCAGATTTTATTCTTGCTACAATCACGTCCATCTATCATTAGCAGTTCATATGTAAAATGCGTGCCTTATTACAAAGAGTTTTAGAAGCTAAAGTCGTGGTCGAGGGTGAAACCACCGGGGAAATTGAAAAAGGAATTCTGGTTTTTCTAGGTTTAGGTAAAGATGACAGTCTGGAAAAAGGCAAAAAGCTGATTGATAAGATATTGAAATACCGCTTCTTTGATGATGAACAGGGCAAAATGGGCTGGAATGTTGCCCAAGCCGGAGGTGGTTTGCTTCTGGTTTCACAATTTACCCTGATGGCACAAACCCAAAAAGGTTTACGTCCCGACTTTGGTCCCGCCATGCCACCTGCCGAGGCTAAAGCACTTTATGAGCAGCTGGTAGAATATGCCCAAAGCCAGTTTGAACATGTGCAAACCGGTATTTTTGCCGCCGACATGAAAGTCCATTTGGTCAATGATGGACCGGTGACATTTAATCTGGAAGTTGAATAGTTAAATTTTTGAATTCATAAGAAACTGTTGTGTAGAAGTAGCTTGCTGAATCATATCTTCAGTAGCTCTTTTACCACTCATAGTTTCATTAATCTCAAGTAAAACCCTAGAAATAATTATACTTCGGATATAGCTAAACTTACCGATCTGCATGTTTTCAAAAACTTCTTTTTCCTTACTAGTTAGCAATCTATCCAAATGCTGCAAAATTAGGTTATCTAGATGCCACGCAAAACCTTTCGAGGTATCTTCACAACTAGATAAGATTAGATAATGTATCCTTAAAATTATCGCTCTAAATATAAATAGTAATTCCCAAAGACTGTCTCCTATGTATATTCTTAGACTCTCTATCGGGTAAGTAAATGCTAAAAATTCTGAAACTAACGTTTCATGGTCTTGGCTATTTACAATATTTTGATATTTTTCTCTCCGAAATAACCATTCATATTCATCTACTGTAAAAATATCTACCAGTCCACCTATAATCCCTGGAGAATCTTTGGATAATCTCAAAAACACATCCCAAGTTTTTTCTAAAGCATCTAACTTCCTTTCAGAAACTTTAGAATAATGTAAATTAGACCTCTTTCATAAATCATTTTTTACTCAGCTCCAAGTTATAAATTCCAGCAATTAGATTGAATCTCAAACCAAGTCTTTTAGCTCTATTGCGATAACGTTCCGCAAGGATCTTGAAAGTTTTTAGACTGCCAAATACATGCTCAATTGCTATTCTTCTTTTATTGATTTCCTGATTATAGATTTTTAGTTCAGGATCCAATTTACAGCATCTTTTGGCTTTTAAAGGCAACAGGCTATTGGGATACAAAGTATAAATCCCCTGATAACCTTTATCTGCAAGAACAAAGGCTCCTGAAGGAATCTGGTTTAAATTGCGTTTGAACAACTCGAAATCATGCACTGCACCGCGACTGCTACATAAACTCAGAATTTGCTGAGTCTTGTAGTGAATCATGGCCTGTACTTTAAAGGTATGGGTCTTTTTCTTGCCGCTATAGCTTTTCTTCTGTTTTTTTAGGCCTTTGGATTGGAATTTCTGTGGCATCCACGATCACAACATTCCAGTCAATGCCTTCGCCCTCGGGTAAATCTTTGGGTAAATTAAAAAGATTGGACCGAATCAGGCAGTCTTCAACATGACGGACAATTCTTGAGGCTGTGGGCTCTGAAACCCCGTAACTCGTCGCAACGTGAAATAAGGTTCGGTATTCCCGCCAATAGCTCAGGCAGAGCAGAACCTGGTCTTCTAGGCTTAACTTGGGCGGTCTGCCTTTGGCAGGGACATGCTTCTGCAATTGTTCAACCATCAAATAGAAAGTTGACCATGAGATGCCCGTATATCGTTTGAACTGAGGATCAGAAAGCTTGTGTGAATCGATGTATTTCATCCGCAGATTATGCACGAATGCCAAGAAATCTGGAGTGCAAATATTAACCAAAAAGAAGATCATTTTTTGATTTATGAAAGAGATCTATTGTAGGATTCATTGACTTGTTTTAAAGTTAGTGTTTGAAGCTCTAGTAAACTGTTAATTTGCTTTAGCTGCGTTTCATTTTTTAAAGTTAATTCTGAATTTAAACGACTTATTTTTATAGAGTATTCGTGTTGTATACTTTGCTTTAAACGTTCAATAAACCAGTTTTTAAAAATAAATAATAATAGTGAACTAGCACCTAATCCCATTAAAAAGCTAATTAATTCTGATGACATGAAAATCTCTAAAATTAAGGAGAAGCAATGCTTCTCCTCATATATCAACGACCCGTTTTCTCTTTAATAAACTGACGTACCATTTTCACTTTTTCTTTGACTGGCTTTGGCAGTTTTGGTGGAATCATCTTCGCCACTTGGTTAAACCAGACCAACAGGCCAAAGTCGCCTTCCATTTTGATCGTGCCACTTTGCATGCCGGTCATAAATGCCGTCGGGTCACCTTTGACCAAGGTCTTTACACCCTGTTCACTATCAGCAAACTGCAATACAAAATCTGCTTTCTCTGCATCACCTGAAACCGTATCAATCTGGCCATTATTGACAATGATCTGACGTGCCATACCTTCATCTGTGCCAATCTGGATCCGGAATTGACGCTCATGTACCAGTTCAATAAATTTTGGGCTGGTACGTGCCAATTGCTTCATACGTAAAGCCAGACCCGCGACCAACAAGTCCAGTGGATCGGTACTCATATCAATAAGAGGAAGTTTTAACACAGGAATGGACGACAGTTTCATGGAGGATGCCTATTCTAATTGTACGAAAATTGACAAATATCCTAGCATAATTCTTGGCTAGGTTGATTAAGCAGTTTGTATCATATTTCTAAGCTAAAAAATGCACCCGTGGGTGCATTTTTTCTTTGCGATTTGTAGACTTAACGGCTCGAAAGCTGCTGCTGGTCATCTTCATAGACTGGCGTATGTTCGATACAACGGCGTTTTGCCAAGGCACGCTCTGCACGACGGTCTTCACGCAATAATAAGAAAGTGACCACCATCATGACTGCTGTCAATGCACTCAGATAACTATAGGTCATTGGCAGATCAAACCAGGCTTGTGTGCCTACACGAATCATCTCAATCAAGCCCCAGACCAACATCCCGGCTGCCATAAAACTCAACCAGCGACGATAAGGCGAGAAGAACACAGCAACTACAGCTGCAGCGACTAAACTGAAGCCCACGATCGTTGCTAAATTCGCTGTTACCATATAAACCCCTCCATCCAAATAGATAGTTTGCCTGTTTGATATTGCAACGGTTCTATCTATTGAATTTCGTTCAATCAATAAAATGGAATCTGTTGATTTGTATCTCTATGCCTGCATTATGCTGAGTTTTTTGCATAAAAAAAGTCCTGTGATCTGGTCTCACGACATACTTTGTCGCGATACTATATTGTCATTACATTTTTTGCTTTTGGCATTTTTGTGGATCAATGACTGTGTCAATGTTGGCGTGTCATTACAAAATTATCAGGGCTGTTATTGACTGAAAAAATTATTTTTCCGTTTAAGATGATCGATGTTTTTATAGTCAATCTTCTCTGCTGGCTTGGTCACCTTAGTACAAAGGCAATCAAAAAACGCGACCCTGAGGTCGCGTTTATTCTATCAAAAAGAGTGTTTATGCCTGATTCAGGTCTTTATCGTGTACCCCGAGCAGATACAGTACCCCGTCCAGTCCCACACTGGAAATCGCCTGAGTGGCATTTTGACGCACCAGTGGCTTGGCACGGAAAGCCACACCGAGTCCTGCAATCGATAACATTGGCAAGTCATTGGCACCATCACCGACTGCAATGGTCTGTTCCAGGGAAATTCCCATCTCTTTGGCAATTTCGCCAAGCAATAAAGCTTTACGCGCGCCATCAACAATATGACCTTTGACTTCACCCGTGACTACGCCATCCTGAACATCAAGCGCATTGGCATGTACTTCATCAATATCCAGTTTGCCTTGCAGATATTCGGCAAAGTACTGAAAACCACCCGACAGAATTGCAGTACGGTAACCCAATGCTTTTAAAGTCGAAATCAGGCGTTCAGCACCCTCGGTAATGGTCAGGCGCTCGGCAATTTTCGGCAGTACCGATGCATCCATGCCTTTCAATAAAGCCACACGGGCACGGAAACTGGCCTGAAAATCAAGTTCACCTTGCATGGCGCGTTCGGTGATTTCAGCAACCTGCGCACCGACCCCTGCTTCAATCGCCAGTTCATCAATCACTTCCTGTTCGATCAGGGTCGAGTCCATATCAAAACAGACCAGACGGCGGTTACGGCGATAGGCATTGTCTTCCTGAACCGCAACATCGACATTCAGTTCACTGGACAAACGCAAACAGGCAGCACGCATGGCTGCGGCATCCAGCATTTGTCCTTTTAAACCAAATTCGATACAGGCACGTTTCGGACCGGTACTGCTGCCATCCAGGGCCGGACGGCCAGACAGACGGGTTACGGTTTCAATATTAAAACCCTGAGTCGAGACAATCTGGGTCACGGCCTGCAAATGAGAGGCATTTAATTCAGGGGCCAATGCCGTTACGATATAACGTGTGCGCCCACCCTCTTTGACCCACTGATCATATTCAGTCGCAGAGATCGGTTTAAAGCGCACAGTTAACCCGATATCATGTGCTAGAATCAGGATTTCCTTCATGGCTAATGCTGTCGCCGTCTGGTCATCAGACGCTACAACAATACCTAAGGTTAACTGATTATGAATAACCGCTTGCCCCACATCTAAAATCTGTAGGGAATGGGCGGACAAAACCTGCATTAATCGTGTAAATTGATTAGGCTGGTCAGGTCCTAAAAATGATATAAGAATGATTTCTCGCATGAATTGACTCGGGTCTGAGCTACAACTATTGTTAGAATCATAATCGAAATTGAACAGAATTGCCTTGGAAGTTTACGTTGAATGCGCCTAGACAAGGGCTATTTGCTAGCCTATTGATTGTAAGTTTTGCTCTGCATACCTTTTTACTGGTATTGGCAACCACTCACCAACTGAATGAAAACCGCACCAGTCAGGGGCAGCTGATCACCAGTCAACTGGTGACAGACAGCCTGTCCGAGCTGGAACCGGCCAATCGTGTTTCTCTGGCTTTGCTGGCAAATCGTTATGCGACCAACCCGAGTGTGGCTTCGATTCGAATTCTGGATGCGAAAGGTCAGGTTTTAGCCACCGGTGGACTGACCAAAACTCGTGATGGTGAAGTTTTTGTCCGTGATGCACTGCAAAACGAGAAAAAAGTCGGTCTGATTGAAATCACCCTGATTGAGCCAAGTATGGGTGAAATTCTGCGGACGCAATGGCTGGCGATTCTGTTCTCTTTCATTATTCATGCTTTGATTTGGGTGGCGTACCGCGCGATCGCGCGTCCTAGCCGAACCGAATATCTGGCACGCATTAACAATGAATCCCGTTTAAAATTCGAGATTCAGACCCTGACCCAAGCTCTGGAACAGGAAAAGCACAATGCTGCGCTGGCCATTGCCCAAGCTCAACAGGCAGTGAAAAACAAAGCCAAAGAAAAAGAACATAAGCCGGCGGTCCTGGAGCAGGATAGCCTGAGCTTGAATATCCAGTTCTATGATCCAAAACAATTACTGGATAGTGTCAATAAAACCGTTTCGGTGCCTTATTTCAATCTCTGTCAGATTTTTCTGAACAAAGCCACCGAACTCTGTGTGCAACGTTATAAATTGAATAGTTCTGATATTTGTACCGTACATAAATTTGATGAAAAAGGGGCCACGATCAGTATTGCAGCAGATAAACCAAATGCCCTGGCTTGCCTGACCATGATCAGTGCCGTGTTCCAGCTGTTGTCCGAAGTACTGTATAAACGTTACCGGGAAGAAAAACGTTTTGTGCTGCAAACCCGCAGCGCAATTGCCTCTAAAGTCGAGGAGATGCAGCTCAGCTCGGTACAAGCCTCTGAGCGTCTGACACAGCATCTGGTCTCGAAAGAAAGTGCCCTGCATGTACCGAATCATTTGCTGAAAGATGTAAGTGATCACTTCCAGCTGGTGAGTATGCCTAATCCAACCAATGTCCTGACCCGTCATGCCTTTGTGGTGAACGGAATGGATGCAGAAACGGCAGAGCTGGCACAGACTTTTAGAACCGAGATTTTAAAATCCAAACAGTCCAAAGCTTCATAAATTTTTTAAATTAAAAAGCCCGATATTGAATCGGGCTTTTTTATAGCTTAGTTCTGCAAATTTTCACTGGCTAGATGCTGCTTTTAGCTTCTCAGCAGAATTTAGACATCAACTTTTTTTAAAATTCTAGCGCTCTGTATCCAGATTCTGCTTTGGCACTGAGGCACTGTCTTTATTTTTGGCAGCCCAGTAAGTGGCTAATGCCGGACCTGAAATATTGTGCCACAGACTGAAAATGGCACTTGGTAAAGCTGTCAATGGAGAAGCAGCAAAATGGGTTGCCGCCAAGGCCACGCCTAGACCAGAGTTTTGCATACCGACTTCAATCGATACTGCACGACAGTCTATTTCTGCCAGCTTGAACATGCGACTGGCCCAATAACCCAGCAGATAGCCCATACCATTATGTAAGGCTACAATCCCCAGAATTATTAGCCCCGATTGTAAAATCTGGGTTTTGCTGCCGGCAATAATCGCCGCGACAATTGCAACAATGGCAATCACAGAAATCAAGGGCATGACCTGAATATAGGTGCTGACTTTTTGCTTGAGTAGCGCCCGAACAATTAAACCCAGAACAATCGGAAATAACACCACCTGTAAGATTGATACCAGCATGGATAAGGCATTAATCTCAATCCACTGACTGGCCAACACATAGAAAATGGCCGGAGTAAAAATGGGCGCCAGTAAAGTCGAAACCGAGGTACAGGCGACAGACAAGGCGGTATTGCCCTTGGCCATATAGGTAATCACATTGGATGCCGTTCCGCCCGGACAGCAACCCACCAATATCACCACGATTGCAATCTCTGGCGGTAGCTGAAACAGTTTGCACAGCAGATAAGCCAAGCCTGGCATCGCCACAAACTGGGCGACGACACCAATTGCCACAGCTTTCGGACTTTGTAGCACACTTTTAAAATCGCCTACCGTCATGGTGATACCCATGCCGAACATGATGATGCCCAACATCCACGGAATATAAGCCCTCAACCAGACAAAAGCTTCAGGAACCAGCAAGGCAATGCCAGAAAAGAGCACGACCCATAGCGCAAAGGTTTTTTGGATAAATTGGCTAAACTGGAGCAAGGCTGACATGGGTTTCATCCAGGTATGACATCAAGGGAGATTAAATAAAACAGGTATCTCTTGATACCTGAGTTTATAGATTTAAATACAAAGACAATTAACGAGATATCTAAAGCCTATTCTTGTAAGCTTTTAAACGGTTTGGACGATATCTTTGACATAAATCCGTTTCACTCCATGCGACAGCATATCCTGCCAGGCATGTTGCAGGGAACCATTCAGATCAATGCCCTTGGTGGCATCGGCAATCACATAGGTTTTAAAGCCCAGTTTGCAGGCATCAATGGCAGTCCAGGCCACACAAAAGTCCGTGGCAATCCCGACCACAAATACGGTATCAATCCCACGCTCACGCAGATAGCCAGCAAGACCCGTCATGGTTTTCCGGTCAGCTTCCATAAAGGCCGAGTAACTGTCGATCTGCTCATGAAAACCCTTGCGAATGATGAGTTGTGCTTGCGGTAAATTCAAATCCGGATGCAGTTCGGCATCTAATGTTCCCTGCACACAATGTTTTGGCCATAAGACCTGAGTGCCATAATCCAGCTGAATACTGTCATAGGCGGCCTTGCCAGGATGGTTATCTGCAAAAGAAATATGATTGTCCGGATGCCAGTCCTGAGTCAGGATAATATGCTTAAAATACTGTCCCAATTGATTGATATTTGGAATAATCTGGTCAGCATTGGCTACAGCCAGATTACCTCCTGGGGTAAATCCTCTCTGTACGTCCACGACCAGTAAAGCGATATTATTCTGCATCTGTTTTCATCCATTGAAATCTCGATTTATGTCCAAGCATAGCGCAAATTGTTATCGGATTTTTAGAGCGGCTGCTAAAAACCCTGTGACTGCATATTCTGATTCTGCCTGTTTTTAACCGCACTGCGGATCTGATTCCTTGAATTTTAAACACAAAAAAGCCTGCAAAAGCAGGCTTTTTCAAATCTTGGCCTATTACACTTTGGTACGGTTCACCAGGAATAGCATACACAGTGCAGAGATGATGATACATGGGATTGCGGCTGTAATTACCCCTGCGGCACCAAAACCTGCCACCAGGAGCTGACCTGCGATGACTGGGCCTAGCATGGCACCAATACGACCGACTGCAGAAGCAACACCGACACCGGTACCGCGCACTTCTGTTGGATACACGATACTACCGAAGGCATAAAGTACACCCTGACAGCCAATTACGAAGGCACCTGCCAATGCTGCTGCCATATACATCTGGTTCAGTGAGCTTGCACCATTTAGTGCCAATAGACCTGCAAGAATACCGCCGTACATCAACAGGATCACATACGCTTTTTTCCAGCGATCGGTCAGCATACCCAGGATAATTGTACCAATCGTCGCCGTGACCATGAAGTAGAACTGTGCGGTTGAACCGTCCTTACGGGTAAAGCCAAGTTCCATAAACAATGAGGGTAACCAGCTCAACATGATGTAAACCACCATCAGCGTAAAGAAGTAGCTGATCCAGATGCACATGGTACGTAACAGGTTGTCCGAATTAAACAGGTCCTTAAATGAACCTTGTGGTGCAACGGCAAGTTCTGCTGCAGTTTTGTTCTGTGTTTTCAGATATTCCTTCGATTCAGGCAAAAATAGCATCATCAATGGAATTGCAAAAATCGGTAACAAGCCGCCCAGATAGAAAACATTTTTCCAGTTGGCACCAAATTCAGTCGCAGCAATTAAAGATAAAATCGCAGCACCCACAGGCATACCGCAATACATCAAGCCGACTGCACGACCACGATTTTGCGGCGATACCGCTTCAGAAGCGAGTGTGATGAGAATCGGCATCGCACCGCCCAGACCTGCTCCGGCCAGAAAACGTACTGCCAGCAGACTGTTAAAGCTATTGACCCAAACTGTACATAAAGTGAATATGGCAAATGTTGCTGTCGACCAGATCAACACTTTCTTACGGCCGATACGGTCTGCAAATCGACCGCCGATCAGTGCACCGGGTAATAAACCCAGAATCCCTGCACTAAAAAACACACCCAACTGGGAACTATCGAGACCGAAGTGCTCACGCACACCGGCTGCAGCAATACCAGCAGCCTGAATATCCAAGCCTTCAATCACCGCTATCAGAAAACAGATGGCGACCGTGACGATAGCATGCTTATTGTCTGATTTTTCCATTGGATTATCCTTGTTCAATCAGCGTTACAAAAGAAAGACCATCATCTATGAGCCTGAGCGCAGAAATAACTATCAATAAGTTGAACGTTTTACTTGGATATCCCCACAGCAGCTGAAGCAGCTCCATGCAATAGACCTTGAGATAAAGTCGCAAAAGCAATTAATCAAAAAGTTTTAAAATTCACAATTTATGCTTTAAGACTTATACATCAAGTTAAAAAACCAACCGATTAGAAAAATATCATCCAATTCATTGATATTAAAAAAAGATTAATAGATTCAATTTTTCAACCTGTTTACATCAGCTTAGCCTCCAGACAAAGATGTTTTACATATAGATTCATCCAATAAAAATATTAATTCAGCAGCTAAAAACAACGAAATTCATGACTTGGCCGAGATTTTTACTCAAATCGAGCTAATTTTGCAGACAAAATTCCATAATATCTTGCTGAGCCGGGACTTAAGTCGCAGTTTGACCACAGTATTTCGCCGGATAAATCATCTAATTTATTACTTGATTGTTTTCAAAAGGCTTTGTATAAAGAATTGAGTGGCTTTGACTAAAGCATATTGTTCTTATGCGTTTGATCAGTCATAATTTGCATAAGCAATCTTCAATTCAGCGCAAGTCCATTGAATTTGCTATAAATCAAAATACAAATCCATCCCAATTTATGTTTTCTCATTCCTTTCGGATGGACAAATAGGATAGTTTTTTAAAATGACTCAGCAAGCACAGACCATTCAAGGTTCCATAGTCGCAATCGTCACCCCTATGTTTGAAGATGGCAGCGTAGATTGGAAGGGTCTCGAGAAGCTGGTTGAATGGCATATTGCAGAGGGCACCAACAGTATTGTTGCCGTTGGAACGACAGGCGAAGCCTCGACCCTGAGCATGAGTGAACACACCCAGGTGATCAAAGAAATCATTCGTGTGGCCAACAAACGTATTCCTATTATTGCCGGCACAGGCGCAAACTCGACCCGTGAAGCCATCCAACTTACCCGTGAAGCCAAAGAGCTCGGCGCCGATGCTGCTCTTCTGGTGACGCCTTATTATAACAAACCGACCCAGGAAGGCTTGTACCAGCATTATAAAGCTGTGGCTGAAGCGGTCGATCTTCCGCAGATTCTGTATAATGTCCCTGGCCGTACCGGTGTCGACATGCTGAATGAAACCGTGATTCGTCTGGCCGATATTCCACAAATCGTCGGGATTAAAGATGCGACGGGTGATGTACCGCGTGGTGCTGAACTCTTGCAAGGTCTGAAAGACAAAGACATGGTGGTCTACTCAGGTGATGATGCAACGGCATATCAGCTGATGGGTCATGGCGCCAAAGGCAATATCTCGGTCACAGCGAATGTAGCTCCGAAAGCCATGAGTGAAGTGTGTGCCGCTGCCATTACAGGTAATGCTACAGACGCTGAACAGTTAAATGCTCAGGTTGCAAATTTACACAATATTTTATTTTGCGAATCAAACCCAATTCCTGTGAAATGGGCACTCCATGACATGGGCTTAATTGGTACTGGCATTCGCCTTCCATTAACACCACTTGCAGAACAATATCGCGCTCCGCTTCATGAAGCACTGGTCGAAGCGGGCGTTATTAAATAAAAGAGCACAAGATTATGCAATTACGTTTAGGACTTAGCCTTACACTTTCAGTATTCAGTTTGGCAGGTTGTAGTTCAATGGCCTTTAATAACGGCACTTTAGACTATAAAGAAACTACAACTCTGGACGCTTTACAATATCCTGAAGGCGCCATGGTACGTCCTGCAACGCCATTGTATCCTGCTCCAACAGTCGATCCGCTTGCAATTGAAAATGCACCGAAGCTTGAAAACCAGCGTGGCAACCGTTTTGCCTTGCCACGCCCTCAGGCCCAGACTGAGAACACCGCTCAAGCTGAGCTGACTGAAAGCAATGCTGTTGGTAAACCACAGTTGGTCACAGACGGAAATCTTAATCCGCTGCTTAAAATTGACGGAAATTCTGCTACAATTTGGCAATATACGCTTGCCACCCTCAGCAGCCTGAATCATAGCATCGTTGCGCAGAATAAAAACCGTTACGAAGTCACGATTCGGGTCGACCAGCAAACCTATGTATTAAGATTATCTTCTGTCGGTTCAAGTAATAACCTCGCTGTGTTCAATGCCGATAACAGTTTTGCCGACCGTGAAAAAGCCGCAGAACTGCTCAACCAGATTTACCAAAATTGGCCAGCCTAGACATTTCTAGGCATTTTTTTTTGTAAAAGGTTCCCTCATGTTAAAACAAACCTTGCTCTATACTGGTAAAGCGAAATCTGTCTACACCACAGACAGTTCAGACCATCTGATTTTAGTCTTTCGAGATGATGCCTCTGCATTCAATGGCGAAAAAATCGAGCAACTAGATCGTAAAGGCAAGGTGAACAACCGTTTTAACGCCTTCATCATGGAAAAGCTGGCAGAAGCGGGTATTGAAACTCACTTTGAAAAGCTGCTGACTCCAAATGAAGTGCTGGTGAAAAAACTGGATATGATCCCGGTTGAATGTGTGATTCGTAACTATGCAGCAGGTTCTTTATGCCGCCGTTTAGGTGTTGAAGAAGGTAAAGAACTGACTCCATCTACATTCGAATTGTTCTTTAAAGACGATGCGCTTGGCGATCCAATGGTCAATGAATCGCAAGCGATTGCTTTAGGTTGGGCGACTGCTGAGCAACTGGAAAAAATGAAAGAATTGACTTACCAAGTCAATGACGTGCTGAAAGCATTGTTTGATGCCGGCAACATGATTCTGGTCGACTTCAAACTTGAATTCGGTGTATTCCATGACCGTATCGTTTTGGGTGATGAATTCTCTCCAGACGGTTGCCGTCTATGGGACAAAGACACCAAGAAAAAACTCGACAAAGACCGTTTCCGTCAAGGTTTAGGCGGTGTAGTTGAAGCCTATGAAGAAGTTGCGGGTCGTTTAGGTATTAACCTCGACAACATCTAATGGCATAGTCCATTGCTTCAAAAAAACCGAGCTCAACAGCTCGGTTTTTTTATCCCTGATTTTTTTGGCTGGGCCAGATTGACCTTTTAAGCTTTAATCGAAAAAATAAATATTACAGATAAAAATGATCGCTTTTACATTGGCAAGCCTATGGTCTAATATCATCACATACCAGGCAAATCAGTGAGCTGATTGATTTAACTCAAGGTTTGCCGACCAGATTGATCGCCTACCCTCTAGGATGTTCTCTCCCTTGAAAAAACATCCTAATTTATGCCCAATTCGCCTTGAATTGGGCTTTTTTTGCCTGAGTTTAATCTATTTGTGTACTGATATTATTGCTGCTGTTGTTGTTGCCAACGGCGTTGCTGTAAGCGCTCTCCTTCAACTTCACGTTTATTGCGTGCCGACTCATACAGTTTGGTATCTTTCAGTTCTGGTGGCATATAGTCTTGCAGCACAAAATGCTCAGGATAATGATGCGGATACAGATAATCCACCCCGTAGCCCTGTTCTTTCATCAGCTTGGTCGGTGCATTTCTCAAATGCAAAGGCACCGGCAAATTCGAGGTTTTATCTGCAAGCTCCATCGCCTTGTTAATTGCCAGATAGGTGCTGTTACTTTTGGCACTGGTGGCTAAATACACCGCACATTGTCCTAAAATAATCCGGCATTCCGGCATGCCGACGGCCTGCACCGAACGGAAACATTCACCCGCCAGCAATAAGGCATTCGGATTGGAATTACCGATATCTTCAGAAGCTGCAATCAGCATACGGCGGGCAATAAATACCGGATCTTCACCGCCTTTGAGCATGCGTGCCATCCAGTACAGCGCTGCATCGGGATCACTGCCGCGAATTGATTTTATAAAAGCCGAGACCAGATCATAATGCTGTTCACCGGACTTGTCATAACGGGCAATATTTTGCTGTGCCACTTTCACCACCCCTGCATTGGTGATGATATTTTCCATATCCGGTTCAAAAGTACTGGCAATCAGATCAAGTAAATTCAATGCTTTACGGGCATCACCTGCTGCGAACTGCACCAAGGCATCAAATTCTTCAATCAGGATATGTCGTTCCTGCAAAAAACGGTCATTTTGCAAGGCTTGTGTGAGCAGAGTCTGAATCGATTCCGCACTCAACGCATTCAGGCTATACACCTGACAACGTGACAATAAGGCACTATTCACTTCAAAAGACGGGTTTTCGGTAGTGGCACCAATTAAGGTAATTTTCCCTTTTTCGACCGCATTTAACAGTGCATCCTGCTGGGATTTATTAAAGCGGTGAATTTCATCAATAAAGACCACTGGCGTCAGCAGATCACCACCATCGGCAATCACTTCACGCAGCTCTTTCACTCCGGTATTCAGGGCAGACAGACTGATAAAAGGCCGATCTACCGCTTGTGCCAACAGTAAGGCAATGGTAGTTTTTCCAACGCCGGGTGGTCCCCAGAAAATAATCGACGGTAGATGACCCTGATCAATCATCTGGCGTAAGGGCGCCTGTTCCCCAAGCAAATGTTCCTGCCCGATAATCTCTGCAAGGTCACGTGGTCTTAAGCGTTCTGGAAGCGGGATATGACTATCTGACATGTTATTATTGGCTCAAACTAAATTCTGATCTCATTCTAACACCAGCAGTTTTGATTCCAAGATTGCAAACATAAAGCATAAAAAATTAATTTATGTAGAAATCCTCTATTTTTTTAATTCTGAATGAATTAATCTTCATAAAAGCAAGTAATTTGAACATGATTAATTGTGAATTAATTACACTGTAATTTTCATATTGTTTATTCTAATTAAAAGAAACTTATGTCGCCCTTTGGGTATTTTTTGGGTTGTATTGGTGAATGCATGAAGCATGATAAATTTGAACAGGGAGCTGTGAGCCAGTCGGAACCTCTGCTGGCAACATCACTGAGTTCAACCCCTGTTCATCTGTCTGAATTAATTCAGCTTCAAAAACTGATTGATGCCTTACCCCAACCTCTCTGGGTCAGTAGCAAAACACATCTGCACTATTTTAACGTCGCCATGACCGATTATCTTGGTGTGAACCTGAATGAACCGGATAATATGCCATGGCAGAGTTTCATTCATACCGAGGACTTACAGCTGTTTTCGAAGCTGTGGCATGCGGCACTGGATCAGCATCAGAATTTTGAAACCCAGTGCCGGATTAAACGCAGCGATACTCATTATCGCATGTGTACGCTGGCGGTAAAATTCCATCATGCACCTGAACATCTGTTGCAGTGGGCGGTTTCACTGACCGATGTGCATGATTATTT
The DNA here is from genome assembly GCF_013419125.1 of Acinetobacter sp. YH12102. Taxonomy (NCBI): domain Bacteria; kingdom Pseudomonadati; phylum Pseudomonadota; class Gammaproteobacteria; order Moraxellales; family Moraxellaceae; genus Acinetobacter; species Acinetobacter sp. YH12102. The sequence continues at coordinate 31,080 of NZ_VPAS01000001.1, read as the reverse complement.
TGAAATCCAGCAACAACTGTCCCAAATCGTTTCAACCCAGGAAAATATGCTGGATGCCAGCGCAGACTGCATCCATATTATCAGTCCTGAAGGTCAAATTCGGCATAGTAACCAGTGCTGTGGCCTGATTGCGGAAACCGAAACCGTAACACAGGCTCAGGACAGTTCATTGTCCTGGTTGAACCGTTTAGCACCTGAAGCCCGAAAATCCGGACAACGCGCACTGAAACAGGCAGCCCTAGGCTTAAATAGCCGTTTTTCTAGTAAAATTCAGAGCAAAGACCAGCCGATCCAATATTGGGATCATCTACTGACCCCGATTCTGGATCAGCACAATATTACCCAAAGCATCCTCTGTGTCTCACGCAATATCAGTCAGCAAAAAATTGCAGAAACCCGCTTAAAAGAAGCCATTAAACGAGATGAACTGACTGGTCTGTATAATCGCAGTACCTTCTATAAAACCTTTAAACAGGTGCTATGGAAAGCGCAACAACAGCAGACCAAGGCGGGTCTACTGCTGATTGATCTGGATTATTTCCGGCACATCAATGACACCCTGGGTCATATTGCTGGCGATCATCTACTCCATGTTCTGGGTCAGCGTTTCCAGGCCTGTTTCGGCCCGAATACCATTGTGGCCCGTTTGGGTGGAGATGAATTTGCGGTTCTGGTGAAAAATCTGGAAAGTGAAGAACAGCTGCTGGCCACGGCGCAACTGGCCTATAGCCAGCTGGATCAACCGATCAATTATATTGGCGACAGTATCAGCAGTGCCATGAGTATTGGCTGTGCCATCTATCCACGTGATGCATTAAATACTTCGAACCTGTTGAAATGTGCCGACATTGCCTTAAATGATCTGAAAAATAGTGGACGTGGTGGCATTCGCATGTTTAGTCAGGACATGTGCGGCTCACTGGAAAATATGACCAGGCAGCTGACCCTGGCACGCAAGATTATTCTGGCCGATCAGATCATTCCCTATTATCAGCCCAAAGTTCGTCTGTCTGATGGTGTGGTGATTGGTTTTGAAGCGCTGTTACGCTGGCAAGATCAGGATCAGCAGGTGCAACTGCCTTCCGAGATTTTTGGTGCCTTTCAGGACTATGAGCTGGCCTCACGTATCAGTGAAACCATGCAACTGAAAGTCTTTGCCGATATGAGTCGCTGGCAGGCCCAAGGACTGGATCTGTTGCCGATTTCAATCAATGCTGCACCGGTTGAATTTTTGCGCGATGACTATGCTGAAAAAATGTTGACCCGCCTGTCCAATTTTGATATTCCTGCGCATAAGGTGGAACTGGAAATTACCGAACAAAGCCTGTCCGAGCATGGTGCCAATTATGTAATCCGGGCCCTGAACCTGCTGAAACAGGCCGGAATCCAGATCTCACTGGATGATTTCGGCACCGGGCATTCTTCACTAACCCGTTTACAAGACTATCCGGTGGATTGCATCAAAATTGACCGCAACTTCGTCGAGCGTATGAACAGTGACCCGTCCGCCTTGGCGATTGTCAAAGCCATTACCCAGATTGGTTCCAGTATTGCTTTGGATGTTCTGGTCGAAGGCATCGAAAATACCGAACAACTCGATACCCTGATCCATTGTGACTGTCAGATTGGACAAGGCTTTTATTTCTATCGTCCGATGGCCGGTGCTTCGGCTCAGGCCCTACTGCAGCCGGCAAATCAATAGCTACTTATCGCGGCAAATTAACGCACCCAACGCACGATATAGTCTTCGATGTCGTCTTCAGGAATGTCGGCTTCACTCAGGCAGCGCCCTGCTGCCGACTTGCGTGCCTGAATCACACTTTCCCGTGAACCGCTGATCAGATAATGCCAGGATGGCAGGCTTTTGCCCTGCTCGACCCGGCGATAAGCACAGCTTGAAGGCAACCAGTGAATCGTTTCCAATTTTTCTGGCGTGAGCTGAATACAGTCTGGCACATAGTGCAAACGCTCTGGATAATTGGAGCAACGCGCAGTCGTACAATCCAGCAGTTTGCAGGCCACTTTGGTATAAGCGACTTCCTGGGTATCTTCATCTTCCAGTTTAATCAGGCAACAGAGTCCGCAACCATCACACAAGGCTTCCCACTCGGCTTGCGTGAGTTCGGCAAGGCCAGAGTTTTTCCAAAATTCGGGACGTAAAGTATCGGTCATGATCAGGTCGGCGCACTCAAAAATCAGCTGATTATAGCAGCCCAAACTGCGCAGACCTACCGCTCAAATTCTTATTACCATCACGTAAACTATTGTTAAATCATAGACAGTTCGTCAACAAAACACTAACAGTCGCTGGAATCGTTTATTTCTATACTAAATTTGAAAATAAAAACACATGGAGAATATATATGTTTCGCTGGGCTATTATTTTTGCTGTTATTGCATTAATTGCGAGTCTACTTGGTTTCGGTGGAGTAGCAGGCTTATCTAAGGATTTTGCAATTATCTTGTTAGTAATTGCGGTGATTCTTGCGATCGTTGGATTTCTTTCCCGCGGTAAGGTCTAGATTCAGTTTAGATTGAGTCGAAGCAAGTATGATCCTTCGAAAAAAACAAGAGCCTTCTGGCTCTTGTTTTTTTATGGCTTTATTAAGCGAATATCAAGTTCAATATTCACTTAAGGTTTTAAATGATGCGGTCTAAAACCTGCCACCAGCAAGGCCGCCAGATAGGCCACCACACCAATGACACACAAGATGAGTACTTCTGCGACACGCATCCATTGCGACACATCGGCATTATACCAACTTAAGGCATAAGCCAAAGCTGCGATCATCACCACATTGGCAAACATGAATTGCAGGAAGATTTTTTTCCAGTGCGGGCCAAAGCGGAAAATATGACGCTTATGCAGATAGTAATAAAGCAGGCCGGCATTCACCATGGCTGAACCGGTCGATGCCAGTGCCAGTGCCATATGTTCTGCTTCCCAGTCAATCAACTTGAAGATACCGATAAAAATCACGTTCAGGATTGCATTGGCAGCCACAGCCATCAGACCGACACGCACCGGTGTTTTGGTATCCTGCTGTGCATAGAAACCCGGGGCAAAGACTTTAATCAACATAAAGGCAATCACACCACCGCTCATACATTGCAGCGCCAGAGCCGTCATTTGGGTATCTTCAAAGCTGAACTGACCACGTTCAAACAGGGCCTGAATGATCGGGGTCGACAGCATAAACAAGGCAATACTGGCCGGTAAACCTGCCATTACAATCACTTTAGCGGCCCAGTCCATCATGCCGCGGAATTTTTCCGGATTCTGCTCGGTATGTCGTGCCGATAAAGATGGCAAAATGACAGTACCAATTGCTACACCAATCAGGCCAAGCGGCAACTCGGTCATGCGCTCAGCACTATACAGCCAGGACACCGAACCATCCTGCATAAATGAAGCCCAGATGGTATTCAGCAGCAGGTTAATTTGCGTGACGGATACACCAAATAAAGCCGGCAGCATCAACTTCATGATGCGATCCACGCCTTCATGCTTGAAGTCAATTTTAGGTGGGATCAGCAGGTTTTTACGCCACAGTTCAGGAATCTGAATCGCCAGCTGTAAAATACCGGCAATGATGACTGCCCAGCCCAGTGCCATAATCGGCTCTGCCATATGCGGAGTCAGCCAGAGCGCACCAGCAATCATGGCGACATTGAGCAAGACCGGTGCAAAGGCCGGTGTACTAAAAGAGCCATAACTGTTCAGAATACTGCTGGCAAAAGCCGTCAGTGACATGAACAGTAAATAAGGAATGGTCAGGCGGAACATGTCAGTCGCCAAGGCGAATTTCTCAGGATCGCTATGGAAACCGGGCGCATAGATATACATGATCAACGGTGCAGCAATCACTGCGAACATGGTCAGCAGACTCATTACCGTTGCCAGACAGCCAAAGACCCGGCTAATCAGAATCTGCACTTCGGCATGGGTACGACTGGTTTTGTATTCGGTCAAAACCGGAATAAAGGCCTGTGAGAATGCCCCTTCGGCAAATAATCGCCTGAAAAAGTTTGGAATACGAAATGCGACCACGAAGGTATCGAAGTCCTTACCCGCACCAAAGACATTCAGTAAAACAATATCTCGAACCAATCCCAGTACACGTGACAACATGGTCATCGCACTGACAATGACGGTCGAACGCCAAAGCGCCATCCTATTCACCTAATGTATAAATTTGTGGCTATTGTAATGAAACCTCTGTCAGAAGTTCATTGCTTAATTGCATCCCTCAAGCGAGGTTGAGGTATTTTTATAATGCTGTAACTGGCAACGAAAATCAGCCCAGTTAAAATACGGTCCCGGATCGGTCTTACGGCCCGGGGCAATATCCGAATGTCCGGCAATATGCTGCTGAATTTTAGGATAATAATCTTGCAAACAGGCAGTGACTTTGATCAAGGCGGCATACTGTACCGGTTCAAAAGGCAAGTCGTCACTGCCTTCCAGCTCGATGCCAATCGAATAATCATTACATTCTTTTTTACCCAAATAGGTCGAACGTCCAGCATGCCAGGCACGGTCATTAAAATTGACGAATTGCAGTACCTCACCAGAACGTAAAATCAGCAGATGGGTCGAAACCTGCATCCCTTCAATGCTTTGAAAATAGGGATGGACTGACCAATCCAGTTGATTTTGAAAAAACTGTTCAATATAACCGCCGCCAAACTGTGAGGGTGGCAGACTGATGTTATGCACCACAATGAGCTGAATCTCGGTATTGTCCGGACGCTGGTTAAAATTGGGAGAGGGAATGTGACGTGCGCCCATCAGTTGTCCATTCTTAACCTGAAACTCGGCTGCCTGTTGCATAAAACCATTCTCTCCAAAAATAAAATCTGCACGATCAGGGTTGCAGCCGGCTTCATGCTAAAACTTTCAGGCACAAATCTCAATTCATCCCGGCAGACTGTAGGAAAAATCGCTCATTTTTTATGTAACAGTGCTAAGATAAGGCGCAATTTTCACGGCTTAAAAGATACGGAAATACTCATGCGCATATCTCAAGCGTTGCTAGACCAGTCGATTCAGATCAATATCCAACAGGCACTTTCAGAAGATATTGGTGACGGTGATATTACTGCCCTGCTGACCCCTGAAGATGAACAGGCCACTGCCACGATCATCAGCCGTGAAGATATGGTACTGGCCGGGCAACCTTGGGTGAATGCCTTGATTCAGGCCTATGATCCAAGTGTTGAAGTCATCTGGCTAAAAAATGAGGGTGATCAGGTTCAAGCCAATGAAACTTTCCTTAAACTGGCCGGTTCTGCACGCAGTTTATTGACTGTGGAACGTCCTGCGCTGAATTTTGTCCAGACACTGTCTGCCGTTGCGACGAAAACAGCGCATTATGTCAAACAATTGGATGGCTTAAATACCAAGCTGCTGGATACCCGTAAAACCCTTCCTGGCCTGCGTATTGCACAAAAATATGCCGTTGCCATTGGTGGTGGGCAGAATCATCGTCTGGGTTTATTCGATGCCTTTTTGATTAAAGAAAATCATATTATGGCCGCTGGCGGAATTGTTCAGGCGATTGCCAAGGCACACCAGATTGCGCCGGGCAAACCGGTCGAAGTGGAAGTGGAAACCTGGGATGAGTTGAATCAGGCCTTAGAGGCCAATGCGGATATCGTGATGCTGGATAATTTCAGCCAGCAGCAAATGATTGAGGCAGTACAGCATGTGGCCGGCCGCTGCAAACTGGAAGCATCTGGCAATATCACGATCGAAAATTTACGTGAAGTTGCCAGTAGCGGTGTCGATTATATTTCGATGGGTGTTTTGACCAAAGATGTCAAAGCTGTGGATTTATCGATGCGATTTAATGCTGAAGCCTAAATTCGATAGATGACCATTGAGGGTGCGAAGCACCCTTTTCTGATTTTTAGAAATTTTTTTTGCATATATTTTGCTCAATTTTCTATTTTAGACCTTAATCATCATCGTCGTCCCGATTACCTCGACGATCGCGGTCATCATCGTCACCATCACGGTCGTTATATCTCCCATTATCCTCATCACGATCCTGATTTAACACTGAACGCTCGTCATCTTCACGATTATTGCCCCAGTCACAGGCGCTTAGTCCAAACATTCCCAGCAAAGACATTGCACAAATCCACTGTTTCATCTCGCATTCCTCATGGTGATATCGTTTGAATATCGGGGTAAAATAGCTCTGGATCTAGCCGATTCATGTCGGAATTTTGTCAGGAAGTTTTGTGCTGCATTTTCAATGGAGCTGTATTCTGAAATTTCCGGCATAAAAAAACGCATCCTGAGATGCGTTTTATATTTGGCAGGAATGAATTACCAGCCCAAAGCTTGTTGCTGTTTTTTTACCAGCTCCTGAATGCCTTTCTCGGCCATTTCCAGCATGGCATCCGATTGGGCACGGGTAAATGGTTTGTCTTCCGCAGTGCCCTGAATTTCAATAAATTCACCGGCCTGTGTCATCACCACGTTCAAATCGGTTTGACAGTTCGAATCTTCTTCATAGCAAAGATCCAGTAATACTTCATCTTTGAAAATACCAACAGAAACCGCAGCCACCAGACCTTTTAATGGATCATGTTTGATTTTCTTTCTTTCCAGCAAAACATTCATGGCATCGACCAGCGCCACCGCAGCACCGGTAATCGCTGCAGTACGGGTACCGCCATCAGCCTGAATCACATCACAGTCAATGGTAATGGTATTTTCACCCAGCTTTTTCAGGTCAACCATTGAGCGCAAGCTACGACCGATCAGACGCTGGATTTCCTGGGTACGGCCACTCTGTTTGCCACGTGCCGCTTCGCGGTCGCTACGGGTATGGGTTGAACGTGGCAACATGCCATATTCAGCCGTCACCCAGCCCTGGCCCTGACCTTTCAGGAAACGTGGAACAGAACTCTCTACACTGGCAGTGCACAGTACTTTGGTATGACCAAACTCAACCAATACCGAGCCTTCCGCATAACGTGTATAGTTACGGGTAATTTTCACTTCACGTAATTGATCTAATGCTCGTTGGTCGATACGCATGATAAGTCCTGTATAGGCTAAAAATAATTGCGGCTCAGTATAACAGAAGCCTTTGCCAAGATTGGTCAGCCGGATGATTGATTTACAAAATCGATGCATCAGAGTGCGGTTAAATATCGAAATTCTGCCGACCTGTGGCGCTACGATTTGCCTTAATTTTTGCTAGACTAAATCTCCCCTTGAGGAAACCCATTTATGTCCTTACGTGAAGATCGCAAGCAGCAAAGCCATCAGGCGCTACTGGATGCCACACTGGCATTCAGCAGTCAGGGTCGCGCTTTTAGCACCATCAGTCTGCGTGAAGTCGCGCATGCCGTTGGACTGGTGCCCACGGCATTTTATCGGCATTTTCAGGATATGGAGCAGTTGGGACTAGAGCTGCTGGATCAGGTCGCGATTCATCTCAAGGGAGTGCTGAATCAACTGGGACAGGCCTATCTGTATCAGCCCAACACCCGGACTAAAACCGGAATTGAGCTATTTTTTCAGGCAGTCGAATATCACCCTGAACCCTGGATTTTTTTTGTTGCAGAACGCTGGGGGGGCTCGGCAATGTTACGTGCAGGAATAGAACGGGAAATTCGTTTTTTGACTGAAGATGTCATGCATGAACTGGAAAAAATGCAAGCCGCCCAACATATCCAGTCTTCGCAAGATTTGCAGGCACTGGCACAGATGCTGATTGATCTGTCGCTGAACTGGGCCATGGGCTGGATTCATCTGCAACATCAGGCTGATCCAGAGCTACGCCGCACCCTATCCAATGTCTTTAAAACCCAAAGCGTGCTACAGATGCAGCTTTTATTGCGAGGGATTTTGCACTGGTATCGAATTCCGACAAAAACAGCAGATCCATCAATCAATACAGAAACAAGTACTCCCCCCATCTGAATAAAAAAACCTGCATTATTGATGCAGGTTTTTTACGGATACTCGGTTATTTCTTATTTGGCTTTACGCTCTTTTTCAATCAGGTAATTCACCACCTGAATTACTTTGGCATCATTGCCCTGCACAATATATTTACCATTGACAGTTACCGCCGGTACGCCGCTTAACTGATATTGAGCAGCCAGATTTTTGGCCTGGGCAATTTTTGACGAAATCGGGAATGATTTATAAGTCGTGTTAAATTTTGCTTCAGAAATACCATAACGGGTATAGAACTTGGCCAGTTGTGCCTGTTCTAAAATTGGACGCTGCTTGTCATGAATATCATGGAATAACTGCAAATGGGCTTTTTGGCGCACACCCAAAGCTTCAGACACATAATAAGCACGTGCCGCCTGTTCCCAGAGTGGATTCATCGCAGCAGGTGTACGTACAAAACGAACATCTTTAGGTAATTTTTTCAACCAGCCCTGCATATGTGGTTCCAGCATGAAACAGTGACCACAGCCATACCAGAAGAATTCACGTACTTCAATTTTGCCCGGTTTTTCGACTTTGACTGGTTGTGCGACCACCTGATAGTCCTGACCTGCCACAAAATTGGCCATAGCACTGCCGGAAAAGGCCAAAACAGATGCGGCAACAGCGCCTAAAAGGAATTTTTTCATTGGGATTATCGTCCTCTAAATCATTATGCTTAGTGTATGGGTTCACTATAAATCAATTATGCCGATTTCGTTTTCATTCTGTGAACTTTTTTGCTGCTTTTATCGCTTTTTCTGCCAGAATCGCTACACTAAAGCAGAGGACTGATTTTCAAGGTTTTAAGTCAGTCACTCTGGCCATTCGGCCCCTATGTATTTTTAGATAATCACGACTGATTGAGGTGACACCGATGTCGCAATTGAATGTTGATCCACAAGAAATTGCCAAGTTTGAAGCATTTGCAGCTATATGGTGGGATCAGCATTCCGAGTTCCGCCCCTTGCACATGATTAATCCACTACGTTTAAATTGGATTGATGAACATGCCGGTGGCCTGAGCGGCAAGAAAATCCTGGATGTCGGCTGTGGTGGCGGCATTCTGGCCGAAAGTATGGCGCGCCGTGGTGCCGATGTACTTGGCATTGATATGGGTGCTGCCCCGCTGAATGTGGCGCGGATTCATGCCGAACAGGAAGGTGTCAGCAATATCGAATACCGTCAGGTGCCGGTCGAGCAACTGGCAGAGGAGCAGGCTGGCCAATACGACATTGTGACCTGCATGGAAATGCTGGAACATGTGCCAGATCCGGCCTCGATTATTCAGGCCTGTCACAAGCTGGTCAAGCCAGGTGGCCATGTGTTCTTCTCGACCATTAATCGTAATCCGAAATCGTATTTATTTGCCATTATTGGTGCAGAATATGTGCTGCGGATGCTGGCCAAAGGCACCCATGATTACAGCAAATTTATCAAGCCGTCCGAGCTGGCGCACGATATTCGTAATGCCGGCTTAAAACTCAAAGACATGACCGGTCTGCACTACAATCCGCTCACCAAACGCTACTGGCTGGCACCAAATGTCGATGTCAACTATATGGTCTATACAGTCAAAGAAAGCCAGAACGAGACCAGCGCATGAAAGCCGTTTTATTTGACCTCGATGGCACCCTGATTGATACCGCGGCCGATTTTATCCGGATTATCCAGCAGATGTGCCGTGAAGAAGGCCGCGCGCTGGTCGAACCCGAACTGATCCGGACTCAGGTCTCCGAAGGCGCACGCGCCATGGTGAAACTGGTCTATCCGGAACTGGAACTGGAAGATCCGGTATTTCTGCAACATCGTCAGCGCTTTCTGGACATGTACGGCGCAGACATTGCAGTCGATACCGATCTGTTTAAGGGCATGTATCCGTTACTGGAACAGCTGGAAGCACAGGATGTTCCCTGGGGCATCGTCACCAATAAACCACGCTGGCTCAGTGAATCTTTATTAAAAGCATTAAACCTGACCGAGCGCTGTGCCGTGCTGGTCTGTCCGGAAGATGTGACCCGTACCAAGCCCGACCCTGAACCGATGTATCTGGCTGCCAAGCAACTGGGGCTTGCGGCAGAAGACTGTATCTACATTGGCGATCATCCGCGCGATATTGATGCAGGACGCCATGCCAAAATGCCTACCATTCTGGCAGCTTACGGTTATTTACCACTGCAATACAAAGATGACTTAACAGCCTGGCAAGCCGACTATATAGTGAACACGGTGGCAGAATTACAACAGCTGATTCAGACCTTACTACGCAAACAGCAGACTGCAGTATCTTGAACGCTTAAAACTGAACAATAACAAATAAGGAGGTAGATAATGAAATATTCAGCCTATCAACCTCGCCCCGATCTGCTCAAGGATCGTATTATCCTGATCACAGGTGCGGGCGATGGCATTGGACGTGCGGCAGCAATCAGTTATGCCTTGCATGGTGCAACCGTGGTGCTGCATGGACGTACCCTGAATAAACTGGAAGTCATCTATGATGAAATTGAAAGTTTAGGTGCACCGCAACCTGCCATCTTGCCGCTACAGCTCTCCAGTGCTTCGGAACAGGATTATGAGCTTCTGCTCGACACCCTGGACCGTCAGTTTGGCCGTCTGGATGGGATCTTGCACAATGCCGGCATCCTTGGTGAGCGTACAGAACTGGCGCATTATTCGCCTGAGGTCTGGGATGATGTCATGGCAGTCAATCTGCGGGCGCCTTTTGTCATGACCCAGGCGCTATTACCGCTCTTATCCAAATCTGAACATGCTTCGGTGGTATTTGCCAGCTCGGGTGTAGGCCGCGAAGCCCGGGAACGCTGGGGTGCATATTCGGTATCTAAAATCGCGATTGAAGCCGTAAACCAGTTATTTGCCAAGGAACAGGTACATCCGAATATCCGCTATAACTGCATCAATCCCGGGGCAACACGGACTGCCATGCGTGCCAGGGCCTATCCCAATGAAGATCCCAAGACCCTGCCAACACCAGATTCGATTATGCCGGCCTATCTGTATCTGATGGGCGATGACAGCCTGCATATGAATGGTCAGAGTATCGATGCACAAGATTAAAATCATCTTGGTTTAATATCAGCAAGCGCCTGCTGTTGCTGTCCCACAATTGTATTGAGTGGATTTTGGATACGCGAGTGTGACAGGAATGTCACACCTTAGCCATCCTGACAAGGATGGTGGGTATGGCGAACAAAAGATTTTTGCCTACTTTGGGTCTGTCAAAAGTAGGATTTCGCCGACACAAGCCATTTAAATATTTGAAGAAAAGATGATGAGACAGCAATGCAGTAATCGCTGCCTTTTCATTTCCGTTTGAGCTTCGCACAGTGAATAAATCTTCCGCAGCCTGATACAGCCAGCCTTGAGTTCCCCTCAAATTACAGCATACTAAGCTCCAACAAATTTCACTCGAGTGCACCATGACTGAATTAAACAACATGACCGTAAGCAACCTGGAAGATGGCATGGTTTCACTGTTGATCGATCAACAGCCGATTTCAGAAAAATATGACACCAAGTTTGAAGCCAGTATTGTGGATGACATCAAGGCACTCGAAAATGGTCAGAAACTGAAATTATTCGATCAGTTTGTTTTTTCACATAGTGATCTGAATTTTGAACATGCGTATTATTATGTGACCGGAATTGAAAAATTAGACGATCGCTATCGTCTGGCCAAGCATTTTGTTTATCGCATTAAAATTGAAGGTCAACCCGAAATTGAGCATGTGATCAGCAATCAGGGGAAAGCCATGACTGCCGAAGATGTCCGTAGCTTTATTCAGGCACATGTACAAAAATCACTTAACGATTATACCGATCTGAATTACGCGTATTAAAAGCCACGCAATTTATATCTACGAGGGCACTTCCTAAAAGTGCCTTTTTTTAGCCTGTGTTTTATCAGCCTGACAATCAATCGATTTTTTATATCAAATTTATAAAATTATTCGGTTTTTCAAATAAATTGTTCTGAGCTATGCTTTTCTGATCCCATATAGCTTAAATCAGGAACACAGCATGGCTGACCAAAAACGTAAAATTGACACCATTCGCCGCATCGAACATTTGCAGTTATCCGAGGCTCTCATTGTGGCACTCGATGATGCAGTTCAAGCTGAATCGGTGGCTGCAGCGATTCAGTCCTTGCAAGGTTTGACCGAGCAATGGAATTAATATCCAGAAAGTTTTTAGAATTTTCTGTGTTTTAAGCCGATCATATATCGTTTCGGTGTGACTTCAATGCTGTTTTTTTGAGCTAAATCATCGATTTTAGCTTGCATGTTTGCCCTCACTTTGATGAGATAAGAACCAGGCTCAGCCTGTCGGGTCATCGGACAAATGCTCAGCCTAAGCTCATGTAAAATCATGACATAATCATAATATCTCTGCATTTGTTATAAAACTGGTGCCTGTTCTTCACAGTTTCTCTGTAATCTTTCCGTATATTAGACACAGTAGAACATGAACAATTTAATGAGGGTTCAACATGAAAAAGGTTTTGGTGGCATTAGCGATCTCCTGCAGTACATTCATGCTGAGTCATGTTGCAATAGCCTCCCCTCATTTCAATGCTGAATCACAAATGGATAGCCGTCATGGGCATGGCAAGAAAGGCCGTGAATTCCGTGAAAATGATCAAGGGCAACATGATAAACGCCGTATGCGTGAAGAACGCGGGGTCAAACGCCTGCAACAGCTCAGATGGCAGCCTGGCTATGTCATGCCGCAGCATTATCGTGGCAATGGCTATAAAGTCGAATATAAAGAGCATAACCTGCCTCGACCAGATCGCAAACAGCAGTGGTATAAAATCAACAATGACTACATTCTGGTCAATTCTGAAAATAACAGCATTATCCGGATTGTGGGGGATTAATTCACCATCCTGTTCAAGCTCCGATCCTCGTATCGACTCAACCATGTTTGGGTCTTTTTTTATTTTCAGCAATTGAAAATTTTTGAACTAAAACTCCTGCTGATTTTCACACTTTTGGTTTAAGTGATTTATCTTCTAAATTTCTTCATGAATTTAACAATTTAACTAAATAGCCCTCACGCTTTCTATGTACTTATTCGCTAATTTAATCTCATCAAAATCAGATCTACATTTTAGGTGAGAGCCATGAAAAAAGTCCTAACTACAATTGCGTTATCCCTAAGTGCTTTGTTGGCTACTTCTGCAATGGCAGCACCACAGCATGACTCGCGTTATGACCATAATCCGCATAAATCGGCACCACACTGGAATGCCAAAGACAGCAAGAAATGGAATGACGACCGTCGCTGGAATGATGACCGCCGTCATAACAACCGTATGGTCAATCCAAGCCGTGACTGGCGCGTAGGACAAACTTTACCTCGCCAATATGACAACAAACGTTTTGAAGTAAGTGATCGCGAAGCACGCCGTTTGCCAAATACCGATCGTTTCCAGCAATGGTACAAGGTCAACAATGACTACGTTCTGGTCAATGAGCGTACCAACAAAATTGTACGAATCATTAACTAAGCTTTCTCCATTACTGCTCGTCTTGCAGACACCTGAAGTCCCCTTCAGGTGTTTTTTTATATCTGCACTTCCACTTGCATTTTTTTTCATTAGAATCAAAGCTGGATCTTCAATCATTGAAATGGGCACAGCATGACTCCAGCAGAAACGTCACAAAGCACAACTTTGCAATATGTGCACTGGTTTCGCCATTCTGCGCCTTATATCAATGCGCACCGCAATAAAACCTTTGTAATCATGTTTGATGGCGAAGCCGTCTTAAATGATAACTTTCAGCATATTATTCACGATATTGCTTTATTACATTCTTTGGGCATTCGGCTGATTCTGGTACATGGTGCACGTCCGCAAATTAACCAGAATCTGGCTCAAAGCCAGATTACGACGCCTTTTTACCAGCAGCGTCGGGTCACCACACGTGAATCTTTAAGCTGCGTGATGAATGCCGTCGGTTCGATCCGCCTACAAATTGAAGCACTGCTGTCTATGGGACTGGCCAATTCGCCGATGTATGGCGCCCGGATTGATACCGTTTCAGGGAATTTTGTCACCGCCAAGCCGTATGGCATCCGCGACGGTATCGATTTTCAGCTGACCGGTGAAGTGCGTGCAGTTGATACTGACGCGATTCAGCGCCATCTGGACAATCATAATATTGTGGTGCTTGGCCCGACCGGTTATTCCACTACCGGAGAAGTTTTTAATCTGCTGGCTGAAGAAGTTGCTACCAAAACTGCGATTCGCCTTAAGGCAGATAAACTGATTTTTCTCGGTAAGCAGCATGGTCTGATGGACAGTAACGGCCAACTCAAACGCGAAGTGACACCGCAACAACTGGATGATTTTATTCCGGTCGAACAAGATGCGCTTGAAAGAGGACTACAAGTGAAAGCCGCACAGGAAGCCTCAATGAACGGCGTACATCGGGTGCATCTGATTTCTTATGCCTATGATGGTGCCCTGCTGGAAGAGCTGTTCACCCGGGATGGTTCCGGAACTCTGGTCACCGACGCGCATTATGAAGAAGTGCGGATGGCCGATATTCAGGATGTTGGCGGCCTGATCGGTTTGCTGCGTCCACTGGAAGAAGAAGGCATTCTGGTCTATCGCTCCCGTGAACGTCTGGAAAATGAAATCAACCAGTTTGCCGTAATCGAACGGGACGGCATGATTCTAGCCTGTGCCGCCCTTTATCCGATTCCGACGACGGGTGATGAATTGCGTTCTGCAGAAATTGCCTGTGTTGCGGTACATCCAAGTTATCGCAAGTCTAATCGGGGCAGCCAGATCCTGCATTATCTTGAAGAAAAAGCCAAAAGCATGCAGATCCAGCAACTGTTTATTTTAACCACCCGCACTGCACACTGGTTTCTGGAACAGGGCTTTGAACCGGCTTCAGTCGATGACCTGCCGGATGCCCGTCAGGCTTTTTATAATTATCAACGTAATTCAATTGTTTGCAAAAAGTCACTTTAAAGTGGCTTTTTCTTTCAGTGCTTTAGCTTAATTTCAGATAAAGATATCTGGCAATCTCGATTTAAATTTTAAAATTCTATTACTGGTTTTTAGCTAAACATATCAACAGATTAGATTTAAAAAAATAACTATAAATTTCATAATCTTGATTAATTTAAATATTAAATCTTTATTTTTATATAAATCACTTTTCTGCATAAGTTTTGCGCTTTTTTATTTATCTTTTTTCTTCATTAGAAATTCCTGAATAGTTATTTTTTTAGAAAAACAAAAACGATTAGCGTGTGTCTAAGTTTTCATTCACTAGTTTTTCACTTTCGGGAGTTTTGATTCATGCGCCAATCTCATGTTCAGTTTTTAACAAAGACTGCGGTACTCGGTACTGCGATGGCGGGTGTCATGATGCTTTCAGGCTGCTCGAAAAAAGAAGAGACCATTACCCTGAATATCGGTTTCCAAAAATACGGCGTATTACCGATTTTAAAAGAACGCGGTACCCTGGAAACCAGCTTAAAACAGCAAGGGGTCAATGTGAAATGGGTAGAATTTCCGGCTGGCCCGCAATTGCTTGAAGGCCTGAATGTCGGCAGCGTCTCTTTTGGTGAAGCCGGTGAAGCACCGCCAATTTTTGCTCAGGCGGCCAACTCAAATCTGGTCTATGTGGCCAATCAGCCGCAAGCACCTAAGGCCGAAGCCTTAATTGTACCGAAAGATTCAACAATCCAGTCCATTCAGGATCTGAAAGGTAAACGGGTGGCCCTGAACAAAGGTTCAAACGTGCATTACCTGCTATTAAAAGTTCTGGAAGCCAACAAGCTGACACTCGGTGATATTGAAGTAATTTATTTACCACCTTCCGATGCACGTGCTGCGTTTGAACGTGGTGCAGTCGATGCCTGGGTGATCTGGGATCCTTTCTTTGCAGCTGCTGAACATCAGATTGGTGCACGTGTCATTGCCAGCGGTGAAAATGTGGTGAGCAACCACCAATTCTATCTGGCAGATCGCAAGTTCGCAGAAAGCCATCCTCAGGTGGTACAGGCGGTTGTCAATGAACTAAACCTGACCACGGACTGGGTCGCAAAAAATCAGGACGCTGCCGCTCAGCTCCTGCAAAAACCGACAGGTCTAGCCGTCGATGTCTTAAAAACCTCTATTTCACGCATGGGCTTCGGTGTTAAACCCCTCACGACTGACGTGATTCAAAAACAGCAACAGGTCGCCGATGCGTTTTATGCGCAGCAGCTGATTCCACAAAAGCTGAATATTGATGCAGCAATTATTAAATAACAGCAGAATAATTCGAGAATAAAGATGAGTCATATAAAAACAGTTTCTTATATCAGCTTAGCGCTATTGAGCTTTAGTCTGACTGGCTGCCAGAAACAGGAACCACAGCAAACGGCTGCCGCAGAAACCACGTCAGCGCAACAAGTTAAAACCATTGCGATTGGCTTTCAGAAATCAGCCTTAAATCTGCTGGTGGCACGTGATGAAAAGCTGTTAGAACAACAATTTCCCAATGCCAAAATTGAATGGAAAGAGTTTCCGGCAGGCCCACAAATGCTGGAAGCCTTAGCAGTCGGTGCAGTGGATTATGGCTATGTGGGAAATACTCCGCCTATTTTTGCACAGGCGGCAGACAAAGCCCTGAGCTACGTGGCCTTTGAAAAAGTGGCGGGAAATTCTTTGGCCGTGGTCGTGCCGAAAGACAGTGCCATTCAAAATATTCAACAATTGAAAGGAAAACGGATCGCGGTGCAGAAAGGTTCAAGTGCCCATGAACTTCTGGCCAAAACCCTGGAAAAAGCCGGATTAAGCTGGTCAGAGATTCAAGCCGTCTGGCTTCCCCCTGCGGATGCACGTGCTGCTTTTGACAAAAAAGCCATTGATGCCTGGGCAATCTGGGATCCCTTCCTGGGTGCAGCCGAGTTCGACAGCAAGGTTAAGGTGCTGATTGAATCTAGTGACTTTCCACAAACCTACTCCTTTTATATCGGCAATCCCGAATTTATTCAGAAGCATCCGGATAGCCCCGGGAAGTTTATCCAGGCTTTAAATGCATCTGACCAGTGGATTCTTAAAAACCAGGCTGTAGCTCTAGATATTTATCAGAAAAGTACCGGTCTGAAACCGGATGTAGCGAAGATTGCATTTGAGCGTCGTCTTAAACCTTCGCCGGTACAACCATTAACGACGGAAGTGATCAAAGCTCAACAGAATATTGCCGATCTCTTCCAGCAGGTTCAACTGATTCCCAAAACCATCAGCGTCCAGCAACAGATCTGGTCGCCAGCGGCCACACATTGATGAGCAAACAAGATCATTTAATTTAAGGAATATTACATGAAAATTTTCTGGTTTATCCCCACTCATGGCGACAGTCGTTACTTAGGCACCAGCAAGGGCGCACGTGTTGTAGATCATGCCTACATGAAGCAGATTGCCGTTGCGGTAGATAACTTAGGTTATGAAGGTGTCCTGATTCCGACTGGCCGTTCTTGTGAAGATCCATGGTTAACTGCAGCCAGCCTGATTGATGCGACCAAAAAATTAAAATTCCTGGTGGCATTGCGTCCAGGCGTGACCACGCCGGCACTGGCTGCACGTATGGCCGCGACCTTTGACCGCTTGTCTAATGGCCGAGTACTGCTGAATCTGGTGACTGGCGGTGACGAGCAGGAGCTAAAAGGTGATGGCGTCTATGAAGATCACACAACCCGTTATAAAACGGCGACCGAATACACCACCATCTGGCGTGAAATTTTAAAACGCTCACATACCGGTGAAAGCTTTAGCTTCCATGGCGAACGCTTAAGTGTCGACGAGGCAAAATTGCTGTATCCACCAATCCAGCAACCACATCCGCCTTTATGGTTTGGCGGTTCATCAGATGATGCCATTGAACTGGCTACGGATCAGGTCGACACTTACCTGACCTGGGGCGAGCCACCGGCCGCAGTCAAAGAAAAAATTGCAGTGGTAAAAGCCAAGGCCGCAGCTAAAGGTCGTGAATTGAATTACGGGATCCGTTTACACGTGATCGTACGCGAAACCAATGAGCAGGCCTGGGCGGCGGCTGAAGAACTGATTCAGTATGTGGATGATGCCACTATCGCTGCAGCCCAAGCCAAATTCAAATCCATGGACTCGGTCGGTCAGCGCCGTATGGCAGAACTGCACAATGGCGATCGCAGTAAACTCGAAGTTTCTCCGAACCTGTGGGCAGGCGTAGGTCTGGTTCGTGGTGGTGCAGGTACGGCACTGGTCGGCGATCCGGAAACTGTCGCTGCACGTATCCAGGAATATGCAGCTCTGGGAATTAGCACCTTTATTTTCTCAGGCTATCCACATCTGGAAGAATCAATCCGTTTTGCCGAACTGGTATTCCCTTTACTTCCACTGGAAACCCAGCAAAAACTCACTCAACCAAACTTGACCGGTCCATTTGGTGAAATCGTGGCGAACAACTATACACCGGACGAGAACAAGCAGGCTGAGAAAATTAAGGAGTCTGCTTAATGTCAAAAGTCGTTTCCGTTGAAACCCTGGCCCAAAAGCAGGTTTCACGTGGAACAATTCTGGGGCAGCATCTGCTGCCCTGGCTGGTTCCAATTTTTTTGATTGCGATTTGGCAGATTGCCTCTAGTACAGGCCTGCTGGAAAGCCGGATTCTGCCTGCACCGAGTGCAGTGGTTTTAGCCTTCTGGAATTTATTGCTCAGCGGTGAGCTATGGACGAATGTGCAAGTCAGTGCGGGGCGTGCCATCAGTGGCTTACTGGTGGGTGGTGGTTTGGGCCTATTACTGGGCCTGTTAAATGGCTCATCCAGAACTGCCTCTACCCTGCTCGATACCACCTTGCAGATGATCCGCAATATTCCTGCACTGGCACTTATTCCCCTCGTGATTTTATGGTTCGGGATTGATGAATCTGCCAAATTGTTTCTGGTAGCGATTGGGGTATTTTTCCCGATTTATATCAATACCTATCATGGGATTCGTTCCGTCGATCCGCAATTGATCGAGATGGGCAAAAGCTACGGCTTAACTCGCTGGCAACTGTATAAAGAAATTATTCTGCCGGGTGCGATGCCGTCAATTATGGTCGGACTGCGTTTTTCTCTAGGTCTGGTCTGGGTACTGTTAATCGTTGCCGAAACTATTTCTGCTCAGTCTGGTATTGGTTATATGACCATGAATGCACGTGAATTTTTGCAAACTGACGTGGTCTTGGTGGGTATTTTACTGTATGCCCTGCTTGGCAAACTGGCCGATGTTCTGGCCGTGGCCTTAGAGCGATTCCTGTTGCGCTGGCATGCCGGCTATCAAAAATAAAGAATAAATGAGAGCATGTGATGACTGATCTGAGTTTAGGGCGTCATGTCAATGACCCGATTGCACCACCCGAGCAACCTGCGAAAGATATCAATCCGAATGCAGCCCTTGGTGCCGAAATCATTATTGAACAATTGCACAAATTTTATGGTTCAGTCAAAGTTCTGGAAGATCTGGATCTGCATATTCAACCGGGCGAATTTCTAGCGATTGTCGGTCGTAGTGGTTGTGGTAAAAGTACCCTTTTGCGCCTGATTGCTGATCTGGAAAAACAGAGTTATGGCGAAATCAAGTTTAAATCCGCACGGCATATCCGTGAAGGAATTACTGCAGATGATATTCGGGTGATGTTTCAAGACCCGCGCCTGCTGCCATGGCGTAGCATCGAACAGAATGTACAATTAGGCCTCGGCAAAGAGCAACATGCCAAAGCTTCACACATGCTGGAAAAAGTGGGCTTAAAAGAAAAAGCCGGGCTGTGGCCATCACAGTTGTCTGGCGGTCAACGTCAACGGACGGCCCTAGCACGTGCATTATCGCATCAGCCCCGTATTCTGCTGCTGGATGAACCACTCGGCGCCCTGGATGCCCTGACACGTCTGGAGATGCAAAACCTGATCGAACGCTTATGGACCGAGCAAGGCTTTACCGCGATTCTGGTGACTCATGATGTCAGTGAGGCAGTGCAACTGGCAGACCGGATTATCCTGCTGGATAAGGGTCATATTGCCAAAGAGTTTCGGGTTGGCTTGCCACGTCCACGGCAAAAAAGTCTGAAATTTGCAGAACTGGAACAGCAAGTCTTACAGGCAGTTTTGGCCACCTAAATATCCGATGAAGCCCAGAATAGGGGAGTTTTGGGTTTCATCTTCAAGCCAAGTCCTGAGCTGAATTTAAAACTGCAGGCTAATCTGGGTCATAAAAGCATTCATTTTTTGACTCTATTTCAAAATAAAAATATTTCAATAATTTAAGTATTTTCATAAACTTGCATTTTTTGCTCTGGCTTGATGCATTTAAGCCATTTTAAATATTGATCTAGAGAATAAATCATCATTATTCAAAAAATTAGCCATGGACTGTGTGCACAAATCTGATGATTTGCCGTACAATTGAGGATTCCCATTTTTTCATTGTTTTTTATATTTGCTAATGGAACAAAAAAAGAGTACTCAAAAACGCAACCAGCTGCTGAATGCTGCACTAGATGTATTTTCCCTGTACGGTTTTAATGGGGCAAGTCTAGATGAAATTGCACAGATTGCAGAAATGCATAAGTCGAATATTTTCTATTATTATGAAAATAAAGAAGCCCTCTATGTAGAGGTATTGACCACCGTTCTACAAAAATGGCTGGCACCTTTACAAACCCTTGAGGCCGAACTTGAGCCTGAAGAAGCGATTACCAACTATTTAATGCAAAAAATTGAAGTATCGCGTACCCAGCCTAAAGCATCTCGTTTGTTTGCTTTAGAGGTGATCCAAGGCGCACCGCATATACTGGAAATTTTAAAAGGCCCACTAAAGAAACTGGTGAAGCGTAAAGCCAAAGTCATTTCTAACTGGCAGGAACAGGGCAAGATTTCAGCAGATATCGATCCTGAATTGCTGATTCTGAATATTTGGGCCCTTACCCAGAACTATGCAGATTTTTCGACCCAGATGGAAATGGTGACAGGGAAAACCTTGCGTAACCGCAGTATGCAGCAACGCATTATCCAGCATACGGTCAATATGATGTTATACGGCGTAATTCCACGTACGGATAAATAAGCAAGCGCTTCTGATTGGCATACGACCATAGCTGCTATGGTCGCCGAGCAAACTTACCCTTCTCTCTTATTTTACCATTCGATATAAATCTAATAACTTTTTCGCACCCAGTAACAGGTTTTCCTCCCAGTCCAGATGCGCAGTCTCATTGGCCCCATCCGTAATATACTTGACTGAAATCAGGCGAACACCGAGCTTCTTACACACTTTTGCCAGGGCATAACCTTCCATATCGACCAGATGACATGGCACTTTCGCACTACCGGTTTCAAAACTGTCGCCTGTCCCGCAAATTCCTTTGGGTAAATGTTCAAAGAAAGCCTCCAGTTCAATCGCGGCAGGATAATCCTGATCCATGGGTGTTACGCCGACTTCAAAACCGAGTGGTGAAACATCCATATCACGCTGTACAAACTGACTGACTTCAATCAGGTCATGAGCATTAAAATGCGAGCTGCCGGCTGTACCCAAATTCAGCAAGGTTTTGCAGCCCGTTTTTTGAATCACCTCGAAGGCTTTAAAGGCTGCGTTCACTTTACCAATTCCGCTGTAATGCACATTTATGCCTTGAGCTTCAAACAAGCCTTTTGATTCATTGGGTAGCGCCATGATGAGTGCCAGATTGGACATTTGAAATACCTGATATAAAGAAAAATACAAAGAAAAGCGCTGACATTAGAAAGCAAAATTCGCTGAATGAAAAGCAGGAATGCGCTGATCGGATCCATTTAAAGCGTCGAAAAACAATCTGATTTGATATTCAGGAAAATGAATTTTCAAGAAAAATATTGCATAAAAACACAACAACAAGACGAAACGGCGAGATTATGGCAATATATAGCCTCTCGATATTTCCAAGCACTTGATTTGCCCATGCAGCTGCTCCGTCTAAATGCTTTAGCATCTCATTCTGAACTACCCAAAACGGCCGTGACAATCGGCAATTTTGACGGCGTGCATTTAGGTCATCAGGCGATGATCCGTCAGCTGCAACAAGTGGCTGAAGCACAGGGCTTAAAATCTGTTGTAATGATTTTTGAGCCGCAACCGCTTGAATATTTTAAGGGTTATGAAGCCCCACCGCGGATTTCATCCTTACGTGAAAAAGTCGAATACCTGACTGAACTCGGTGTGGACTATATTGCGGTGGCGAAATTCGATCATACTTTTCGCAGCCTGACTGCAGAAGCCTTTGCCGATATTTTAAAAGACAAACTCAATGCACAGCATCTGGTACTCGGTGATGACTTTCACTTCGGTAAAAACCGTCAGGGCAATAGCGAATTCCTGCGCAATTATGGTTTCCAAGTCACCAATTTAAGCACCATTGCTTTAGAGGGTGAACGGGTCAGTTCAACCCGGATTCGTCAAACTTTACAAGCAGGCGATTTAGCCCTTGCTGCCAAATTACTCGGCCGACCCTATAGCATTACCGGACGGGTGCAATACGGCGATCAGATTGGCCGAACCATTGATTTCCCAACCATTAATGTACGACTAAACCGGCATAAGCCCTGTCTGAATGGCATTTATGGGGTTGAAGTCATCTGTGAAACTGAATCCCTCAGGGATAAAGTAAAACATGATCATGCTACTAAAACAGGCATTGCGGGTTATGACCCCACTGCCCTGTTTGGTGCGGGTCATGTGGGAACACGCCCAGCCATCAAACAAGCCCATCCAGAATGGCGATTAGAAGTACATTTTCCGGATGTTTCTGCTAATCTGTATGGCCTGTTAATGCGGGTGACGTTCTTAAACTATTTACATGGCGAAAAGGACTATCCTTCGCTTGAAGCGCTAAAAGCCGGAATTGATGATGATGTCGAGAAACTGCTGGAGTTTCGTCGAAATCATCCTACATTTCCCTTTTAATATCCCATATTTTTATTGTAAAACGTGTCAGTAACATAACTGATTAGATTGGAAGACGACTTGCATGAGCGATAAGCAAACTCCTGAAAATGCAGTGGACTATAAAGCCACGCTAAACCTCCCAGGTACTGAATTTGCAATGAAAGCAAATTTGGCAGTACGTGAAGCGAAATGGTTAGAAGAGTGGTATGCCGACAACATTTATCAGCAGATTCGTGCGTCGCGTATTGGCAAGAAAAAATATGTACTTCATGACGGCCCTCCCTATGCAAATGGTCAAATCCATTTGGGTCATGCAGTCAATAAAGTATTAAAAGACATCATCATCAAAAGCCGCGTGATGGATGGTTTTGATGCACCCTATGTACCGGGCTGGGACTGTCACGGTCTGCCAATCGAACTCAAAGTTGAAGAAAAAGTCGGTAAAGTCGGCGTCAAGGTAGATGCTTCTACCTTCCGTAAAGCCTGCCGTGAATATGCCTACACCCAAGTTGAACTGCAAAAGAAAGACTTCGTGCGTATGGGTGTATTCGGTGATTGGGACAACCCTTACCTGACCATGAACTTCAAACAGGAAGCCGACATCGTTCGTTCATTGGGTGCGATTGCTAAAGCCGGTCATATCGAGCCGGGTCTGAAACCGGTGAACTGGTGTCTGGACTGTGGTTCGTCGCTCGCTGAAGCTGAAGTTGAATATGAAGATAAAAAATCAGATGCCATTGATGTCGGTTTTACGGTGGTTGATTTAGCGGATTTATCTGCACGTTTGGGTGTAACTGTTAGTGATTCAACAGACATCGTCATCTGGACCACCACGCCTTGGACACTACCTGCCAACCAGGCCGTTGCTGTACATGCCGAAATTGAGTATCAACTGGTTAAAGCACGTGGTGACGAAAAGCCGGTGCAAAACTTTATCCTGGCCAAAGATCTGGTGGAATCGGCAACTGAGCGTTATGGTTTTACTTCATTCGAAGTAATTGCAGGCTTTAGCGGTAGCAAACTTGAACATCTTGTTCTGCAACATCCTTTAATTAGCGATCGTCAGGTACCGGTCATTTTGGGCGAGCACGTGATTGCCACCAGTGGTACTGGTGCAGTACATACGGCTCCGGGTCATGGTGTGGACGACTATAAAGTGGGCTTATTGTACAACTTGAAAGTTGACAATCCAGTCGGCGGAAATGGGGTGTATTTACCGACTTCGCCACTGTTTGCGGGTGAGCACATTTATAAAGCCAATCCACAAATTATTGCGGCGCTGGGTGAAGCCAATAAGCTGTGGGCACATAAGCCAATCAAGCATAGCTACCCACATTGCTGGCGTCATAAAACCCCGATTATCTTCCGTGCCACACCACAATGGTTTATCAGCATGGATGCCAAAGGCCTGCGTCAGGGCGCGTTGAATGCGATTGAAAATGACATCCAATTCGTTCCAGATTGGGGTAAAAATCGAATTCAGGCCATGATCGAAGGTCGTCCGGACTGGTGTATTTCACGTCAACGTACTTGGGGCGTGCCAATTCCGTTCTTCGTACATAAAGACACCAATGAATTGCACCCACGTACACCTGAATTGATCGAAATCGTAGCAAAACTGATTGAACAAGAAGGCATTGATGGTTGGTACAACCGTGATGCATCTGAATTCATCGGTGCAGACGCGGAGCAATACAATGCTGTACGCGATACGCTAGACGTTTGGTTCGACTCTGGTACCACCCATTATGCGGTACTGCGTGAACGTGAAGACTTAACTGATCCTGCTGATTTGTATCTTGAAGGTTCAGACCAGCACCGTGGCTGGTTCCAGTCATCGTTATTGACCTCGATTGCCATCAATGAACGCGCACCGTATAAAGGCTTGCTGACTCACGGTTTCGTGGTCGATGAAAAAGGCCGTAAGATGTCGAAATCGATCGGTAATGTAATCACACCGCAAGACATCATTAAAGATATGGGTGCAGACGGCTTACGTTTCTGGATCGCCTCTGCAGATTACCGTTATGAAATGACCGCGGGTAAAGAAATCTTTAGCCGTGCATCCGATGGTTATCGTCGTATCCGTAACACCTTGCGTTTCTTGTTAGCCAACTTGAATGGCTTCAAACCTTCAACAGATGCATTACCAGTCGATCAGTTGATTGCACTGGATCAATACATCCTGCAACGTGCAGCGGAAGTTCAGAAAACCGTTCAGCAAGCTTATGAAGATATGAACTTCCATATCGTGACCAGCGCATTAACTAACTTCTGTATCAACGACCTCGGTGGTTTCTACCTCGACATCATCAAAGACCGTCAATACACCACCAAAGCGGACTCAAAAGCGCGTCATTCTGCACAAACTGCGTTGTATCATCTGGTACAGGCCTTTGTGCGCTGGATGGCACCGATCCTGAGCTTTACTGCACAAGAAGCTTGGCCACTTATTCCTGAGCAATCAGAGAAATATGTATTCACCACTGAATGGTATGACATTCCGGTCGCGTCTACAGCCAACGTGATTTCAGAAGCAGAATGGCAAACCCTGATTGCGGTGAAGTCGGCCGTGAACAAGTTTATTGAAACTGCACGTGGTGCCAAAACAGTCGGCTCGAACCTGTCGGCGAAAGTTGAACTGTGGGCAACAGCAGAACTGAAAACCGTACTTGACCGTCTCGATGATGAATTACGCTTCGTTCTGATTACCTCGCAAGTGATCGTGAACGAGTTTGAGGCTACACAAGGTGAAGCCTCAGATCTTGAAGGGCTTAACGTGAAAGTCTCTGCGGCAGATGGCGAGAAATGTGTACGCTGCTGGCACGTGCTTCCGGATGTAAATACACATAGCTCACATCCAGGACTCTGTGGCCGTTGTATTATTAACCTTCCTACAGGCCAAGGCGAAGAGAGAAAATATGCCTAATACCCAGACTAAAAAGGGCTTATTCCAGTTCTATCCACATAATTTATGGTGGATTGGGCTGGCCATTGTGGCGATCATTCTGGATCAATGGACCAAATGGATTGCAGTGACGAATCTGAACTATGCAGATCCTATCCCTGTGCTGCCCTTTTTAAATTGGACACTATTGCATAACTATGGCGCTGCCTTTAGTTTTCTGTCCGATGCGGGTGGTTGGCAACGTTATTTCTTTACTTCACTGGCAGGGATTGTGTCTGTGATCTTTGTTTTTTGGCTAATGCGTATGCCAAAAAACATGAAGGTTTTACCGCTAGCAATTGCCCTGATTTTGGGTGGTGCAATCGGTAATTTAATCGACCGGGTCAGTCTCGGCTATGTGGTCGATTTTATTCATGTGTATTACCAGAACAGCCACTTCCCTGCTTTCAATATCGCAGACAGTGCCATCACGCTTGGCACTATTCTGATGCTAATTGATACCTTTTTCTTAGAAAAACATCGAATTCAACGGGCGCAAGCACAACATGACTGATTTTATTCATCCTAATGAAGAAACCCGGGTTGCAGACGGCTCTAAGGTCGAGCTGCATTTTTCTGTCGCGATCGAAAATGGTGTAGAAATTGACAATACCCGTAGCCGTGAAGCCCCGGTCAGCCTCACGATTGGCGATGGTAATTTATTGCCAGGCTTTGAAAAAGCACTGTTTGGTTTACGTGCCGGTGACCGTCGTACTGTAAGTCTGCCTCCGGAAGATGCTTTTGGTCCGTGGAATCCGGAAAACATCCAGAAGTTCGATACGGTGAAGTTTGGAGAACGTCCGATCGAGGGTCACATGATCGAGTTTGAAGACAAAGCCAAGGCGACCTTGTATGGTGTGGTACGTTCAGTCAATGATGACATCACCGAAGTGGACTTT
Source organism: Acinetobacter sp. YH12102 (assembly GCF_013419125.1). Taxonomy (NCBI): domain Bacteria; kingdom Pseudomonadati; phylum Pseudomonadota; class Gammaproteobacteria; order Moraxellales; family Moraxellaceae; genus Acinetobacter; species Acinetobacter sp. YH12102. Next base: position 4,295 of record NZ_VPAS01000001.1, on the reverse strand, counting down.
AACCATCCACTGGCAGGCAAGAACATCACCTTTGAAGTGGAAATCTTTAAAGTAACCCCTGCCGGTCAGCAAGGCCTAAAGTTGATGTAAAACATCTGCTAATCGCATGATTTTTAAAAGCTCCTTCGGGAGCTTTTTTATACTCAGGATACAAATCATCTCTAGTCACCTCTCTGAAATCTGATTAATTTAATTGGATGATAAGAAACCCAGAAAGGAATAGGTATGAAAATTTATATTGTGGTCGGCAGTGTACGTGAGGGGCGTACCGCGCTTAAAGTGGCGCACTGGGTACTACAGGAAATTAAAAGCTATGGTTTTAGTACGCTTGAAATTGAAATTGTCGATTTAAAAGAATGGGCTCTTCCACTCTTTAGCGGTGCTCATCCGCCACTGACCGGGATCTATGATCAGCCCAAACAGCAAGACTGGGCAGACAAAATTGCGCGCGGCGATGCCTTTATTTTTATCACACCTGAATATAATCATGGCTACAGCCCTGCGCTAAAAAATGCGCTGGATTACCTTGCCAAGGAATGGCAAGGCAAACCGGCAGCCTATATTGGTTATGGTGTCACCAACGGTTCACGTTCAATAGACCAGATTCGTCAGGTCGGGACTCAACTTGGACTGATCGATACCAATGCCGTGATTGAAATCCGTGACATCTTCGCAAGAAATAAGGATTATTCGTTCCAGGGCAATGAATTTGATACTAAAAATCTAAAAGTAGTAGTAGATAAATTAATTCAGTATGTCAGTGCTTGAGACTTTAGCCGACAGCATCGTAGGTTTTCGCCTACAGCGACCGCTGCATATAGCGGCTATGTACTACGCTTAGTTAGGACTATAGTCACTACATAGACAGACAGGACGTCTGCAAAGCGATACGACAACAATAACAAGCGCAAATCAACAGGACGTTGACAGATTAGACAGGAGTCAGATCTGAGAAGCAAATCCAGAAAAGCCTCAACAGGATGTTGAGGCTTTTTTGTTTTTAAGCTTAGATCGTGATCTGTATGCATCAAAATATGATTTGCAAGAATAGTTATTTCCCCTAGACTTTTTATAATCTGCTGATACAGAGTAGGCTTAGTATTCAGGATCTGGCTAGTCAAAAATTTATCCTGATCAAGAGAAATATTCAGGTTGTATTCAATGATTCATTGAATAAAAATAATAATCATTCTTTCACTGCTATTTTTGAAATTCACCTGTCAGCTTTGACCTATAATCGATGCAGTTAAATGCCCTATTGGGCTACACTACTTCGGGCTATATTCGAGTCATACCAAGACAGGCAGTCTTATCAGAAAAATAAAAATATTCACCAAGCAGGATGCTGATCGGTGTAACAGACATTATACCTTTGCCAGAATATGAAAAGGCCTTCACAGAATGTCGAGGCCTTTTTCTTTCATATCAGGATCATCTTTAAAAAAAATTTATTCAGATCGTCAGCAGATCATGAGCATTCTGCCTCGCTCGATATTTCATGTTCAAATGCAGCCTTTCAAACAAAGGATTAAGGTGCTGTCATTTTTAATAACTTGGCTTGCGTGCCATCCTGAATTATCCAAAGCGTACCATCACTGGCCTGAATCGCGCCACGAATCCGCTCCTTCATATCCACACGCTGGACTTCTTTGACCGGATTCTGTGTCGTATCCACAATCACAAGCGCCTTGGAAGACAAACCAGTCGTGATCGCTTTATTTTTCCATTGTAGAAATACATTTCCTGTATAAAACAACAGATCTGAAGGAGAAATGACCGGCGTCCAATCCAGTGCTGGCGCTTCAAATTCCGGGCGAGTAGCATGGTCGGGAATGGGCTTGCCATCATAATGATCACCATTTGACACCACTGGATAACCATAATTTTTAGCTTTGATGATCTTATTCAGCTCATCCCCACCTTTGGGACCCATTTCAATCACCCAGAACTGCCCCTGTGGATCAAAAGCCATGCCTAAAGGATTGCGGTGTCCAAGACTCCAGATCTGCTGGGCAATTTTACCCTGATTCATAAAAGGATTATCAGCAGGAATTGAACCGTCATCATTTAAACGAATAATTTTACCGGCATTGGACTGCATATCCTGTGCTGGAGTAAATTGCTGCCGTTCCCCTGAACCGATCCAGAGCTTGCCATCCGGTCCAAATACAATCCGGTGTGCATAATGTCCCTGCCCTGAAAATTTAGGGACTTGAGTCCAGATCCGTTCAATTTGAGTCAATTGAGGGGTAGTCTGGTTTAAATCCAGTTTGCCACGGATCACCACTGCGCCATAGCCACCCTGACCTTGTTCAGCATAGCTGAGATAGACCCACTGATTGTTTGCAAAATCCGGATGTAAAGCGACTTCACCCAAGCCTCCTTGGCCACCATAGGCAACTTGAGGAATACCTTTAACTTCGACTTTCTGCTTGGTACGTGGATCAAAAAGTTGTAATTTTCCTTTACGTTCGGTAATCAGTAAACGGCCATCTTTGAGTGATGCAATTGCCCACGGCTCATTAAATTGTGCCACCTGTGCGATCTTATATTTTTGTACATTTGAGGCTGTAGCTTCAGATTTAGAAGATGAGGTGGAAGCCTCTTGAATACTGCCAGAAGATGAGTTATCGGCATGACAGGCAGTCAATGCCAAAGCACAACAACTGAGTAAAATTTTTATTTTAAATTGCGCTACCATCATCCTCTCCACGCTTTTTTATTCTCTAAATTAATATCACAATACACAAGTCTTCACAGAAATTCAGCATAGAAAAGTAAACAGATATATTTGCAGCAACAGCAGAGACTCGTTTTATAGTATTTGAATGGCTTTGATTGAATAGCCACCAAAATTCTAGACACACATAACCATCTTTTGATGGGCCTTTTCATAATCTAATGGAGAACGCTGACCATTGGAACCATGTCTGCGTTTTGAGTTATAGAACATCTCTATATATTCAAAGATATCCGACCTTGCTTCAGTTCTTGTCACATAGATTTTCTTCTTGATCCTCTCTCGCTTTAACAGCTGAAAGAAGCTCTCAGCAACAGCATTATCATGGCAGTTTCCACGCCGGCTCATACTGCTTTCAAGGTTGTGATGCTTGAGAAATGTCTGCCATTCATGACTGGTGTATTGGCTACCTTGATCAGAATGAATCAGGACTTTGTTCTTTGGGCTTCTTCGCCACAAAGCCATCAGTAGAGCATCTAAAACCAGATCTGTTGTGATTCTCGACTTCATAGACCAGCCAACGACTAGCCGTGAGAATAGGTCGATTACTACTGCAAGATACAGCCATCCTTCATGAGTGCGAATATAAGTGATGTCAGTCACCCACAACTGGTTGGGCTGGGTGGGGTTAAACTGTCTGTCTAAAGTATTTCGAGCCACAATCGATGGAGTACTAACATTAGCTCTAGGTTTGCGATAGCCACGCTGTGACTTGAGACCATTCGCCTTCATGAGTCGATGTACTCGATTGATACCGCAACTTTCGCCAACGTCTTTCAAATCACAATGAATCTTGCGATAACCGTAGACTCCGCCAGATTCCAACCAGAACTGTTTAATTAATCCTGAAAGCTGTTGCCGCTTCCTCGCAGTTATACTGGTAGGTTTCTTTAACCAGGCGTAATAACCACTGTGATGAACATCTAACGTTGAACATAAACGACGAACAGACCATATATGTTGGTTGTCCCGAATAAAGGCGTACCTCATTTGGACTGGCTTGCGAAGTACACCGCGGCCTTTTTTAATATGTCCCTTTCTTCAGTGACCCTTTGCAGCTCTTTTTTTAATTTCGCTAATTCTGTAGTTGGATCACTAGATTCTGTTGTCTTGGGCTGCTGTGGATCATAACGTTTGATCCAAGCATACAGACTATGTGTAGTGGTTCCTAAACGTGTAGCAACTTCAGCCACACTATGACCTTTCTCAGTGACTTGTTTTACTGCTTCAATTTTGAATTCTTCAGGGTATCGTTTACTGCTCATAAGCACCTCGTTAATTAGCCATTTTATCTAACTAAAAGGTGTCTACAAAATCGGTGGCTATTCAGATTTTACTTTTGGATCTAGCATCTAAATACCTGCCCCAATTTCATCTACTTATAATATTATCCCGCGCACAAAAAAACACCCCTAAGCCTTGGCTTGAGGGTGTTTCGAATAATGAGCTGGCGATGACTTACTCTCACATGGGTAACCCCACACTACCATCAGCGCAAAGAGGTTTCACTTCTGAGTTCGGGAAGGGATCAGGTGGTTCACTCTTGCTATTGTCG